>CANRVD010000070.1 GCA_947643145.1 uncultured bacterium | reverse complement strand
TCAGGAAAATAAGCAAGTCAAACTGCCAATTACTTAATATTCGTTGTACTAGATATGGTTATAGAATAAACCTACCTATATCGGTCAAGTTCAAGTACAAGGTAGGTTTATTTATTTTTATTCAGAATATTATCGCCTTATATTATGCGGTTTTTTACGGTTTCTTTTGACCCCAATTCATTCATACTGAAACGTCCCAAAACACCCCAAAAACACATTTTTTCGCATATACAGAAAAAGAGAAATGCCCAAAATACAGTGTTTTCAAGCATTTCCCTTTAGTGGAGCTGAGGGGAATCGAACCCCTGTCCGAACCCAGATTCAATGTACTTCTACTGTTATAGCTGATACTTTAACATTCCCTCCAGACAGCGCCTACCAGCAGGCTCTGCCCTTCAGTAGCTTCATATATTTTCCATCACCTCAAAGCTTTGGCAATGAAGTTTCCCGCAGGTCGATGCCGGGAATCCTGACGGCGGGACGTCAGGGCCGACAAGCTGCAACTAGGCAGCTAATGCTAAATTGTCTTCAGCGTTTAATTTTAATTCGAACTTTTAACGTGGTGTCCGACCACGAACAGCTTCTCCATTTTCAGTGAGCCCGTCGAAACCAGTACAACCCCTAATATCGTTGTAAGGTTTATCCCTGATAAACAAGGTGTTTACTAATATAACACACACACTTCCAACTGTCAAATATTAAAAAAGCAAGTCAAACTGCCAATTACTTAATATTCGTTGTACTAGCATCGTCTATCGATGCTTCACCGCTTATAATTTTACTTATACTGTTTAGAACAGCCAACACCCTAATTCAACACCTTTAGCAGGTTTTTCACTTCCTTTGCTGCTGATGTCTTTGTAAAAGTACGATAGGAAAAAATACAAAATCCTTTGACCTGATTCGTCGAACGGGCATATTCCACCTGACGTTTCAAAATTGTATTGCTTTTTGCCCATCCTTTATCTGCTACTGCCTTTGCTTCTTTCATTGAAATACCTGCCCGGTATCCTGCAAGCCCAATATAAAGCTTAACCTTACTGATTCTTGGCAGTTCTGCCCATTGGTTGACCATCTTTTTATAAGGTGCCGTCGTTTGGGTAAAAGACCAGTAAATTTGAGGACAAATATAGTCGATATATCCTTCTGATTTCATCCAAAGCTTGACATCACTATAATACTTTGTATCTGCATACAGATTTTTTAAATTACCTGCCGGGCTAATCCCAAAGATACAGTTCTTGTCATTTAGTTTTACTATATTATATACCTTGCGGACCATTTTATTCACATTGCTTCTGCGCCAACTGACCAGTGACTTCTGTGTTTCGTTGTTTGCCTTGCACTCTTTCACATAAGTTTTATACTCGCTATAATCAAATTTCTTTAAATTCTTTGTACCAAGGCTTGGATAAAAATAATCATCCATATGGATTCCGTCTACATCATACTTTTTAACGATTTCCTGTACGCCTTTTGCTACTAGATTTCTTACCTGTGCAGATGCCGGATTAAAATATAACGCATTATTAACTGACAATACATTTCTCCGCTCTGACTTATCCCCAGAAGTGGCCCACTTTCGTGCAATCGAATCTGACGGAAGCTCTGAAATTTTAGTAGAGGACAGGGTAATCCGGTATGGATTAATCCATGCATGGATTTCCAGGCCCAGCTTGTGCGCAGCCGTTACCGCATATTCTAATGGGTCAAATCCCGGATTTTTCCCTGCTGTTCCTGTTGCATATTTTGACCATGGATAATACTTTGAAGGGTACATGGCATCTGCACAGGGACGAACCTGCAAAATCACAGTATTCATTTTCTTTGCCTTGCAAACAGCAAAGGTTTCATCAATATAATTCTTCCATTTTGTATATGTAGTCGCTTTCTTATTCATTTCTTCAAAATAAATCCAGACTGCGCGCATCTCCTTATTTGCTTTCGCAGCACTGTCTGTATCATTTCGTAAAAGCGTAATCTCGTCTTCCTGCTTTTCTTCTATATCCTCAATAATAATTCTTCCTGCTGCCAAAAGTAAAATTGCCGTAAAAACAAAAGCTGCCATTTTCCAAACTTTTCTGCTCATATTCAAACTCCATCCTTTACTATCATAAAAAAATCTATATATGATACTACTATTCACGGCCATTCTAAATATCATACGTAAAAGCAACCACGAATAGTAATACTATAAGACCATTTTATGATAATACTATGGCAAAAAACAGAAAAAATACAGATAACTGAAAATAATCTTTATGAAGCGTTATCTTCTGGTTTCAAAAATTGATTTACAGAAGCAAAATCTTTTATCCTTTCAGGTTTCCCACCCTCTCTTCTATATTCTTCTCAAATTCTTCCTCCGAAAGCTGTGGGTCTTTAGTATCCCTCCAAATCTTACAAGGCAGATCTTCACACTGGCTGCAATTCCTAAATTTCTTACCATTAACAGAGCAGGCATAAATAGGACAGGCTTTTCCTTTCGGTGCATGAAATACCTTTCCCTGACATTCATTACATCCCTCACACATCTTGCCATAAAAACTGCATTTTCCACAATCTGTACCACAACAGCTAATACCCAATATTTCTCGTTGCCGTTTTTTACTAAATCCGCCAAGTACCAGTTCGTAGGATTTATCTAAAATATCCTTCAGCAAATCATCAGGAACCTGCCCCTCTGGCTTTACAGAATTCCAATGCACTTTATTCATATAATATCCTGGAACAATATCTTCATACTGCTCTCTTAAAAACTCCCCTTCTGTTGGTTCCAGCTTTAACGTAATATAATAGGGTTTATTATCCTGCCATTCCAGACAGACCGCTGCAAACATTTTCCCACCAATATGATAGCGGACCCAGTTCCAGTCTGTTTGCAAATCCTTTGTAACCCCTCTTTTCCTCATTAAATACTCATCTAACCATTCATATTTCATACCTTTTCTTCCTTTCCTATTAATTTTAATACGTTAGTTTTGTAGTTATTTGCACAAAGGCAAAACGAGGATGGCGCAAACCGCCCCCAGTAACACTAGTACTGACATATCTATCTGTAAATTTCCTCCATTCTTTCAAGTATCTCTTTTATCTCTGCTCGTATCTCCTCCGGGGTCAGTAATTCTACTCCATCATGAAAAGAAAAAAGCCAGTCAATCAGGTAATCCTTGTTGGTATAATTTGATTGAAACAAAAGTCTTCCGTCCTCCTGCTCTGTATAGCATCCTTCTCCATATTCTTCTACCAGCCTCCATTTACATTCCGGTTTAAACAATGCTTTTACCTCTATTCCTTCAGGAAATACTTTATTGTCGCTCAAATCCGGCAACGGACAGTTTCTTCCTTCAAAAACACGCTCACTGAGCGTAACCTCTTCCATACGGTTTAACTTAAACAGCCTGAAGTCCTGTCTCATATTGCACCAGCCCCATACATACCAGTTGTACCACTGGAATATCAGATAGTATGGCTCCATCTGCCGGTTACTTTCCCCTTTTGGGGAATAATAGCAAAAATCAATTTCTATCTTAGATTCAATGGCATTTCTTATAATTTCTATCTTAGATGCTAATGCATTTTTATACCACGAAGATAAATCAATCAGCACCGACTGATTTCCCGTCAGCAAATCAGAAGATCCGGCAGACAATTTCTCCATTAACTGTACATAGCGGTTTGTTCCATTTACACTGTCCAGACTTCGAAGCCCCGCCAAAATGTCCTGCATTTCTTTACTCGTCAGCAAAGTGCGGTCCATTCTGTATCCATCCATTATGGTAATACCGCCTCCCTGGCCCTGTGTCGTAAGAATAGGAATTCCCGCCTTACACAACTCCTCTATATCCCTGCTTATTGTCCGCCTGCTTACTTCAAAGTGCTCTGCCAGTTCTGGAGCAGTCACTTTCTCCTTCTGTAATAAAACAGATAAAATTCCAATCAACCGATTTATTCTCATCTCTGCCCTTCCCTGCCTATCATAGCACATCAAACAAGACACCAGTATGTCGTGTTTGATGTATACCACAGCTACAGGCGTTCTTACTTTTCACAATCATTGAATGTCAACAGTTAATATAATCGAATTAATTTCGCTGTACCCTTCTTGACGCAGGAACTGGCAATCAATGCATTCCACACAGCTTCTACCAGCCACTCATTTCTCCCTTGTCCCCGGATTGATTTTTATTTATCAATCAATTTTGGGTCAGGAATTGTGTCAAGAACATTTTTAAGCCGTTCCAAATCTCCAAGATTTTCATTTTGGGTATCGCCAAACAGTGAAATTTGTGTTATTATTTTCATGGAAAAGCACTCCTTTTTAATGTGGTTTGGACACTTACATTATACACCATTTCCGGTTGACGAAGGGTGCTTTTCTTTTATTTTTTTATTTTGGTCGCATTTTTGCTTTATGACAAAACCGCCACAAAAAACATGATAAAAACGCCAGTATCATAGACTACAATTCATCTACACCTGTCTGTCAGCATAGAAAAAGGGCAGTCGATTTCTCGGCTGCCCTTTTTCTATGCTCTTTTAGTGTTAGTTACTTATCAACGAACACTTCTTCTTCGTAGATGATAGACGATACAACTTTTACAACTTCTTTTGCTTCCATTTGTTCAGCGACTATTTGATACTCAATACCGTCATATTCAAATTCAGCCACATACATATCATAATAGCCGGACGGTTCGTGCGTGTCAGGGTCATACGGACCATAAGGCATAGGACGATATCCAAAGGTGACTGCCGTTCCGTCGATGTCAGAGGTTTTCACTTCGTTTTCAGGAAGAATGTATAAGCAGTCATTCAAAAGGCCAATCTTTGAAGCTGTCATAGAAAAACCTTTGGTAGCCACCACATCTTCCGTCAGTTTCGGGCTTCCATCTTCGTAATAGTCATGGTAAAAGCCGAGCCAAAGCGTGTCCTCTACGATTTTGCCGCTCTTGTCTGCCATCACAGACGCAGTTCCGTTTCCGACGGCTGCGGTCAATCCATCTGGAATATATGCCGGGGTCAAGTCTTTTCCATAGTATTCAATCACAGCGTTTTTATCCCACTGAATACGGTCATATAACTCCGGGTCACGCCATATACGGGCTGCATCTATCAATTCTCCCACTTCATTGAAGGAAATATTGTCCATGCTGACATGGATTTCAGATGTCGCGGGCGTTGTATTATCATCGGTAGTGTCAGTAGGATCGTCAACAATAACTTCGTTAGGATTACCCGGCGGTGTAGTAACTTGCTGACAGAAATAATTGGAAAAGATAGAAAGGGCAGTAAAAAGCATAACGGTAAAACAAGCAGCCATCGCTACCCAAACTTTCCAACCTGCTTTCCTCTTCATAGTCGGTTTAGCTCCTTTCACGATGTCATCATCGAGTTCACCAAGGACTTCAAAAAAATCTTCTTTTCTCATAGTTCAAAGCCCCTTTCTGTTAAATATACTTTTAGCTGTTTTCTTGTGCGCTCCAGTGTCTTTGAGACGGTTCCTTGCAACATACCATTGTCCTTTGCAATTTCTGCAACGGAATCTGCATACCAGTAACGGCGTACAAATATATTCCGCTTGCTTACCGAAAGATTTCTTACAAATGAGTTGATAGCCTTCATCAGTTCTCGACGGTCAATGATTTGCTCTACATCATCAACATCTGATATGCAATCGGTTAGTTCGTCTAAAACAAGTGTTATCTCACCACCGCCCCGTTTTTCAGTGTGATTGTGCTTATACTTGTTAAAAGACAGGTTCCGCGTGATTTTACCGAGGAATGTTGCTAACTGCTCAGGCCAATGGGTTGGCATGGAATTCCAGGCATTCAGGTAAGTATCATTGACACATTCTTCTGCATCTTCTTCACTATTTAATATGTTCCTTGCTATGGCTTTGCAGTAATGACCATATTTTTCAGACGTTGCTCTAATGGCTTGGTCATTTCTGTCCCAATACAGTTGTATTATGCCATTATCATCCATACAAATCCTCCCTTCACCTATATACACAACTTCTAGACGAAAATCTGACACTCATTTCAAAATTTTTCTTATTATATCATACTGCCTACATGATAGCATCAAAAATGGGCCAGAACAGTGTCTGACCCATTTTAAAATTACTGTTTTCTTATACTACATTAAGATTAGGGAATTGACCCTTGGTGTTGATATCTAAAGGACGATTCTTTTGATAGAGTATATCCATCACTTCGAGCTTATACTGAGCCGCTATTGACTGACTTTCATCTTTTTGGCAAGTCCTATGTTAGATTTTTTGACCGTTATACATCATAGAGAGTGCAAGAGGAGGGAGCATTGTGGCACTGGACATTGAAGAACAGTATGAAAAAATTTACCACTATTGTTTTTACCGGCTTCATAATCGGGAACAGGCAGAAGATGCCCCCCGCAAAAGATCGAGTTTCTGTCCGCCCCCTGGGCCGCTGAGACAATATCGACTTTGAGGACCGGCGGCAGGTGGCTGACATCATTCTCTCCCAGATCCACGCCACCGGCGAGCGCGTTTCGTTTGAGTGGAAAATCTGATTTTTTACCCCCAGCACTTCATACTCTGGTGTGTTTCCCCTTGTCAAGCGATGTTTCCTTTGTCTGTGGGATAAAAACTCTGTTTTATAAATTTTTAATCTTAAACTGCTTCTCTGCTTCCCTTCTCTGGTCCTTTTTCGCAATATCCTGTCTTTTATCATAAAGCTTTTTACCTTTTGCCAAACCTATTTCCACCTTAACCAAGCTTCCTTTAAAATAGATATTTAATGGAACAATCGTATAACCTTTTTGGGCAATCTGTCCTTCCATTTTCCTTATTTCATAACGGTGAAGCAGCAGTTTTTTAATCCGAAGCGGATTTTTATTAAAAATGTTTCCTTTCTCATAAGGACTGATATGCATATTGTAAATATACATCTCCCCTTTTTCAATTCGGATAAATGCCTCCTTGATGCTGCACTTTCCCATACGCAGAGACTTTACTTCCGTCCCTGCTAAAGAAATGCCTGCCTCATACTTGTCCTCTATAAAATAATCATAATAAGCCTTTTTATTATTTGCGATTACTTTTTTTACTTCGCTTGCCATAAACTCCTCCTGACTGTTCTGCCCGCTTGCTTGCAGCAATCTTTCGGGCAAACGCCTTCTCAATTCCTTCCTTCTTTCCTAACTTAGCCTGCCGCTCTTTCATAACCTTTTTCTTCTTTTCCGCTAGAAGAGCTTTTTCCTTTGCCGATGCTTTTTTCTTTGCTTTTTTCTTACTGGAAGGGACATCCTCTTTTTTAGGCTTTCCTTTCTTTTTGCTCAAAATAGCTGCCTTTTTTCTTGCCCGCTTTGATATGGCTCTTCCTGAAAAATCCACATCCTTTACATTTCTTACTGTTTCCCTCCTGTCAGCCTCCGCCTTTTCTTTTCTTACTGTTTCCCTCCTGTCAGCTTCTGCCTTTTCTTTTTGTACTGCCTCTCTCCTGTCAGCTTCTGCTCTTTCTTTTGGCACAGGCTCTTTTACATCTGTCATTTCCTCCTTATCCTGTCCCTCTTCTTCGGCAATGACAAAATCAATTGTACGCAGAATCTTATCCACTGCATCTACCGTAACCTTGATTTTTTCCCCAAGTTTAAAAATCTTATGGGTGCGTTCACCTATCATCTGATACTTTTCTTCTTCAAAATAATAATAATCTCCTGGTATATCCGCGACACGAATCATACCTTCAATGGTATTTGGCAGTTCCACATACATTCCCCATGTTGTGACACCGGAAATAATACCCTCAAAAGTCTGGCCAACAAACTGCTCCATATATTCCGCTTTTTTCATCTTCTCCACTTCGCGCTCTGCCTCTTCCGCACGGCGCTCCAGACGGCTCGCTTCGGCTGTCACCTCTGGAAGAATCTGACGGTAATGTTCCACTCTCTTCTCCAACAGCTTTCCATGGATATTTTCCTTAATAATCCGGTGAATCTGCAAATCCGGGTAACGCCTGATTGGTGAAGTAAAATGGCAATAATATTTCATTGCCAGTCCAAAATGGCCTTCGCATCCAACCGTATATTTCGCCTGCTTCATGGAACGCAGTGCCAAACGGCTAATCAACGCTTCTTCGGCTGTTCCGTCTACATTCTTAATCAACTTCTGAATCTCTTTCGGATGAATTTCTTCATCTGTACCTATTTTAATGGTATAGCCAAAATTGTTAACAAACGCATTTAACTGTTCTATCTTTTCACTGTCTGGTGCCTCATGCGTACGGTATACAAAAGGAAGCTCCTGCCAAAAATACTCCTCTGCCACCGTTTGGTTTGCTGCCAGCATAAACTCCTCTATAATCCTGTGCGCATCATTCCGCTCATAAAGCATCACATCTGTTGGCTTTCCTTTGTTATCCAATATAATTTTGCTCTCCGGAAAATCAAAATCCACTGATCCTCTTTTAAATCTCCGGTTCCGAAGAATTTCTGCCAGCTCATACATCAGTTCAAACATAGGAACCAGCTCTTCATATTCCTTTCTCTCCGCCTCGTCCTTCTCCTCCACAATCTTATGGACACTTGTATAGGACATACGACGGTTTACACGAATGACCGTTTCCTCAATCCGGTGCTTCACCACCTCGCCTTTTGCGTTTATCTCCATCATGCAGGATAACGCCAAACGGTCCACTCCCTGATTCAGAGAGCAGATTCCATTGGAAAGCTTATGCGGCAGCATTGGAATCACGCGGTCTACCAGATAAACACTCGTACCACGCTTTAATGCCTCCTTATCAAGAGCTGAACGCTCCGTTACATACTGGCTGACATCCGCAATATGAACTCCCAAATGATACATATCATCCTCTTTGGTAAGCGTGATTGCATCATCTAAATCCTTTGCATCTTCCCCGTCAATAGTAACAGTCTGTAAATCACGGTAATCTGTTCTTCCTGCCTTTTGGCCTTCCTCTACCTCTTCTGGAATTTTCTCTGTCTCATCCAGAACAGTATCTGGATATGCCTCTGGCAGCCCATATGCCTTAATAACAGACAAAATGTCTACTCCCGGGTCATTAACATGGCCAATAATCTCAAGAACTCTTCCTTCCGGATTTCTGGTATCATTTCCATAATCTGTAATTTCCACTACTACTTTATGCCCGGTTACTGCTCCTTTCGTATCTGCTTTTGCAATATAAATATCCTTTGTAAACTTATGGTTATCCGCTACAACAAACCCAAAGCTTCTGCTGCTGGAATATGTTCCAACAAGAATAGTGGAACCTCTTTCCAAAATACTGATAACTTCTCCCTCCCGGCGTTTCCCTTTCGTACGTTTTTTCAAAATAACCTGTACGGAATCTCCGTCCATTGCCCCCTTTGTATCATGTGCCGAAACAAAAATATCATCCGGTTCCCCCTCAACCCTCACAAATCCAAATCCCTTCTGTGTTGCCATATATTTTCCAGTCATAATATGTCCCGGTAGTGGTTTCACCTTTCCCTTTAAATCCAAATGAAGCTTCCCCTCCGCAAAAAGCTCATCCAAAACACTACGATATTCCTTCTTCTCCTTTGCCGGAACCTGTAGTACCGCCCCCATCTCCTTAATCGAAAGCGGCCTATATTCATCTGAAGACACAAACTTAAGTATCATTTCTTTTTTTCGCTCAAACTCTTCCCTTACCATGACTTTCACCCCATTTCATCTAACTAATTTTTATCCTTGTCACTATTTTCCTCTGCTTCACAATCACTTGATTTTGTTTGATATCCTATTATTATTCATGACTGTCCTAAAAACATTCGCAAAACTATTCAAGAATAGTAACAGTATAACACATTCTGTAATATTTTCCCACAAAATTAAACAGATATTCGAATTTTGAACTTCGTATCAGTTACCATTCACACTAATCCTCTCATGCCGCTCTTTGCGGCACAAACATTTGATTTTATCTGTTTACTATTCTGTTTTTGTATCTGCCCTATAAATATGCCAAAAAAAAGGATGCTACCAAAATAGCATCCTCTTTTAAATATAAACTTAAGAAAAAATCTTTAAATTCAATAATAAGGAAATGATAAGAAACAGTGCTAAAAGAATTCTTGTTGCCAATACCAGACCGCCCTCCATGGAACGACCTTTATTCTTTCCCCAGTATGTCTCTGCAGCACCACTGATAGCACCTGTAAGACCTGCCTGCTTACCTTCCTGCATAAGTACAACTATTGTAAGTGCAACACAAACAATAATATACACAATTAATAAAATAGCATGAACTACCTGAATCATGAAAATTTCCTCCATTCTAAAACTAAACAAGCGCACCGACTTCGCTGGTTTACTATAACGTTTGTCGCAATTTTCCAGATCATAAACGGAGTGCTGAAAAACACGCTTTATATAATACACAATTAAGATAATTATATCACAGCCAGTCCCCATTTTCAAGACCTATTTTTTAACAAGAAGGGATTTTCCAGTCATCTGGACAGGCTGCTTAAGCCCCATAATCTCAATCAGCGTCGGTGCAATATCTGCAAGGCAGCCACCTTCACGCAAAGTATACGCATCATCATAATTTACCAAAATAAACGGAACCGGATTTGTTGTATGTGCCGTAAATGGAGTTCCTGTCTCATAGTCAATCATCTGCTCTGCATTTCCATGATCTGCACAGATAAATAATACACCATCCACCTTTTTCACTGCCTCTACGGCTGCGCCAACGCACTGGTCAATCCTCTCCACCGCTGCAATTGCGGCTGGAATCACACCTGTGTGGCCTACCATATCTGGATTTGCAAAGTTAATAACAATTACATCATACTTATCGGAAGTAATTGCTGCTGTCAATCTTTCACCAACTTCTGGAGCACTCATCTCCGGCTGTAAATCATAAGTCGCTACAGAAGGCGACTTAACCAGTGAACGATCTTCCTTCTCATTTGGCTCCTCTACACCTCCGTTAAAGAAAAATGTAACATGTGCGTACTTCTCCGTTTCTGCCAGACGGAGCTGCGTCTTACCATTTGCTGCCAAAAACTCTCCAAATGTATTATCAATACTTTCCTTAACAAATGCAACCTGCTTGTTGCCGATTGTCTCATCATAATCAGTAAAGCATACAAAAGTCAAAGGCATAAAACCATTGACACGGTTAAACTTATCAAAATCCTCATCACAGAATGTACGGGTAATTTCACGTGCCCTGTCTGGACGGAAATTAAAGAAAATAATGGAATCATTTGGCTGAATCGTAGCCAGTGCTTTCCCATCCTTTTCCACAACAGTTGGTACTACAAATTCATCTGTAACATCTTCTGCATAAGAATCTGCTACTGCCTGAATTGCATCATCCGCTTTCTTTCCTTCTCCGGCTACCAACGCATTGTATGCTTTTTCAATACGGTCCCAGTTATTATCACGGTCCATTGCGTAGTAACGTCCATGAACACTTGCAATTTTTCCAACACCGATTTCATCCATCTGCTTTTGAAGTTCCTCCATAAAACCTTTACCGGATGTAGGCGCTGTATCACGTCCATCTAAAAATGTATGCACAAATACATTTTCCAAACCATTTCTTTTCGCTAATTCTAACAATCCATACAAATGTGTATTATGGCTGTGTACACCACCATCTGACAAAAGGCCAAATAAATGAAGTGTGGAACCATTCTTCTTTGCATTCTCTACTGCTGCCAAAAGTGCTTTGTTTTCAAAAAAAGTGCCCTCTTCAATTGCCTTGGAAATACGCGTCAGTTCCTGATAAATAATGCGTCCTGCACCAATATTCATATGACCGACTTCAGAATTTCCCATCTGCCCGTCTGGAAGGCCTACGCTAAGTCCACTGGCATTTCCCTTTTGAAACGGGCATTCTGCCATCAATTTATCCATGACAGGCGTTTTTGCCTGCGCAATCGCATTTCCTTCTGTCTTTTCATTTAATCCATAGCCATCAAGTACCATTAATACAACCGGTTTCTTACCCATTTTTCTATTCCTTTCCTGCACACAGCAAATATATAATATCACTTATCGGAAATTGCAACGCAATTTTCGATAAAAGACACGTTTTTTGTGCCACCAATTGATTACAAGAAGCTGTTTTTTCTTCTTATAATATTACCATTTTTCAACATACTACTACATTTCGAGCAGTTCCCTATTCCTCAAAAAAGTATACATTATTTGGCAAAACAAGTCAAATATTACTGCTACTTTATGACAACTTCTCCATCACAATCCAAAACCAGCAGTTCTTTGCTATTGGAGATATCCAGTTCCGTAATAAAATTACTTGTACAATACAGCTCCTGCAATTTAGCATTTTTACTTATATCCAGCGCTTCCAACTGGTTACTGCTGCAATACAGCGCGCACAGCTCTGTATTCTTACTAATATCCAGGCTGAGAATCTGGTTTTCCATGCAGGCCAGCTTTTCCAATGCAGGACAAGAGCTGACGTCAAGGCTCCGCAATGAATTTTTATTGCAATACAGGGTAATCAGCTTTGTATTTTTACTAAGATTCAGCTCCTTCAACCGATTTCCACTACAGGAAAGCTCCAGCAGATTAAGATTTGCACTGACATCAAGCTTTGAAAGCTGATTTTGACGGCAATGCAATACTTCCAGTGAAAGGTTCTGCTTTAAATCCAACTCAGTAAGCTGGTTACTCTCACAGGACAATGTTGTCAACGCAGTATTTTTGCTGACATCCAGACTGATAAGCTGATTTTGATAGCACGACAATACCCGCAGATTCGTATTACTTCCAACTACAAGCTTCCCTATTTGGTTTGTATAACAGAATACTTCCTGCAAAGCCGTATTACTGCTCACATCCAACGATTCTAACTGGTTTTCACCACATGCCAGTATTTCCATCTTTCCATTCGTACTTACATCCAGTCCGCGAAGCTGGTTTTGGGAACAATATAGCTCCTGAAGTTCCGGTAACTTCTCCATGGACAACTCTCCTGACAAATTACAATCTGTCCAGTTAATCTTAATGAGCCTGCCCTTTTCATTCCACATATAATATGCTGTATCATTCACCTTGCTAATTTCCTGATATGCCCCAAGTTGCACCTGATTTTGAATGATTTTGAGCAAAGCAGCAACATCCTTAAGATTCTTTCCCGGATAATCTTCCTGTTTTAATACCAGTTTCTTTTCCTTGACTGTAACTTTACAGCGATAAGCCTTTTTTCCAACCTTCGCCTGAACTGTTGCCGTTCCCTTCTTCTTTGCAATAACCGTTACACTTGCTTTTTTCTTACTGCTGAGACGAACATATTTCTTTCCTGACTTTATACTCCATTTCGCCTTTTTCTTTGCATTCTTAATGCGAAGCGTTTTCTTCTGCCCTACCTGCAGTGTCATCTTCTTGCTGGATAGCGCAGTCTTTCCAGCAACAGATGCCTCTGCTGCAGATACAGTCCCTGTCAGGAATACCATCCCTAATATTGTAATTATTGTCTTTTTGACAAACCTTTCTTTCTGCATTTTTATTTCCCCCTCTTCTGTTTTTTATGAGATAGAAAATTTCTTGATGCATAAAGATGCACTTTTTTATTTCCAAGAAGTAACAGACTAACACATACTTCGCAAAACTTCTATCACCATGAATAACAGACTAACACAACTAGACATTTCTGTCCACTTATTCTTTGCTAAAATTATTTGTTATCATTTACAACACACCTTAATATCACTTCCAAATCCCTTAGTACGAAGAATTATTGGCATCTGTTCGGAAAATAGCGCAACGATATGTATAACGATTACCTGAAAGGCTGGAACATTTCTACTCACACACCCCTTGCGGGGTGCAACATAAAACAATCTATTGTGAACACTTACGCAATGATTTCTACTCACACACCCCTTGCGGGGTGCAACTTGAATCGTACACAGTATGGTTTTAATCTTCCAATTTCTACTCACACACCCCTTGCGAGGTGCAACCTTAAGCACGTTGATTAATACACCACCAACAGTAATTTCTACTCACACACCCCTTGCGGGGTGCAACCTCTGTCACTGCACTGGTGATTTTATTCATTTTCTTATTTCTACTCACACACCCCTTGCGGGGTGCAACCCTTTCCTAGCGGCATCATGATTCCGTCTGTTTCAATTTCTACTCACACACCCCTTGCGGGGTGCAACAATGTGGCAGCGTTCTTTTGTAAACAATACGGCATTTCTACTCACACACCCCTTGCGGGGTGCAACATAAACGTTCAGGTGCTAGTTCTTTTGACATCAATTTCTACTCACACACCCCTTGCGGGGTGCAACGAAATGGTATAATCAGTAATGCATGGCTTTTTTCATTTCTACTCACACACCCCTTGCGGGGTGCAACGCATTATTGTTAGAAACCTGCTTTGTTACCGATGATTTCTACTCACACACCCCTTGCGGGGTGCAACTGAATAACTTCATCCTGCTCTTTCCTATCAAGAATTTCTACTCACACACCCCTTGCGGGGTGCAACTTATCCTCCTATCGGTTTCTTATACAGTAAATAATTTCTACTCACACACCCCTTGCGGGGTGCAACGCTAAGACTCAAGCCTATGGTGCTACTACTCTGAATTTCTACTCACACACCCCTTGCGGGGTGCAACAAACTAATGGATGGTTTAAAGGATATGTCATACATTTCTACTCACACACCCCTTGCGGGGTGCAACTTATAATTTAATAACACTGGTTCTACATCTTCAAATTTCTACTCACACACCCCTTGCGGGGTGCAACGGGCTACTCTGAATATGTTTCTGACCCCCTCAAGATTTCTACTCACACACCCCTTGCGGGGTGCAACACCTTTAGAAACTACTTGAAAAGCCTTTATTTCAAATTTCTACTCACACACCCCTTGCGGGGTGCAACGTAAGTTACTGTTGTAAGCTAACTTACAAGGTCATTTCTACTCACACACCCCTTGCGGGGTGCAACTTTGAAACACATTTCGGAGAAAGACTCATCTGTAATTTCTACTCACACACCCCTTGCGGGGTGCAACGGCACCTGAGTATTTCAAGGTTTACCGTACTGAAATTTCTACTCACACACCCCTTGCGGGGTGCAACAACACTGTACAGCGTGTTATACTGTTAGTGTGTCATTTCTACTCACACACCCCTTGCGGGGTGCAACAAATTCGACAAAAAGTGCTTGACAAATAGTGTTAATTTCTACTCACACACCCCTTGCGGGGTGCAACCGCAAAATATTGTGCTAAAATGCAGTTCAACCCCTATATCAAGGAAGCGGACATCATTATACTTAAACTTTCCATCTAAAATAAGTATAATATCATATAAATTATAGGCGAACCCACCTACCGTACCAACATCACCACTACTTCGCCTGAATGTCTTATTTCATACTTAAATAATTATTACACCTTCAGGATCTAACGTTTTCTTTGCTCCAAAATGCTCAACCCTCCTTTTCCAATTATTTCCCAGATAATAAAACCTCAAACTATCTTGTTCTTTATCAATTATTTTAAGAAGATTATCCTTTAATTTTAGAAAAGTTGAGTAGTCTAAATCAGCTTCAAAAACAGAATTTTGTACCCTTTGAGCATGATTCTGACATTCCTTGGCCACTTTGCGCAACCTGCTTTTTCCAGCACCGTCAATTGTTGATACATCATAACTTATTATTACCATCATATTTATAATCCGCCTTTCTGCGAAAGGCACCAATGCGCCATGAAACATGT
>CANRVD010000069.1 GCA_947643145.1 uncultured bacterium | reverse complement strand
TCAGGAAAATAAGCAAGTCAAACTGCCAATTACTTAATATTCGTTGTACTAGTGTACTGACACATTTATAATTTAATAAACCAGCTTATATAAATTTTTATCCTCTGCAAAACTACTCATCTCATAAAGTACTAGAATCTCATCATACGTATCCTCTGTTAACAGCTTCTGTACGGAATCCCTGTAATACCTCAAATCCAGCATCGTAATCTCATGGTAATCCTCCATCAGAAACGGAACAAAGCTGTTTGCATACGAATCCTTTATTACCAGCAGTTTTTTGTTCGTCTTATTATTGACCGTTATCTCCGTCTTACCATAATTGCCTCCAAAAAAGTATCCATATTTGTCTTTCTGCGTCAGTTTTTCCACATCATAAATTCCGCTTTTCGCCTCGCCATCACAAACAACATTTGCCTGTGGAATATTACTGGCAGCATACATTGTATCCTTTTCCGTACCCGGCAGCATTACTTTAGAATACATCGTTCCCAAAAAGTCTTCTGAAATCTTTTTTGCCGCAAAATACCCATACGTATGCTTTTCAAACTCATTTGCATCACAGTATGCACTATATGCAGCATACGCGCCAAGCAAAGTCCAGTGGTGGTCTGTCTTGTAATATATCTGATTCTGTTTTCCATATTCTATTAACTCTGCGCGTGAATCCACCAATTTACTTCGCTTCAGTATCGTTTCTGCCATCTGGTACATTGCATCTGCGTCATAATACGGGGCAAATTTCGGAAGGCTGGACTCAAGTATTGTTCCCGGAGACGGTACCAATATCAGGCTTGTCTTATCTTTTTGACAGTCTCCCAGATACTCTACATAACGAAGATTCTGTAAATACTGTTTTTCATCAATATCTTCCTGTGTCGTTTTTTTCAGATAATAGCCGTCCTTCCCAATGTACACACCATTCTGCTCTTTAAAACCAGCTAACTTCTCTACAGAGGCTGTCCCAAACATCCAAACATCCCTGCCGGGAAACTGGTCACTAAACGCCTCCTCAAAGTCATCCTGAAATTCCCCAGTTAAAATAGCATGCAAAGAAACTTCTGGAAACTGCTCCAAATAGCGGTTTTCATCTTCCGAAAAGTTTTTTGCTGGCGAAAAGACTGTAAATACCCCAAACAATAGCAAAATTCCAAAAACAACTACCATATAGAACCGACAATATAATTTCATCGGACTGCCTCCTAAAAACGAAAATACAAAAACGGATTATAGGAACTCCTTACCAAAAGTCCCAAACTCAGGACGAGAACCGCCAATGTATAAATACTATATAATATAAATTCCATCCTCTCACCCTTTTGCTGCATATACACCGGTTCTGCCTCCTGCATATAACTCTTTAGCTTCTTTACCATACAGCCCGGAATTCTTGTCGAAGCCACTGCCAGTACCACTAAAAAAATTCCATATGTCCTTAACTGGTATACTGCTGCCTGCTGCAGGAAAGAACCTTTAATTCCAAACATAACCTGAAGATAATATCCCATTTTGCTAAAATCCTCTACCGCAAATAGCACCCATCCTACCACAATAAAAAATTTGCTATATATATGACATAAAATTTCCGGCCAGGATTCCATCTCCTTTAACAGAAATACCTTTTCAATAAACAGGATTAAAAAGAAATAGATTCCCCATAAGGCAAAATTCCAGCTCGCCCCATGCCATAATCCCGTTAAAAGCCATACTATAAACAGATTCAAAGCCTGTCTTTGCAGCCCCTTGCGATTTCCTCCCAGTGGAAAATATACATACTCCCGAAACCAACTGCTGAGAGTAATATGCCATCTCCTCCAAAAATCTGTAATATTCTTTGCTTCATATGGATACTTAAAATTTTCCGGAAGGGTAAATCCAAACATTTCCCCCAGACCAATTGCCATATCCGAATATCCTGAAAAATCAAAATAGATTTGGAATGTATAGGCAAATGCACCAATCCACGCGCCTAACGTGCTAAGCGTTTCCAAATTTCCCACCGAAATGTCTGTCCAAAGTTTTCCAATCTGATTTGCAAAAATCACCTTTTTTCCTAAACCAGTCAAAAAACGCTGCATTCCATTTACCCATCGCTCATTCGTTATAATCCTCTCACCAAGCTGGGATTCTATCCACTGATACCGCACAATCGGCCCGGCAATCAACTGTGGAAACATGCTGACATACATTCCAAAAGAAATCAGATTATGCTGAGCCTTCACCCTGCCACAATATACATCTATTGTATAAGACATCGTCTGAAAAGTATAAAACGAAATTCCGATTGGAAGGGCAAGGTTTAATACTCCTATTGACGATGCTGTCAACTGGTTCCAGGAATGAACCAGCAAATCAATATATTTAAAAAAGAACAGGATTCCTAAATTTCCTACTATAGATAAAACCAGCATTGCTTTTTTTGCCTTTAACTTTTGATGACAGTCAAAATACTCAATCGCCCTGCCGTTTACATAATCAAATACTGTAGAAAAAAGCATAATCAGGACATATCTCGGTTCTCCCCACGCATAGAAAAAGAGGCTTGCCACCGTCAAAAGTAAATTTCGAAACCTGCCGGGACAGAGCGCATACAATGCCAAAACAACTGGCAGAAATGCACATAAAAAAATTAAGCTGCTAAAAACCATGATAATTCTCCATTTTTTGACTCCAGTGAAACCGGCAGGCATCTCTTCACTACTAAGATAATTCCCCCAGTCATGAAATAATCTGTGTTAACTTTCCAATCAGATACAAATTTCTGGTCATAGAAATATTATTTATTAATATAACCTCTCTGGATTTCTTCTTTTTAATAAAATCACACAAATCTCCTTCCCAGTAACGGTAATCAATCACATATACCGTCTGGTAATGATCTGCCAGATATGGAACAAATGCATTTCCAAAGGACTCCTTTACCACAACACAGGAAGAGCCATCTTTTATCGACTTATTTCGAATTACCGTATATGGATTGTCTCCGGCAATAAAAGCACAATATTTCAAACTGGTACTATACTGGCTGGCATCTGCGATAACAGGCGCAGATATTGTACTTCCAGCCGTTGTTGTATATTGCATGGTAAGCGTACTAACCGGATAATATGCCTCTAAGATATCTTCCCGCAAATTGATATTTTGGTTTGTATCCCTGTAAAAAGAGCCTAAAAATCCTTTCACTGTCTTCTTTTTGTATTCTGATAATTCATGCGGTGTAATGCCTTTTTCCTCACAAAAAGCGCGGTAAGCATAATATGCGCCCAAAGAAGTCCAGTGATGGTCTGTCCTGAAATAAATATATTCTTTCCGGTGCTGCATCATTACCTCATACAAATCAATAAACCTTTCCCGGCCAGACAGTTTATTTTCAATATTTTTCAAGGCTTCTTTCTGATCTGAAGAATTTATTTTCTTCTTTTTATTATCTGGAAAAGTAACTCCCATACTTGTCGGCGCTACCATATCATATACATCGATGCTGGAATCCAGTTTCTTCGTCAGCTTATTTACCGCCATGGTATATCGGCTGGCTGCACTATTTACATAGTTATACAGTTCAAAAGCACTATCTCCGATAAGGGCTGTCCCTGTATTATAAATATGAAGCTTACCATTGTTTATAATTTTGTCATACGTTTTCTTCGTTTCTGCTGTTGTTGATGGTTGGGCAGAAGCCTCGGGTGACACTGTTGGTACTGCATCACTCTCCGGTGTTGTTGTCGGTGCTTCTGTTTCTTTTTCCTCCTTTGCATCAGCAGGCTCTATTGTAACATTAGCCGATGCTTCTGCCTGCGGCATTACACTCTCCCGAAAGAATATCACTTCATCTCCTAAATAGCCGTTGCCATTAATTAAGCTTTTATCATAAAATCTTGCGCCGGAAACCAGTGCAATCACTCCAATTCCTATTATCGTATAAGCAATCTTGCGTTTCATACTGCAACCTCATATTATAAAAATTCACGTTACTTTCCAACACCATGTTTTCAATTGATGGCGCAAATAGTTCTCACACTATTTACTCCTGAATCACTGCATTAATCGTCTTTTCTGCTGTTTCATAATCTGAAGTCACACAGACAATGACATAACATCCACAGCGTATACTGACTGCCTTATCAATCTTTTCCGCTTCTTTTGGAATATAGTCCTGAAATGCCTGCCTTGTTTCCGTCAGATGTGCTTTTGCATTTTCCTGATTTTCTTTGGCATCCTTTTCACTTTTTGCCGTCATAATAAGCAGTTCATCCGCATATGTCCCATTCCCAACATAAAACTGCAGCTTTGTTCCTTCTGTTGTTTCCACCATTCCCTCTGCTACCGAATCATCCAGTTTATTTAATTCTGCCTCAAATACAACTTTATTTAACACTTTCTCAATCAAGGCATCAACGTCAATTGTTTTTCCAGCATTCTCTGAATTATCTTCAATCTTCTTAATACTTTGTACTTCTTCATATGTTGTCATCTGTCCTCTGGTATTTACTGTCTTTACCATCTGCGTGACACCCCAGCCGCTTGCCGCCAGCATAAATATCCCCATAATAGACATCACCAACAGACGCATATCCGGTTTTCCCGTTGCTTTCATTTTCTTTTCTGCTGTATGTGTTGGTGTCTTTCTTGTCTTTGGAGCAGTACCTGCCATCCTGCTCCCTTGTCCCTGTCTTTTCGTTTCCATTTTTATATCCCCGCTACTTAATCTGTCCACAAATCTTATATTTCAATACAGCCACAACCTCACGCACATAGCAGTTTGGCATAGTATAAATCACGGTTCTTGAACCGATTCCTTCCACATTTTCATATCCCTGCTTTCTGGCAATTCCTTTCGCCCGGAAAATATGAAAATCATTACTTACTATTACAACCCTCTGCTTTTTATCTCCAATTAACTTTAAACTGTTTCTAAGATTTTCTTCTGTATTTGTAGAAGTTTCATCGATTAACATTCTATCCTCAGAAATCCCCTTTTCTACTAGAAAAAGCCGCATGGCTTCTGCCTCTGTAATTTCTTCTCCACTTCCCTGCCCTCCGGACAATACCGCCTTGGAAGAAGGATTCTTCTCTAAATATTCATATGCTGCTTCAATACGGTATTTCAAA
Source organism: uncultured bacterium (assembly GCA_947643145.1). GTDB lineage: Bacteria > Bacillota > Clostridia > Lachnospirales > Lachnospiraceae > Butyribacter. The sequence goes on along the minus strand of CANRVD010000069.1, from coordinate 10,830 downwards.
TTTGTACTCATCCGTTTTCCATACACATGGGCACCAAGCACAACAACATAATCTGCACCAGGCTTTGCCGCTTTTCCCGCTTCAGATACTATATTTCCCAGTATCACCAGAAAAATCACAAAACCTGCCAAGACAACGATACCTGCTGCCTGCTCCATCCGCTTAAGAAAACTTCCTTCCTGTTTCATGATATAACGGTGCAAAAAAGAAAACGCAATGCAAAATACTCCCAATACAGCCCAGAAAAAAGTAAATGCATTATTAATGCCTGCACAAATAATATATATTAGAAAATATAATATACTGATTACCCCTATCACCAGACTAATTATACTAATAATCATCCCAAACCCCTCACAAACTTTTTTATTCCATACACAAGCGAAACGAACTTTCCTATATATTAAAAAATTGTACTATGGCAAATGGTTTTCCATCTTCCGCATTCAGCGAAACAACCACTTCTTTGTCCCCTTCTTTATAAACCACCGGAATCATCACATCACCCAATACTGCCTGTTTCTTATACTCAACACGAAGCTCCCGCACTTTTGTTTTCCTGTCCAGAAACTCCATTGCCATTTGTACATACTGACGGTTATTGACATGATGGTTTGTGTCCAAATGGTACTCCCTTACAACAAATGGCTCTCCTTCTAATCCATTTTGTGGAAGTTTAATCTTACGCGGGGCATAATCCATTTCCAATGGCTCTGCCTTACCATATACATCACCAATTTCCGGTGTTACAATCATAGGACGGTTCTTCTTCAAATCCATCAAAACCCAAAGTGAATTTGCTTTCACAACACATGCTCCGGAAGCATCCGTAATCAGAAAATTACGATAACCAAACATTTTCTCACAGCCATATGACTGCGTCCCCACCGTAATCAAGTCGCCCATTTTAGGATAGCTTTCGATAATAATCTGCCAGGAGTTCAGCACCCACATCAGGCTGTGTTCCTTATGCCATTCCAGTCCTACTCCCAAATCTTCTGACTGAAAATTCGTGCAATCCTGCATATAATCTATCAACGCATTGACGCTAATCCGTCCATCCTCTGCTATCTCACTATATCTCACCCTACTGTCAAATGTATACATTGATACCTCCATTTAATATAAACCTACTCCTTGTAAGCATTGCCAAATGCCACCTTTCCTGTCTGTCGTTTTTCACAATTCAGATGACAAAATGCGACATGCCCTTAATAATTTATCATAGCAAATCTTTCCCTTTAGTACAATATGAAAACTTAACTTTTTCTGAATTACGGGACATGCCCTAGGCATTTTAGTGGTTTTATGCTATAGTGTTATTATCACTTGAGCAAGGCAGATATGCAGAAATGGAGATTTTATGAGTCTTTGGAAAAATTTTGGGGGGCATTTAGGAACTATCCTGCACCATAAAAAGCTGGTTCGGCACTATTGCTTTCGTGCCGGCTTATATAAACAGGGAATTATGCATGACTGGTCAAAATATTCTCCTGTGGAATTCATCGCAGGGGTACGCAATTATCAAGGTGGCAAAAAAAGCCCAAACTTCGGAGAAAAAAAGACACAAGGATATTCCTCTGCATGGCTTCATCATAAAGGACGCAACCGCCATCATTACGAATACTGGATTGATTTCACTTTAAATCCCTCTGACGGACTACAGGGAATGCCAATGCCAATGCGTTATGTCATCGAAATGTTCTGTGACCGAATTGCCGCCAGCCGGAACTACAACCGGGAAACTTATACAGATGATTTTCCTTTAAATTATTATGAAAAAAATAAATCACATTATATTCTGCATAAAGATACCAAAGAACTTTTGGAGCGGCTGCTTCATATGCTTGCTGATAAGGGGGAAGACACCACCTTCGCTTATATCCGCAAAGAACTTGACTGGAAACATTCACGCAAATGGTGAATCGTAACATTGCCATATGCAATAGAAACCCCGCTTCGCGAAATTTCTATTGTAGTAAATTACTGGAGCTTATAATTATGACTTGGAAAAATTTTTTAAAGAACAATAAGCATTTTCTTTTTATTCTATATTTTCCTGCCTATATGTACTGCTTTACCTGGCTGGAAGCAAGGGATGATATCCCATTTACCACCATCCACTGTATTGTAGACGACTGGATACCATTTTGTGAAATTTTTATCATTCCATATCTCACATGGTTTCTTTATGTAGTAGTTGTTTTACTTTATCTGTATTTTCAGAGAGCGCATTTGGACAATTTTTACCGTTGTGTTTTTATACTGATGTTAGGAATGAGCACCTGTCTGTTTGTATACTATATTTTTCCAAATGCACAGACAATGCGCCCGGCTGAATTTACCAATCCCAATATTTTTACTGATATCATTCAGTTTATTTATGCCAATGATACAGATACCAATGTGCTTCCAAGCATTCATGTATACAACTCCATTGCAATACATGTTGCTTTTGCAGGCAGCCCTGCATTTCAAAACAGAAAAGGGTTCCGGCTCGGCTCCCTTCTGCTGTGTACACTTATCTGCCTTTCAACCATGTTTTTAAAGCAACATTCCTTTTTGGATGTAATTACAGCACTGGCGCTTTACTTTATCTACTACCCTCTGATATACCGTATCCTGCCAAAGAAATTAGATTTCTTACGCTGTACTCCATCCGGTCAGGAATCAAATTTGTGAGTTCACAAATTTGATTCCTACCGGATGGAGGAACCAGGCCAAACCTTATAGTGGCGCGCACATATCAGCAAGCCACTCACTCTCATCACTGGTAAGATATTCCTCCAGTGTATCATATACTTTCTGATGATACTGGTTTAAAAATGCCAGCTCTTTCCCGCTCATTTGTTCTGCATCAATCGCATCCCGGTCAAATGGCACTAATGTCAGCGGTTCAAATCCCATGAATTGTCCAAATTCATTTTTTTCCCTTTTTACACAGAGAATCAGATTTTCCAAACGAATCCCATACTTTCCGGCTAGATAAATCCCCGGTTCATCCGAGGTAATCATTCCCTCTTCCAATACCGCATTCTTTCCAGGTCCCTTTTGAATTTTATAAGAAAATCCATTTGGCGCCTCGTGAACATTCAAAAGATATCCAACCCCATGCCCGGTTCCATGATTAAAATCACATCCCATTTCCCAAAGAGGCTGCCTTGCCGCATAATCCAGAGCGACGCCGGAACATCCATGCATAAACTTTGCTGCCAGAAGGTTTAAATTACCGCGGAGAACTGCCGTATAATATTTCTTTTGATCTGCTGTTGCCTTTCCCCCCAAAAGTACCGTCCGGGTAATATCCGTTGTCCCCTCTAAATATTGCCCTCCCGTATCTAACAGAAGAAAATTCTCCGGCATCAGTCTGGCATCTGTTTCCGGTGTTGCAGAATAATGCACAATCGCGCCATGCTCCGCATATCCTGCAATTGGCTCAAAACTTGGCCCCAGATAATGCTTTCCCTGCTTTCTGAAATCTTCCAGCTTCTTAGCTGCCTCTATCTCTGTCAAAGGCATTTTATCTATATTTTGCTTCAACCAGTAAATAAATCTTGTAACCGCCACGCCGTCGCGAATATGTGCTTTCTTTTCATTTTCTATTTCTACTGGGTTTTTCACTGCTTTCCATTCTACAACCGGACAGATTACATCCTTTACCTTTGTTTCCTTTGAAAAACTTTCCACGATAGCCGCATTTGCCGTACGTTTATCCACAAAAACGCGTTCCCCGGCCGGAAAACTTTTGACATACTCATAGATATCATTATAATCCCGCAAAACAACGCCATCCTGCTCCAGTATTCCCCTATCCTCTGCTGCAAAAATCCCTTTGCCTGCAAAAAGAAAACACTCATCCTCCTTGACAACGAGATAAGAAAAAGCAACTGGATTATATGGAATATCATTGCCACGAATATTCAACAGCCACGCAATATCATCCAAAGAAGTAAGAAGCATCTGCCCCTTACCGCGTTTTGCCATGAACATACGGAGCTTTTTCAGCTTATCACTCCGGCTCTCCCCTGCATATTTATCCTCCAAAAGCCATGCCTTCTCATGTACCAGCTCCGGCCTGTCCAGCCAAATTTCGCTAATTAAATCCTTTTTAATTTCCAGCTTTGCCTTTTTGCCCGCAAGCATTTTACGCATTCCCTCTGCCCATGCCTCAGATACCATGCGGCCATCCACGCCAAGCCTCCCTCCCTCTGGAATTTTAGAAAGCACATACTGGTTTACTCCCGGCACCCCTTCCTGCCCTGTTTTATAAAGAGTAAAACTTGTTCCTGCAAGCTGTGTCTCCGCCTGCAGAAAATATCTGCCATCTGTCCAAAGTCCAGCCTCTTCCTGTGTTATCACGGCATTTCCGGCTGAACCATTAAAACCGGAAATAAACTCCCTGCATTTAAAATAACCGCTAATATATTCCGAACCGTGAAAATCATTTGTTGGAATAAAGTACATATCCAAATTATGCTCTTCCATTTTCCTGCGAAGTTGTGTCAGACGTTCCTGAATTCCCATATTCCCTTATTTCCTTTCCTGCAATAGATTACTGAGCTGTGCAAACTGCTCCAAAGACAGTCTCTCTCCCCGAATCGTCTGTGAAAGCCCCATTTCTTCCAGAGCCATTGCCGTTTCTTCCTTCGTTACCGAAAGCCCTGCGCCATTCCCCAGACCATTTTGCAATGTTTTTCTTCTCTGATTAAAGGATGCCCTGATTATACGAAACATAAACTTCTCATCCGCTACTTTTACCGGATTTTCCTTATGGCAGGTCAGGCGGATTACCGCCGAACCAACATTCGGTCTTGGCATAAAGCAGTTTGGAGGGACATTTGCCACAATCTCTGTTCTGGCATAATACTGCACTGCCAAAGAAAGTGCACCGTACTCCTTACTTCCGGGAGCGGCCTGCATCCTGTCGGCAACCTCCTTCTGAACCATAACCGTTACGCTCTCTAACGGTACATGGCTTTCAAAAAGCTCCATAATAATCGGCGTTGTAATATAGTATGGCAAATTCGCCACAACTTTAATCGGCTTTCCTTTATTATACTCCTGCGCGATTTGTACCATATCTAATTTTAAAACGTCCTCATTGACTACCGTAACATTGCTATAAGCTGACAGCGTATCCTGTAATACCGGAATCAGGTTGCCATCAATCTCCACTGCCATAACCTTTCCGGCACTTTCACAAAGATACTGCGTCATCGTGCCAATGCCTGGTCCGATTTCCAAAATGAAATCATCTTTCGTAACTCCGGCAGACGCAATAATCTTTTCTAAAACATGTGTATCAATCAAGAAATTCTGTCCAAATTTTTTTTGAAAATGAATATTATATTTTTTTAAAACGGCTATTGTATTTTGTGGTATCCCTAATTCCGCCATATGATTTCCTTTCTTCTGACAATATGTTAATATTACTAAGGCGGTTAAATATCGATGGATTTTACTACGGCTGATTTCAGAAAATAGTCAAACCCGTCCCGCCTGCATTATACTAATGAATCCATGCGATAGAGTTTTCTTGCATTGTCCCATGTAATCTGAATGACCTCATCACTTGTCATCCCTTTTAATTCTGCAATCTGCTCCACTACGTATTTTAAATTCAGCGACGTATTTCTCTTTCCCCGGTATGGTTCCGGCGACAGATATGGTGCGTCCGTCTCTAAAACAATCTGTTCCATTGGGGCTTTTTCTACGACTTCTTTTAATTTCCTGCTATTTTTAAATGTCACAACACCGCCAATGCCCAGATAAAATCCCATATCAAGATAGATTTTCGCCATATCCCAGCTATACGAAAAACAGTGGATGACACCGCCGATTTCCTCACTATGTGCCGCTTTCATAATCTCCAAAGTATCCTGCGCCGCATCCCTGCTGTGAATGCATACCGGAAGATTTACCTCTCTGGCAAGCTCCAACTGACGTTTAAACCATTTGATTTGAACCTCCTTTTCCGGCTCATCATAATGGTAATCCAGCCCAATCTCGCCAATCGCCAGTACCTTTTCCCTTTTTGCCAGCTCCCTTAACCAGTCAATATCGGCATCTGTCAAATCTGCCACTTCCGACGGGTGCACCCCTACCGTAGCATAAATAAAATCATATGCTTCGCTCAATGCAACTGTCTCTTTGGTAGACGAAACCCCTGCACCAATATTTACAATACATCCAATTCCATCCTGATGCATCTTCTGCAAAAGCTCGTCCCTGTCACAATCAAAAGCCTCGTCATCATAATGTGTATGCGTATCAAAAATCATATCTTCCTCCAATTCAAGCCAACACTCCCACTACAAGAGCGAGATATTAGACCTGTACATTTTCTGTTTCTACATAAATAAAAGAATAGCAAAAGACAGAGAGACATTTCCATATGCTCTCTGTCGTAATTTCTGCTGACTAATTCTCTCCCAATCTTTCTTTTATAAAAAATTCTACAACATTAACCGTCTTTTCAACTCCAAGGTCACTACTGCTAATACATAAATCATACAGTCTGGAATCCCCCCATTTACCGTTGGCATGGCGGTTATGGTACTGCTTTCTGTGTTTGTCATGTCTCTTTATCTTTACTACTGCATCTTGTTCATTTAAATGATATTTATTCATAATACGCTTTATTCTTGCATCCCTATGTCCTGTTACAAAGATAGAAATCAAATTTTTATGCCCTTCTAAAACAGACTCTGCGCAGCGTCCCACAATCACAAAAGACTCTCCTTCATCCGCCTTATCACGTATATATTCAAACTGCATTTCTGCAATAATTTCCTCGATAGAATTCGTATAGGCCCCTACCCTTCTGGAACCAAAAAGTTTTCGAGGCTTTTCGTCGTATTTCTCCAAATATTCTATCTCAATATCCTTATCCTTTGCGATCTCATCCAACATACTCCTATCGTAGAAATGAATTCCAAGCTCTTTTGCAATACGTTCTCCAATCTCATGTCCACCGCTTCCGTACTCACGGCCTATCGCAATAATTACCTGCTCTCCCATATATCCTCCTTTATATTGCTACTTACTTTCAAAACTGCCTTTTTAACAATATCTGATAAAGATAATTATCATAGATATTGTTACTACGATAATCGTTGCCGGTGCAGCTGATTTACAATATTCTCCCCAGCCAATAATATGACCATTCTTTGCGGCTACTGATGTTCCCACTACATTTGCTGAAGCACCAATTGGTGTTGCGCTTCCACCGATATCTGTTCCCATAGATAATGCCCATGCCAGTGTCTCCAAATCAACCCCGGCCTGTGTCACTGCCAGACTCTTGATAACCGGAATCATTGTGGCAGCAAATGGTATATTATCAACAAATGCACTTGCGATGGCTGACAGCCAGATAATAATTGCCACCATAAGTTTCAAATTACCGCCGCTGATATCTCCAATCAAAGCAGCTATCTTTTCAAGAATACCCGTCTGCTCCAATCCACCGACAACTGCAAATAAACCAACAAAGAACAATAGTGTTTTATAATCTACTTTTTTCAAAAGATCCAGTGCACTTTTACCAGCCGCAAGCAGTGTAATCACTGCAACTACGGTTCCGATAAAGGCAACTGTCAGACCAGTCTGCGCATGCGTGACCAGCATCACAACCGCACATCCGAAAATAATACTGCTGATAATAAAATCCTTTTTATTTGTAATCGCATCCTTTGGCTCTGGTATTGCTGAAAAGTCAATATCCTGTGCTCCCTGTGAAGCCATTTTTCTGCCAAATACAAAATAGAAATAAATAACTACCAATATTAAAGATATTCCTGCTATCACACCAGTATTCGTCAAAAAATCCGCAAAGGAATACTCAAGTGATGTACCAATAATAATATTAGGTGGATCTCCACACATAGTAGCCGAACCTCCAAGGTTGGCACAGAAAATTTCAGACAAAATCATAGGAACCGGATTAAACTTTAAGAGTTTTGCCAACTCTACCGTAACTGCTGCAAGGAACAGAATAACGGTAATACTGTCAATAAACATTGCCAGCACAGCAGACATAACCATAAATGTAATAAATAACGGAACAGGTTTATAGTTAACCATCTTTGCAAGCCTCATGCAAAGCCAGCGGAAAAATCCCGCTTTTGCCATTCCTTCCACCATAACCATCATTCCCAGAATAAAAATAATCGTCGCCCAGTTAATTCCAGCAGTTGATTCTCCCTCACTGCCTGAAGTATACCAAAAGCCTACTGTAAATATACTCCTTAGATTTAACGTTTCAAGAACTGCTGACATACTCTGCATTGCTACACCAAATACCAGTACCATGGTTAACAAACCACATACCAGGGTAACAATATGCCTTTCGATTTTTTCTGTTACAATCAGTAAAAACATCGCAACAAAAATTACTGCAGCTAATACCTGTGCCACCATTGTCTCATAATCCCCTTTCATTTTGTTCATTTGGTTTCTACTTCATCTGTCAACCATGCGAATTATAATACTTTTAAATTTTATTGTCAATAATTCACATCCCAAATTTCGACATGATTTTGACAAAAAGTTACTATTCACGGCTGATTTCAAAAAATAGTCAAACTTGTTGTGCTTGCACATAAGAGGTTGATTATTTTCTGAAATCAGCGTGTAGGCTGTTCTAAACATCATAAGAAAAACAAAAGCTGCGGGTTTTGCAGCGCCAGACGGCATAGCCGGATGTTTTTTCGCATGATGTTTAGAATTGCCGTGAATAGTAACGACAAAAAACAGGGCACGATTTTGGTAAAAAGCTAAAAATCATGCCCTGTTTCTAAGACTTTTTATCTGTTTTTCTTCTATCAGGAATTGCCCTGACGCTCACTATACAGCAGGCTTACCCGAAAGAACCGCTTCAAAAGCTGCGGCCCGTTAAACGGCAGAAGCGGATACAGATATCCTCTTCCTCCCAAAACAGGATTGAACAGCAACGCCGCCACTAACAGAACGCTTCCTATTATAAAACCATAAACATCCAGCCATGCTGTCAGAATCAACAAAATAATGCGGAAAAACTTCAAAGCATACGCAAGCTCCATGTTACTCTGTGTATAGTTGGCAACTGCCACAAAAGCCATATACAGCATGATTTCTGCATTAAACCACCCGGAACTTACCGTATAGTCACCAAAAACAATACCTGCCACAATGCTAAGTGGTGTCGTCAGCATATTCGGCGTATTAATCGAAGCCATCTTTAAACCATCAATGGCAAATTCCAAAATCAGAAACTGGAAAATCAACGGCACATTAATATCATCCTCTATTTGGATAAATTGAAAACTCTTTGGTATCCACTGCGGATTCTGCAAGAACAAAAGCAGTATAGGAGTAATATAGACAGCCACAATACTGGTAAGCATCCTTGTAAGCCGCAGATACGTTCCTGTCACTGGCGGAAAATAATATTCATTGGCATCCTCCAGAATACTGAATAAAGAGGTCGGAATAATCATGGCGGCCGGAGAATTATCTACCATAACAGCAATACTTCCTTCTAAAAGGCAAGCGGCCGTAGTATCCGGGCGTTCTGTATACTTAAATCTTGGAAATGGGTTGCACCAGTTCCTTGGAAAAAGTACCTCAGCCAAACTTTCCTTATTCATCGTAAGGGAATCTACCTGAATGGATTGAAGACGTCTTAGCACCTCATCTAAGGCTTTCTTCTTCACCCTGTCCTTCATATAGACAACCGCCACATCACTTTTTGAACTCTTACCAACCTTTTGTATCTCAAAAATCAAATTAACATCACGTATTCTCCGTCGTACCAGTGCAGCATTCGGCACCAGTGCTTCAATAAAGCCATCTCTGGAACCACGAAGCACCTTATCCTTCTCCGGCTCATCCACACTGCGGCTCGGATATTCTCTGAAATCAAAACCTATAATCTGACGATAACCATCGATTAGAATACAGGTCATCCCTGATAAGAGCAAATGTATAAAGGTTTCCTGATCTTCCATTGTAACAATATCTACAAAAGGTGCAAAATTTGTTACAAATTCATTATAATCCTCCGGCATATCTGTACTTTCTATTGAATAAAAATATTCCATTACTTTTTCTGAAACTGCACCTGTTAAAAAACCATCTACCGCAAATAAACTTGCCCTTTTCCCACCAATTTCTATCTGACGGTGCAGAATATCAAAATTCTCATTCACATGCAGCAGAGAACAAATTGCCTCCATCCTCTGGTCATAACCACCCCAGAAAACATCCGGCTGTGTACCTGCAGTATCATTCTGGCCCATATGAATCCTCCATTTCTACAAGGTGAACTTCGTTCCCCTTTGCCTTTAATGGCTCAGCTTTGCTGAGACTATATGCATTCACTCCAGTGTACTGATATGTTCTATTCAACACACTGATATAGCTCATTTATTACCATATTCAGTATGTACGGTTTTGGTTTTTTTATACACCCAAACGCATTCCTCAAAAAACTAATAACGCTTATAAATTGCATTATTTGTATTTCCATCAGCCTTCAAAACACCAATATCATTTAATTTTTTCAAATATCTCCATGCCGTTGCCGGTGATTTCCCTGTTAATTCCTCTGCTTTTTGTGTTGTAATCTTCTCGTTATTTTCCAAATACTCTATGATTGGCAATAATTTTTCGTAGTCCTTCACTGTAAAAACTTCTTTCATTTGCTTGATGAAAATTTAATACATTGCCCATTGACTAGTTTGCAGTATTTACATCTTTTTTCCTTTCTTTCAAAAAACCTTCATGTATAAATAATCTAGTACAACGAAAATTAAGTTTTGGATAGTTTGACGCAGAATATTTTTCTGA
>CANRVD010000068.1 GCA_947643145.1 uncultured bacterium | reverse complement strand
AGATGAAAATTTATTCTGCGTAAAATTCATCGACATTTAACCGCCGGAGTAATAGGTACGGAATAAGTGAATTGTTTCTTATTAGTTGGAGGTATTTATTTATGGGAAAGAGCAAAAAGTTTTTTTATGAATGGGAAGACTATGAGGATGGCGAAAAAAATGCGCAGACAATGATTGAAGACATTTTGGCTGATGGGGAGCTTGCCGGTCTGGATGAATTGGTTATTGGCTGTTGGGGAGAGTCATGGGATAATAATGTCCAGCCTGTGATTGATGGCATTGTTGGGAATAAGGAAAAGTTTGCAAATGTGAAGCATCTTTTTATAGGTGATATGGATTATGAAGAATGTGAGGTATCCTGGATTGAACAGGGCGATTATGAAAAAATCTGGTCGGCGCTGCCGCAGCTTGAAAAGCTGACTATTAAGGGAAGTACCAACCTTTCTTTGGGAAAGATTTGCCATGAAAATTTAAAAGAACTTGAAATTATTTGTGGAGGGCTGCCAAAGGAGGTACTGGAAAGTATTGGTGCTGCAAAACTGCCGTCACTGGTGAGCCTTTCGTTGTATATTGGGATAGAAGATTATGGTTTTGACGGGGAGGTGGAAGATATCCGCTCCATGCTTGAGAAATCCGACTTGCCCAAATTAGAGCATCTTGGCATTCTTGACAGCGAAATACAGGATGAGGTAGCAGAAGTTGTCTTAAAATGTAAATATATGAACCAGATTTCTAGTTTGGATTTGTCCTACGGAACGCTGTCTGACAAGGGCGGACAAATTCTTCTTGATACACTGCCTTCTTATCCGAATATAAAAGAGGTCAATCTGGAGTGGCATTATATGTCCGGCGGTATGATGAAGAAACTGTCAAAACTGGATGCAGAGATTGATATGGATGATCAGCAGGAAGATGACGAGGATGACGGCGAAGTTTATCGTTATCCATTTTTGACAGAATAATGATTTACCTGATTGGAACGAAGGACTCCAGACGGACGGAGTATTTTAAAAAGGCAGCAGATGACTGCCATGCAGAAATGGAATTGGTGGAATGGGACGAGGTGGCGGATAAGGATTTTGGCGGAGCCGTCGTAAAATTTGACCCACCCTCATATACTATTTCCAATCTCTATGAAATGAATGGGCAGGTAGCATTATATTGCTCCAGACTTCATGAACTGGAGCAGGAAGGATGTACCTTTTTAAATATGCCGGCAGATGTGGAGATGGTATTAGACAAACGCCGTTGTAAGCAGAGACTAGCGGAAAATGGGATTGCTGTAACGCAGCCTTTTACCGAAACAGTCTGTACAGTGGAGCAGCTTAAGGAAGTGATGGAAAAGCATCGTGCTTTTTCGGTTTTTATTAAGCCGGTACTTTGTTCCGGCGCTGCAGGAGTGGTTGCTTACCGCAGCTTTCCGGGTAAGGGAACGGAAATAGCATATACCTCCTGCCGTCTGTTTCAAGGGGAACTGGTTAATACGAAAACGCTTTACCGGATGGAAAAGCAGGAGGAAATCCATCTGCTTTTGCAGGCGGTTTTGTCTTTGGGTGTCATTGTGGAACGGTGGCATCCAAAGGCTTCTTTTTTGGGAAGGAGTTATGATTTTCGTGTGGTGTGGCAGTTTGGTAAAATCAGGTTTATGGTGGCAAGACTATCTAAAGGGCCGATTACGAATCTTCATTTGAATAATTCTCCATTGGACTGGAAAAAGTTAAACTTGCCGGAGCATACACTGGAAGAAATAAACCAGCTTTGTGATCGTGCGATGAAGCTTTTTCCGGGTCTTTCTGTGGCGGGAATAGATATTCTTTTGGAAAAAGGCACTCTGCGCCCTAAAATCATTGAGATTAACGGGCAGGGAGACTTAATTTATCAGGACATATTTTATGATAACATTATTTATAAGCAGCAGGTTGAAGAAATGATGCGAATGGAGTTACTGCAAAAGTAACTCCAATACGAGAAGCAGCAATCGGCTTTTACTTATGGTGATACAGTGGCAGGGAGATAAGACGGCTATGGAATCAGTGGATATGAACCAGATTGTGGGAGCGTACGATATTTTATTTGTCTGTATTGATTCGCTGCGGTATGATGTGGCAGAACGGGAGCAGGACAGAGGAGGAACTTTGGTTTTAAACCGTTACGGGGCATGGCGTGAATGTCAGGCACCTGGTAACTTTACCTATCCGTCCCATCAGGCAATGTTTGCCGGATTTTTTCCGGTAGATACCGGAATCCGAAATATGAAGCAGAGGGAAACATTATTTTTTTCCGAGGATATTGGCATGGGGAGAAAGGCCCCAAAGGGGGCTTTTACGTTTCAAGGCGCAACTTTCGTGGAAGGACTGGAGCGGGAAGGGTATGAAACTTTTTGCATTGGCGGTCTGAGTTTTTTTGATAAGCGCACTGATATCGGAAAGGTAATGCCGGATTTTTTTATGCATAGTTACTGGAATCCGTCTTTTGGATGCAAAGTAAGGGATTCTGCCAAAAATCAGATTGATTTTGCGGTAAAGAAAAGGAATGAAATTCCAGATGGCAAGCTTGTCATGATGTATCTGAATATTTCTGCCATCCATTATCCCAATTATTTCTATGTAGAGGGAGAGCGGGAAGATACGGTAGAAACCCATGCAGCAGCACTCCGGTATGTGGATGGGGAGCTGGAACGGCTGTTTGAGGCATTTCGGGCAAAGCGGAATACCTTTGTTATCTGCTGCTCAGACCACGGAACCTGCTATGGCGAGGATGGGTATTTGTATCATGGCTTTAATCATCCACTTGTGAATACCGTACCCTATAAACACTTTATTTTATAAGATGAGTTGCCCGTTTGTCGGGCAACTCATAAGATTAGGGAGTCAAAAGGTTAATGAAGATGGTATGGTAAGGAATGGAGAAGAAAGATGAATCCTTATATACAATATATGTACAGTTATCCCCATAAAACAGCGTATGGCCCGCTTATGGGAGTTTATTTAAAGGATTATGCAGACAGGCTGTCAGATAGTGAAAACAGCCTGTATTTTCATATCCCGTTTTGTAAAAATAAATGCGGATACTGTAATTTGTTTTCTGTGGTGGGGCAGGATGAAGCATTTATGGAGAAATATGTAGATGCCATGGAACGTCAGGTAGAACAGCTTTTAGAAGTTCTCCCGGAAGATACAAGGTATATGGAGTTGACGCTTGGCGGCGGGACACCGCTTTTGCTTTCGGAAAAGCAGTTGGAGCGTATTTTTTTTATGGCAGAAAAGAGGATGGGGTTTCACGGGGAAGATGGTCATACGATTGTGGAAACTTCGCCGGGACAGACGACAAAGGAAAAATTATATCTTTTAAAAGAGCATCATGTGACTAGGGTCAGCATGGGGGTGCAAAGTTTCCATGAAGAGGAGTTAAAAACAATTAACCGGAGTCATACGGCAGAGCAGGTAGAGCGTGCAATGGATTGGATACGGCAGGTTGGTTTTTCCTGTGTGAACCTGGATTTGATTTATGGTATTCCGGGACAGACACGCAAAAGTCTGGTACAGTCTGTGGAGCGGGCATTACAGTGGGAGCCGGAGGAATTATTTGTGTATCCTCTTTACATAAGAGAAGGTACTTATCTGTCTAGGAAGGCAGTAAAAAAGCCGGAAGATATGTATGAGATGTATCTGTACATTCGGGAATATCTAAAGGAAAAAGGATATACGCCATATTCCATGCGTCGTTTTGTAAAGAATGGCAATGTCAGCAATTTGGGAAGCTGTGGTTTTGGAAATACGGTTTCGGTTGGATGTGGCGGACGAAGTTATATTGGCAATCTGCATTTTTGTACACCGTTTGGGGTAAAACAGAGTGATTGCATGGAAATTTTACAGCAATATATAATACAGCAGGATTATCTGACAATCAGGCATGGTTATTTACTTTCCAAAGAGGAGCAGAAACGCCGTTATGTCATTAAGAACATTCTATTTGGCGGGGGACTGTCAGAAGAAGAGTATAAGGATGAATTTTTGGGAGATGTTATGACAGATTTTCCGATGTTGCAGGAATGGGTCATGAAGAATTACGCATATAGGAATCAGGGAAAAATTATGCTTACGGAAACAGGTTTTTCTCTTTCGGACTATCTTGGGCCGATGATAACGTAAAGGTTTGAAGTCATAATCAGCATTCTTCACATCAAATATTCATTGAGGCTTTTGACAGAATGTAACCGGAAATTTAGACGAGTAAAAAATGCGATATTTAACCGTCGAAGTAATATAAAAAGGAGTGAGAAAAATCAGGCAGATTTATTACCGGGGGAGTCTGAAATTTTGTAATTATTCCTGCTCGTACTGTCCCTTTTCAAAAAATAAGGAAAGTAACAGGCAGCTTGTGCAGGACAGGGAAGACTTATTTCGGTTTGTTGATTTTATCGGGCAGGAGACATTTCATGGGGCAGTACAGATTGTACCTTATGGGGAAGCGCTGATTCATGAGTATTATTGGGAAGGGCTTGCAAAGCTTAGCCGTAATTCTGCTGTACAGGCAGTGGGGACTCAGAGTAATTTTAGCTTTCCGGTTGAAAGGATGCTTTCTGTCTATGAAGAGTCTGGAGGGAACAAAGAGAAATTACGGCTGTGGGGGACCTTCCATCCTGAAATGACAACACAGGAGCAATTTTTGATGCAGTGTAGCAGCCTGCAAAAAGCACAGATTCTCTTTTGTGTGGGTGCGGTAGGAGTACCAAAAAATCTGGAATTGCTGCGGCAGCTACGGGCAGGGCTGAACCAATCCGTGTATTTTTGGATTAATAAAATGGACGGACTGGGACGTGGCTATACAGAGGAAGAAATGAAGGCATTTTTGGAGTTAGACAAGTATTTTTCGTTGGAACTGCGGCATTTTAAAGCAGACAAGGCAGCATGTGCAGAGTCTGTTTTTATTCAGGGAGATGGAAAGATTCGCCCCTGTAACTTATGTACCGGTGAAATGGGGAATTTGTATCGGGATGGGTTAGATGGGCTGACACAGAAAATATGTACCAGAAAGGTATGTGACTGCTTTCTGTCTTATGGCAGCAGAACGGATGTGGAGGAGTTGTGTTTTTTTAAACCATATCCTGCATTTCGGATTCCTGCTGGGGATATAAGGCAGAGTCTCAAATATCACAAGCAAAAATGTAAGTAAATCACTTAAACTTATAAACTCAAGTGATAATCAAATTCTTTACTCCTTTTCCATAACAAAATTTGTGAGAAAAATTCCTTTCCGTTCTACTTGTTGCTCTTTGATAATCCTGTAACCTCTTTTTTCAAAAAAAGGTTTTGCCGTAATAGAAGCGTGGGTAACAACTTTTCCTTGAACGGTTTGCTCCAACTTATCACAAATAGCAGTAGCATTAATCGTATGAACCGTATTATAGAACAGTTCTGCTAACTCGTTACAATCACATGGCTGATATTTTTTGATAACCATTTTATCCTCCCGCAACTCTGATTTTCCTTATCAATGACAGTAAGAGTATAGCACACGCCCGACGGGATCACAATGATTTGTGAAAATGGCATGGTATCAAGATAAGAATGTGTGTATTCTGCGTTGTACCAAGTACAGAGTGAACAGTAACAGCAGGGCAAGAAACAGAAAATGTCTGTCAGAAAGAATTGTATTTCATACCTTAATCTGTTATAATACCTATACGAATAAAAGAAAATAAAGGCAGGATTTATCCGCTTTATGGAAATGGGGGAAATTTATATGAGTAATGGAGCTATGACCGCAGCAGAGGCGATGGAAAAGTTAAAGCAGGGCAATCAGCGCTATCTGACAGCAACATCAAATCCAGGAGATATTTCGGCACATTTAAGAAAAGTAACTTGTGATGAAGGACAGAATCCTTATGCAATTATCGTGACTTGTTCTGATTCCAGAGTGATTCCGGAAAGCATCTTTTCCGCAGGCATTGGAGAACTCTTTGTCATCCGTGTCGCAGGAAATGTGATGGATAATCATCAGATAGGCAGTGTAGAATATGCGGCTGACCATTTAGGAAGTCCGCTGGTGGTTGTAATGGGACATGACCATTGTGGAGCGGTAGGTGCAGCAATCAGCAGTAATCCGGCAGGCTATATCAAATACATAACGGATGAAATCCGTAAGGCAATTGGTGATGAAAAGGATGATTACCGAGCAGCTTGCCTGAATGTGGAAAGAAGTGTGTCTATTATCCGCGACAGCCTGAATGTTAAAGATGGGGATGACGGATTGAAAGTATGTGGCGCTATCTACCATATTGAAGATGGTTCCGTTGAATTTTTAGATTAAGCGGTACGCTAGCAGGCAATACTAAGGTAGTGGTTGTTTTGCCGAATATCAACGAGACAACACACTAGTAATACATAGGGAATGTTTATGGTTTCGGTCTGGACATTCCCTTTTCAACGTATAAAAAAGTTTTCGAAATGTAGTGGTATTTCGAAAAAAATTTTTGTTATCCAAAGGGAAATGGTTTATGGATAAGGGAAAGGCAGTTGAAATAAAAGATTTAGATGAATTAGAATTTGCTATTTTTTGTGTGGAAAATATTGTTTTATTGCAGAAAAAGTATGCTCGTATTGTAGAAAGATTTGCAGGGCAGGCTGGCATTACATTGAGTGGAGCATTGGATTTTTTCTATCATTCAACGTTATACCAATTAGTCAGAGATGGCATATCCGATATGCATTGCATAAGTGATGCCTATCTGGCGGAAGATTTAAGAGAGGACTATTCTAAGTTCCTTGTACATTAAGCGGTAAACAGTCCGTAAGATATCGGATTGTTGGAAAGGAGGCTCACAGCATGAGTACAAAAATGAAAGACAAGAAATTGCATATGGACCATATAACATTAGGGGTCTGCTATTATCCGGAGCACTGGCCGGAGAGCATGTGGGAAGGAGATTTAAAGCGGATGAAGGAGTGCGGAATTGAAGTGATTCGCATTGCTGAATTTGCGTGGAATAAATTTGAACCGCAAGAAGGTGTCTATACCTTTGATTTTTTTGACAGGTTTATGGATTTGGTGAAGAAAGAGGATATGAAGGTGATTCTTTGTACACCGACAGCTACACCGCCGTTGTGGCTGAGTGAATCGTATCCTGAGATTTTAAATGCGGATTTGGACGGCAACCTTTATTATCACGGGACGAGGCGTCATAATAACTTAAATTCCCATGTATACCGTGAATTTTCAAGAAAGATTACAAATAAACTGGCAGAACATTATGTGAACTGTGAAAACATTATTGGCTGGCAGTTAGATAATGAAATCAACTGTGAAAATGATTTATATTATTCAGACTGCGACCATGAGGCATTTCGTGAGTACTGCAGAAAGAAATACAAGACATTAGAAAAATTTAATGAAAAAATGGGAACGGTATTTTGGAACCAGACGTATACAGACTGGTCTCAGGTATATCTGGCACGCCGTACCAATACCTATGGGCAGACGAATCCACATTTACAGTTAGAGGAGAAACGTTTTATTTCGGATTCGGTTATTTCTTTTTTCAAAGTACAGGCTGATGTGATTCGGAAGTGGCAGAAACGGTATGGCAGGAAAAATCAGTTTATTACGACGAATGGTTTGTTTCATCATATTGATTATCAGCAGTTAGTGGGAGAGGTATTAGACTTCATTACATTTGACAACTATCCGGCGTTTGCTTTTGAAAAGGGAGTGAAGCCGGAGCAGACAAATGGTATGAAGGACCGCAATGTAGCATGGAACCTTACGAGAACGAGAAGTATTTCTCCGGTTTTTGGAATTATGGAGCAGCAGACGGGGGCCGGCGGCTGGAACTGCAGGATGATGATGCCAATGCCAAAGCCCGGACAGATGCGGCTGTGGACAATGCAGGCCATTGCGCATGGGGCGGATTTTGTCAGCTTTTTCAGGTGGCGTACTGCGACAATGGGAACAGAAATTTACTGGCATGGACTGCATGATTATGACAACCGGGAAAACCGCCGGGTGCGGGAGTTAAAGCAGATTCATGAAGATGCAGGGAAAATGAAGGAAGTTGCCGGGATGGAGTATCTGGCAAAGACGGCAATCCTTTTGGATTATGAAAGTGAATGGGATGGAGAGAGTGATATCTGGCACAGCTTAGTCCGGTCAAAAAGTATGGACAGCTGGTTTGTGGCATTGCAAAAAGCCCATATTCCATTTGACTTTTTCTATTTGGATGAAAAGACAACACCAGAGGAATTGATGAAATATGATACGCTCGTTTATCCACATGCTACGATTTTTACAAAGGAGAGGAAGGAATTATTAAAGAGCGTTGCAGAGAGAGGAAAAAATGTTATATTTGGCTGCCGTTCCGGTTATAAGGATATGCAGGGACAGTGTTACAAAATGCCGATGCCGGGCTATATTGAAGAAATATGCGGCTGTCAGGTAGAAGAATATACCTATGTGTCAGAGTTTGATGAACCAGTACAGATGGTATACGAGGATAAGAGTGCTTCTGCTCCATTATTCCATGATGTACTGGAAGTTACGGACGGGGAAGTTATGGCGGTCTTTCATGGAAAGAAGGCAGGCTCCTGTCACTACGAGGGGAAGCCGGCGATAGTGCGCAAGGCATTGGGAGACGGTTACGGCTGGTATGTTGGCTCGGCTTTTGAAGAGGATACCGCGAAGCTGTTGATGGGCATGGCTGGAATTTCCATGCCAAAAGAATATAAAGATTTGCTTGTCCTGCCGGAGAGTGTAGAACTGGCAGTCAGAGAAGGGGAACAGGGAAAAGTACTCTTTTTGATGAATTATGATAAGACACCGGTATCTGTTGAGATTAAGAAAAAAGACGGTGAAACATGGTGCAATCTCCTGAACGGAAAAAAGGCGGCGGGAAAGCTGGTTATTTCCGGGTATGATGTATTGGTATTAAAAAGAATGTAGATAGAAAAAATGTCTGTGAATGTACGCTGCTTAAACAAACATTGAATTATACACAAGAAAGCAAAGGTGAACGAGATTCACCTTGCAGAAAGGCGGTTTATAAGTATGAAGATTCAGAATCCGATTATCCGCGGTTTTTATCCAGACCCAAGCGTATGCAGGGCAAATGGAAAATATTATATGGTGTGCAGTTCTTTTGAATATTTTCCGGGGGTGCCTCTGTTTGAAAGTGATGATTTGGTAAACTGGCATCAGATAGGCCATTGCCTCACAAAAGCAAGTCAGGTGGATTTACGCCAGATTAACAGTTCCGGCGGTGTTTTTGCGCCGACGATCCGTTATCACGAGGGCAGGTTTTATATGGTGACGACGAACGACACCTACCACAAGAACTTTTATGTTTATGCAGATGATATTTATGGAGAGTGGTCAGAACCGATTTTTGTAGAGCAGGACGGAATCGACCCTTCTCTGTTCTTTGAGGATGGAAAAGCATATTTTATGAGCAATGGAAGTGCTTCGGATGGAAAAGGCTGTATTTTCCAGTGTGAGATTGATATTGCAACAGGTAAGCGTCTGACTGAGAGCCGTCAGGTTTGGCAGGGCAGTGGTGGACGTTATTTGGAATCACCGCATTTGTACCGTTTTGGAGACTGGTATTACCTGATGGCAGCAGAAGGTGGGACAGAATATGGCCATATGATTACGTATGCCAGAGGAAAAAGCCCGTATGGGCCGTTTGAGGGGTATGCGCAGAATCCGGTGCTTACAAACAGGAATCTGGGTGGGCATCAGAGCCATATTCAGGGAATTGGCCACGGTGATTTAATTCAGGATGAAAAAGGCAATACGTATATGGTTTGCCTTGGCTTTCGGATTCAGAGTGACTGGATGCCATATCATCACTTGGGAAGAGAGGTTTTTCTGGCGTCGGTACACTGGGACGAAAAGGGCTGGTTTCAGGCTGGCATAGAGGGTACGGTGATGCAGGAAATGCGAATAGATATTTGTGCAAAGGAGCAGGAGATTGCCGGAAAATATGATGTGACGTTTGAGAAAATGAAGAAAGAGTCGGTACGGTGGTGCCACTTGCGGGAATACAGACAGGAGAGTTATCAGTTTACAGATACTGGTGTAAAGCTATGCGGCAATTCGTTTACGCTGGATGATGTGGATGCACCTGCTTTTTTAGGGATACGCCAGTCGGAATTTGATACGGAGCTTGAAGTGACTTTGTCAGGAGAGGCACCGGAAGCTGGTATTACTTTTTATTTGTCAGAGGATCATCATTACGATTTGGCAGTTATCTGCAAAAACAGCCAGAAATCTTTGGTTCTGCGTTTTCGGATTGGGGATGCAAAGATGGTTGTAAAAGAAATAGAGCTTCCGGTGACACAGGAGAAAACAACTCTGAAGGTAGTTTCGGATGCTGCACACTACACATTCTATGGGCAGTGTGGTGAGGAACAGATGGAGCTTGGGAGTGCAAGGACAAAATATCTTTCCTCTGAGGTGGCAGGCGGTTTTACCGGTGTTGTGATGGGGATGTATGCGGTTAACCCACAGGAGGATAAAGGGCTTTTGGCTGAATTCACCGATTTACAATGGAAACAGGGGATATAAGTTGCAGAAGGGGAGGAATTGATGTAAAATGATTAATGGCAATAGGTTTGCTGGTAAAACCAGCAAACTATTGTTTCATACGTAAGAAAGGGTTGTTGCGATATGACATTACGGGACTTAGAAATCGGAAAGACAGTGGTGGTTAAGAAGGTAGGGGGCGAAGGTTCCTTACGGCAGCATTTTTTGGATATGGGGGTAATTCCGGGAGTAAAGATTACGCTGGTAAAGTATGCTCCAATGGGTGACCCCGTAGAGTTTCGAATTCACGGATATGAACTGACTCTTCGGTTAGCCGATGCAGAGAAAATAGAAATAGATGAGAAGTCGGTATCAACAGATGCGGCAGAAGATAAAACGATGGATTTAGGCAGAAGAGCTGGAAAAAAGGAGCATCCGGGTCTTGGTGAGGGTGGACGCTATCATGTGAAGGCGGGAGAGGACCCATTACCTAAAGGCTCTGTTTTGACATTTGCTCTGGCAGGAAACCAGAACTGTGGGAAAACAACGCTGTTTAACCAGTTAACTGGTTCCAACCAGCATGTGGGCAATTTCCCGGGTGTTACAGTGGATAGAAAGAGCGGTGCAATCAAAGGTTTCCCTAATACTCTGGTCACAGATTTGCCGGGAATCTATTCTATGTCTCCATACAGCAATGAGGAAATTGTAACAAGACAGTTTATTATTAAGGAAAAGCCCGCAGGCATTATAAATATTGTAGATGCTACCAATATAGAGCGAAACCTCTATCTGACCATGCAGCTTATGGAGCTTGATGTGCCAATGGTTCTTGCACTGAACATGATGGACGAGGTTCGTGGAAACGGTGGTGCCGTACATATCAATGAGTTAGAAGGGATGCTTGGGATTCCGGTTGTCCCGATTTCAGCAGCTAAAAATGAAGGGACACAGGAGCTTGTAAACCATGCGCTTCATATTGCACAGTATCAGGAGCGGCCGGGGCGGATTGACTTCTGTGATAAGGATGAAAATGGAGGTGCCGTACACAGGTGCCTGCATGGCATTATGGAATTGATAGAAGACCATGCAAAAAGGGAAGGACTTCCGATTCGGTTTGCAGTAAGCAAGCTGGTGGAGGGAGATAACCGGGTGCAGGAAGCGTTGAAGCTTTCTGACAATGAAAAGGAAATGATAGAGCATATTATTTGCCAGATGGAAGAGGAGCGTGGACTTGACCGCGCAGCCGCCATTGCAGATATGCGTTTTTCTTTTATAAAGAAGCTGGTAGAAAAAACTGTTGTGAAGCCGGGAGAGAGCCGGGAGCATGAGAGAAGCCGAAAAATAGACGGACTTTTGACTGGAAAGTATACGGCGATTCCTATGTTTATTGGAATTATGGCTTTGGTATTCTGGATGTCTTTTGAAGTAGTTGGTGCAAGGCTTCAGGAGATACTGGAGTTTGGGATTGAATGGCTGGCGGGAGAGGTCGATACTGTCCTGCAGGCAGCTCATGTAAACAGGGTACTGCATTCTTTGGTTATTGATGGTATTTTTCAAGGGGTTGGGAGCGTATTAAGTTTTTTACCAGTTATTGTAACGCTGTTCCTTTTTCTGTCTTTACTGGAAGACAGTGGTTATATGGCAAGGGTTGCCTTTGTAATGGATAAGCTGCTTCGGAAAATTGGCTTGTCGGGAAGAAGCATTGTTCCGATGCTGATTGGTTTTGGCTGTACCGTGCCGGGAGTTATGGCAAGCAGGACGCTGCCTTCCGAGCGTGACAGGAAGATGACGGTTCTTTTAACACCTTTTATGAGTTGTACGGCCAAGCTTCCAATCTACGGTTTTTTTACCGCAGTTTTCTTTCCAAATTATGGAGCGCTGGTGATGACTGGCCTGTATTTTACAGGTATTCTGATTGGAATTCTTGTAGCGTTGGTGTTTAAACAGACAATGTTTCGTGGTGAAGCAGTTCCTTTTGTTATGGAGCTTCCCAATTACCGTATGCCGGGAATGAAAAATGTGGCACAGCTTTTATGGGATAAGGCAAAGGATTTTTTACAGAGAGCGTTTACAGTTATCTTTATTGCGACAATTATAATATGGTTTTTACAGACGTTTGATTTGCGCATGAACATTGTAGCGGATTCAAAAGAAAGTATTTTGGCAGTGATTGCAGGTTTTATTGCACCGGTGTTTTCTCCGCTTGGGTTTGGTGACTGGAGAATTTCGACCGCACTGATTGCCGGATTTATGGCAAAGGAAAGTGTGGTATCAACCCTGTCTGTACTGCTTGGCGGGGCAGACGGATTTACTGCTATTCTGTCACCTGTAGCCGCTGCTTCTTTGCTGGTATTCTGCCTGCTGTATACTCCGTGTGTTGCAGCGGTTGCTTCTATAAAAAGGGAACTTGGCGGCAGGTGGGCGCTCCTCGTAGTACTGGGGCAGTGCGGCATTGCTTGGGTCTGCGCATTTCTTATCCATCTGGCTGGTATGTTATTTTTATGATAAAGGAAATGTGTGTCTGCACATCATTTGCTAACTGTTTTGTAGCATAGAAAGGCGCCTGTAACATAGTGGTGTGCTTTGTAGGTTAATCAATGAAGGAGAAATCATATGGCAGAAATACTTTCTTATCTTCTCTTTGGATTTTCTATTGTCACGTTAATTATGGCATTGGGCGTGGTAAGAAAAAGAGCAAGCGGCCGAGAAAAAAATTATGTGTTTTCCTGTTTTTGCTGGGGAAGTACCTTATGGAGTATGTGCTTTGGCTTTATTTTGATTCAGACCAATGCAGAAGTGGCATATTATTTAAGATGTGTAGGAATGATAGGCATTTTTATTTACCTTATCACTGCTGCAATTCTATTAGCGGACTGGAGTGAAATTCAGGGAAAGCATATTAAAGTATTGAAATATGCACCGATGGTGGGAATTATTTTGTATCCTTTTATGATACAGCGTTATACTATTCTTTTCTATCATACAGAATATGGGATGACATATACGCTGGCACCAAATATATGGAATCAGTTGTATAATGTATATTGCCTTCTGGCAGCAGCAGATATGATTTATATGAGCGCGCATATGATTCTTAATAAAAGAAGGAAGAATATCCGCGTGTTAGGGAAAAGGACACTTCTGTGTGTAGCGGTTCTGCTGTTAGGAATGGTTTTTGATACTTTTCTGCCTTTGTTTGGATTGCGGGCAGTGCGATTACACAGTTTCTTGGAACAATTCTTTTATATCAGGGCTTTAATTTTTATCGTTTTAACTGTGTTACGTTGAGTAATATGTCTGAATTTGTATATTATTCTGTGGAAACGCCGGTATTTATATATGATGAAAAGAAGCATTTAAAATTAGTGAATAAAAGTGCGGTAGAATTCTTCTCGTTGCCAGAAAAGTACAAGCATATTAAACTGGAACAGCTTTTTGAATTGAAAGAGGATGTATTGCACAGTGGTGTTGTCCAGTTGAAAATTGATACGAAGTGCCTTGTCAGAGATGCTTACTGCCGTCTGGTTATTAACCGGATTCCTGACAAATATAATGAGGTACTTGGATATATTATTATTGTAGATGATTTGACAGATAAGATGCAGAATATTGAAGAATTAGAAGAGGCGAGGGCACGTGCCGATATGGCAAACCGCGCCAAGAGTACTTTCCTTACGCAGATGAGCCATGAAATCCGTACACCGTTAAATACGGTTTTAGGAATGGATGAAATGATTCTGCGTGAATGTGAGTCGGAAAGGATACGGGAACATGCAAGGTATATACAGAGTGCGGGAAGAACTTTGCTTGGTCTGATTAATGATATCTTAGATTTGTCAAAGTTAGAGTCAGGAAAGATTCAGCTGACGGAGGATGAGTATTCGTTAGGTGCTGCTCTGCATGATATCTTAAATTTTGTGTCTGTGCGGAGAAAAGGAAAGGGTCTGGCATTAGAACTTGACATTCAGGAGGATGTTCCAAACAGGCTGTACGGGGATGAATTGCGTGTGAAACAGGTTCTTACCAATGTATTAAATAATGCAGTAAAATATACGGAAAAGGGTACAGTTTCCCTGCGTTTGCAGTGGCGTGAAGTGACGCAGGGAGAGGCAGAACTGACGTTTCAGGTGGAAGATACCGGAATCGGAATCCGAAAGGAAGATATGGAACGGCTGTTTAAACCTTATGAGCGTCTGGATGAGAAGAAGAATTACCGGATTGAGGGAAGTGGCCTTGGAATGGCGATTACGAAACAGCTCTTAGAGTTGATGAACGGTGAAATGCGTGTGGAAAGTGAGTATGGAAAAGGTTCTGTCTTTACGCTGATATTGTCCCAGAAGATTATCAGCAGGGCACCACTGGGAGCTGTCAGGGAGGAGGATGAGCTGGCTCCTTTAGAGCAGCAGGAAGAGGAACACCATAAATATATGGTTGCACCATCTGTAAGAATTTTGGTAGTAGATGATACGATATCAAATCTGGTTATTATCCAAGGGCTTTTAAAAAGGACAAAGATTAAGGTTGATATGGCAAAGAGTGGTTATGATGCTTTGCGTATGGTGGAAAAGAAACAGTATCAGATGATATTCCTTGACCATATGATGCCGGAAATGGATGGAATCGAGACGCTGCATGAAATCCGGAAACTGAAAGAAAATCCAAATGTGGCAATTCCGATTATTGCATTGACAGCAAATGCAGTGCTTGGAGCGAAGGAGAAGTATCTTGCAAGTGGATTTACGGATTATTTGTCAAAGCCGGTGGACACTATACTTTTGGAGCGGATGATTTGCCAATATCTGCCGGAGGATATGTATAGCATTGTCGAAGAAACAGCGGGTGTGGAATCTGGACAATAACTATCACGGTTCTGCAATAAGATGCTTGTTTAAGAAGAGAGGGTTACTTATTCAAAGAACAGTATTTTACAGCAGGCTGCACAGTCTATGCTTGCACAGGCAAACCAGTCTACACAGGGTGTTCTTTCCCTTTTACAGTAATTATCGCTGCTTGTATGAAAATATCAGTTGGATTTCGTTTTATAAAGGCATGTACCGTTTTGGCGGTATGTGCCTTTATTTATGGGATAGGAAACTGTTCGGAAAGCAGCGGTACGCCAACAAATACGCTTTAGCGTTTTTGCTAGGGGGATGCGCTGGCAAACTTGCTAAAAAAGCTAAGTCATATCCCGTTGCCCTGCTGCAGGGTATTTGACTTGTTCCCTTCGTGACCGGTAACAGCAGCGTTTGCAACGCTGAATGCACACATTTTGCAAAAATCATGCAAAATGGCGCTGCTAAACTCGAATGTTTGACGAAAAACTTGTCAAATTTCTCGAATTTGGCGGCTGTGTGAAAAGTAACGAATTAGTACAAAAGAATGACAATTTTAATTTAAAAATAATAGATTTTACCTGAAAACTAGTGTATAATTTAAGATAATAGATTGTAGGTTCTGTCTGTAATCTATTATATGACAATAGGTTTGCTGGTAGTGTAAAGTTTGAAACAAATAAGTAGAGGACACCCAAGAAAGAAAGGTATAGCAAAT
>CANRVD010000067.1 GCA_947643145.1 uncultured bacterium | reverse complement strand
GTGCAAATTGACGAAGTATATACAAAAATTTACCTTTTGACCCTAACATCATAATTATTACGGTATGCGAATGAAAGGTATAATGGGCTTAAAGTAGAACTTAAAAATGAGAAAGTATAAAAATATAAAAAAGAAATATGAGGAACTGGATGAAAAATATGTGGCGCTTTTTGGTGAAAAATCAGAGCTGGCATATGAGTTAGAGGCTTTCAAAGCATCCGCAGAAAATATTCGTGAACAGGATATAGAGCTTCAAAAGCTGCATGAAAGTGTACGGAATTTAAAGCATGATATGAAAAATCATCTTATGGTGATTGCGCATTATCTGAATGAAGAAAATTATGATAAGGCAAAGGCATATACTTCAGAAATACTGGGTAAGCTAAATGCAGTGCATAGTTATATTGAAACCGGAAATTCTTTATTAAACCATATTGTAAATGAAAAACTGGAGCTGGCACGTTCAAAGGGGATTCCCGTAAAAGCGGAAATTGAAAATCTGCCATTTGAGAAAATGGGAAGCCTTGATTTTTCGGCGTTGCTTACGAACCTTTTGGATAATGCCATAGAAGCCAGTGAAAAAGAAACTACGCCGGAATTGTCATTGAAAATTGTAAAGCGAAGAGGTTATCAGGCGATTATCGTACAGAATAGAATATCTTCTTCGGTACTGGAGAGAAATCCGTTTTTGAAAAGCCGAAAACAAGATGTAAAAAATCATGGAATGGGTATTTCACAGATTAAAAAGATAACAGAAAAATATCATGGACTAAGTGATTTTTATGAAGAGGATGGTTTTTTCTGTGCCTGTTCGTTTATCCCAGAGTAGATGTTGTTTATCCCTATCCCTTGCGAATTTATTTCGCAAGGGATATTTTACTGTATAGGATTACGATGTCAAAAGGTAAATAGTAATACTGAGAAAGGAGGCGGATAATGATTGCGTTTGAAAATGTAAGTAAATTTATTTTGCAGGAGGTGTCTATCTATGTTCCGAGAGGTGAAATCGTCGGATTGCTTGGTCCTTCGGGAGCGGGAAAAACAACATTTTTAAAACTTGCCAGTGGATTGTTAGAAGAGGAACAGGGCTATGTGCGGATTATGGGGAAAAAGCCAAATCGGGATGCTTCACTAAACAGAAAAAGAGTTGCTTTTTTTGCGAAAACCCCTTTTTTGTGCAGAGGTGATACGGTAGAGGAATGCTTTCAGGAATTAAAATCAATTTATCATGTGCCTGCTGCGGAGTTTCAGAATCGGTACAGGGAACTTGCAGAAAGACTGGATTTTGGGAAAGTCAGAAAAGAACGCTTACATTCTCTTTCCCTTGGAAAGAGAATGCGTGCAGAGCTTGGAGCAGCATTACTTCTTCGGCCGGAACTTCTGCTTTTGGATGAGCCGACAGTTGGACTGGATGCAAATGGAAAGGTGGCACTGCGGGAAATTCTTTTGGAAAGTGTAGCAGAAGGCATGACTGTTCTGATTACTTCCCATGATCTGGCAGAGATTTCAAGGCTTTGCAGCCGGGTGGCTATATTAAACGAAGGGAAACTGGTTTATTATGGAAGTGAAAAACGGTTGCAGAAGTATTTTGTGCCTGTCGAAACGATGCAGATAACATTAAACGGCAGATATCCGGATTTGGAAGATTTACCTTTGGTATCCTATCAGCTGGATCAGGATAATCTGATACTGCATTATAATTCCGGTTATATTACGGCGGCGGAAATTTTGAAGTTTTTATTGAGACAGACAGGAGCTGCAGAGGTTAAAATCAGCAAGCCGAATCTGGAACATATTATTCTGCAAGTAAAGAAAAATATTAATGGCTAATAACTTGTTATGCCTGTGTAATATAGTTATTATTCAAAGACAGTCTAAACACTATGCGTAAAACCAGCTGGTTATGCTGTCTGATACGGTTTGTTCCTGTGAAGGCAAAGTGAGGATGGTACAAATTAGCTGTAAATAGTAACGAATAATATCAAAAAATGTAAAATGGGAAAGGAGAAAACAATGCCTGAATTTATAGAAGTAAAAGAGGTAAGCAAGGTCTTTAAAATCAGTAAACGTTCCAACGGTGTGCCGGGGATGATAGCAAATCTGATTATGCCAAAGTATGAAAAAAGGGAAGCAGTACGAGGAGTCAGTTTTTCCATTCAGCAGGGGGAAATGATAGGATTTATTGGGCCAAACGGCGCTGGAAAGTCGACGATGATAAAAATGCTTTCGGGAATTCTTTTTCCAGACGGGGGAGAAATTAAAGTGGGAAAATGGATTCCATACAAGCAGCGAAAGGACTATGTAGGAAAGATTGGTGTTGTATTTGGGCAGAAGTCACAATTACAATGGGATTTGCCGGTTATGGATAGTTTTGAACTTCTAAGGGCAATATACCGGATTCCAAAAGATTTGTATCGTAGAAATTTGGAGCGTTATATTGAAATGCTTTTAATGGAGCAGTTTGTTCATCAGCCGGTCAGGCAGCTTTCTTTAGGGCAGAGGATGCGTGCCGATATTGTGGCTGCATTATTACATTCACCGGAAATCATATTCTTTGACGAACCGACGATTGGTGTAGATGTGGCAGGAAAGGAAATTATCCGTAATTTTATCAAGGACCTAAACCAGCAGGATAATGTTACGATGCTTTTTACCACGCACGATATGCAGGATATCGAAAACACCTGTAAACGTCTGATTATTCTGGATGAAGGAGAAAAGGTTTATGACGGAAGCCTTATGGGAATCAGGGAAAAGTATGGGACAACACGTCAGTTAGATGTGGAGTTTAATCAGGAAGAAGTCGTAAAACCGATTGCAAATGTAGAGATTCTAGAGCCGGATGAAACGGACAGTAGGAAAAGACGTTTTGTTTTTGAAAGCCGGAATGTACAGATTAATGATTTGATGAATGAGCTGCTAAGTCAGTATGACATTCGGGATATCAATATTTCCGAGCCGGAAATCGAAAGTATTATCCGTAAAATTTATAATGGTGAGGTGGTTTCCGAATGAATATAGAGCCATATATTGCGTATGCAAAAAAGACTTTTTTACAAAAGACGGCATATCGGTTTGACCATTTGATGAATATACTTTCTACCTGCCTGAAAATATTTATTTTTTTGGAAATCTACCGGGCATTATATCTTGGAAGAGAGGAAATAGGCGGCATAACGATGGCCATGGTAACAACCAATTTTGTGCTGTCTATGGGGCTTGATGCGGCTTTTTATATTGATGATTTTTTTCTGCCGGGAAAAATCTGGGATGGGAGTATTGCCACAGAATTGTTACGTCCGGTGAGTTTTAAAGGAAGAATGATTGCGGAAAATCTGGGGAATGCCTTTTTTAAACTGCTTTTTTGTTTTGTGCCGACACTTCTGATTTGTGTTTTTACGATTGGAATGGTCCCGCCCCACAGCGTGGAAATGTTTGGGGCATTCCTGCTTAGCATTATTCTTGGCTATGGGGTGCTTTGGAGCATTAGTTTTGCAGTTCAGATGCTCGCATTCTGGCTGGTGAATATCTGGAGCATTAATACGATTAAAAATGTATTTATCAATGTATTATCTGGTTCTATGATACCGCTTTGGTTTATGCCGGAGTGGATGCAGGGAGTGCTGCAGTTTACACCATTTTCTTCTATCTATTTTATTCCGGTTCAGATTTATCTAGGGCAGTTGTCTTTTCGGGAGATTTTCCTGCGCTGCCTGATGCAGTTAATCTGGATAGGAATTATCTATGAGTTGGGAAATGTTTTGTGGAAAAGAGGGCAAAGGAAACTGGTAGTACAAGGAGGCTAATGTGAAAAATATATCTAAGGCAGCAAAAGAACGCTACCTAAGATATATTAAGTTTCACACAGAAAAATGCAAAAGCAGCATTTTTCATCCTTATTTGAACTGCCAAAGGCGACATGGGAGGTTAGAATGAAAATAGAAAATGATACACTGTTTCTTGCAGGAATATATATGAAAACAACGATGAAGGCATGGTTCCAGTACCGGATTGATGCAGTACTTCGTTCTATTGCAGTTTTTTTGAGGGAGTCGACCGGAATCATAGTAATCTATTTTACATTGCTGCAATTTGATACACTAAGCGGCTGGAATATGTCAGAAATGTTTTTTCTGTTCAGTCTGCTCTTTTTAACATATGGAATTATGATTTTATTTTTTACCGGTTTGCGGGATTTTGGCGGAATGGTGCGCAGTGGAAATTTTGACAGGTTTTTGCTGCGTCCCAGAGGGCTTTTGTTTCAGTTGATTTTTGTGGATGCCGACTGGTTTGCTGCGATTGGGCAAGGTGGGCTTGGTATTGTTCTTTTTATTCTGTCTGCCGGAAAGGTAGGAATCGAATGGAATATAGAAACCATTATTTATTACGTTTTAGCTGTAGCAGGAGGGGTTTTGATTCAGGGAGCGATTTTTCTGATTTTGGCAACTTTAAATATTTATCTGCTTCAAACAGACAGTTTGAAAGAATTGACGTATCATAATTTCCGAAAGTTTGCCGGGTATCCAATTAATATATTTCATAAAGCAATCCAGTTAATTATGATTTATGTTGTTCCGTTTGCATTTGTAAATTATTTTCCGGCACAGTATCTGTTACGCAAGCCGGGTGCAGAGGAGTATTCGGAAATATTTTTCTATCTCACTCCAGTTGTGGGAAGCATATGGTATTTGGCGGCATATCTGTTTTGGAGAATCAGTATCCGCTGGTATAAAAGCTCCGGGAATTAACCGGGGCTTATTTTTTGCCGGTGCACCAGCGAAGTCGGTGCGATTTTTGATTTGTAAAAATATATAGAATCTATTGAAAATAGTTATTTGCTGTATTATAATACAAATCATTACAAAAGTCGCTATGATAGAACCAAAAAGCAGATTCTATTATTAAAATCTATTATTATTTCGGCGGTGGAATATTACAATTTATCCTTCGCAAAATCTTGCGATATTTAATTTCCGAAGTAATAAGCAATGGGGAAGGGGTAGGTGTTTTATGAAATATAAACCATTACCTGTCGGAGTGGATGATTTTGAAAATCTAATATCAAAGAATTACTATTTTGTTGATAAGACAAACTTCATCAAAGAATTGTTGGACAAAAAGGGAGAAGTGAATCTTTTTACCAGACCACGGCGTTTTGGAAAAAGCCTTCTGCTCAGTATGCTGCGCTATTTTTTTGAAGATGAAAGAGATATACATGGAGTCAGGGTGGACAGGGCAGGCTTATTTGAAGGGCTTGACATTATGCAGGCAGGGGAGGAATATCTGCTTCATATGAGACGGTTTCCGGTTATCAACCTGACTCTTATGTCAGCAAAGCAGCCAGATTTTGATATGGCATATTCGCGTTTGTGCGAGTGCATTGTGATGGAATATCAGCGGCACAGATATGTTCTTGAGGGAGATGGATTGCTGGAAGCCGATAAGAAGTTGTATAAGACGATTATGAACCGTAAAGCAGGAAAGGATATTATGGCGACTTCCTTAGAATTTCTTTCCCGATGCCTTTATGCTTATCATGGAAAAAAAACAATTATTTTGATTGATGAATATGATGTACCTTTGGAAAATGCTTTCTTTCAAAATTTTTATGATGAGATGATAGATTTTTTGCGTTCTCTTTTTGCATCTGCGCTAAAATCAAATTTGAGTTTGGAATTTTCTGTTATTACCGGATGCCTGCGGATTTCGAAAGAGAGTATATTTACAGGGATGAATAATCTAAAAATACGTTCCGTCTTAAATGACCAGTATGCAGAGTATTTTGGATTTACAGAAGAGAATATGCAGCAGATGTGCAGTTATTATCATTTGGAGTCGAAAACAGATGTTATACGTGACTGGTACAATGGATACGTATTTGGAAATACGCAGGTATATAATCCCTGGAGTATGATACAGTTTATTGATGATTTGTTGGAAAATGTGAATAAACTACCGGTTTCCTATTGGGGCAATACAAGTTCAAACAGTATTGTAAAGTCACTTGTTGAGCAAGCAGATACACATACACGAAAAGAAATAGAAGGACTGCTGGAGGGAGGAGCGATAGAAAAACCAGTTAATGAAGATATTACTTATGCGGATATCTATGATAATATGGATAATATTTGGAATTTTCTATTTTTTACGGGATATCTTAAAAAGCTGGGTGAAAGGCAGCAGGGGGAGGATATATATCTTAAACTGGGAATTCCAAATAAGGAAATTCGTGCTATTTACCGCAATACGATTCTAAAGTGGTTTGATGCAAAATTAAAGAAGCAGAATTTTTCTGCGTTACGGACAGCGATAGAAACAGGAGATTGTAAAACTTTTGGCGAATTTGTTTCAAGTCAGCTGCTTGATACAATAAGCTTTTTTGACTATGGAGAAAATTATTATCATGGTTTTTTGGCAGGGCTGTTGAAGGGAATGGGAGGATATGAGGTGCTTTCCAATCGTGAAAGCGGGACAGGAAGGCCAGATTTGGTTTTAAAGGAATTAAAGTTCTGCGGAAAATCAGTAGTGATAGAAATAAAAGTAACAGACAGTTTTGACCAAATGGAGATTATGTGCGAGGAAGCTCTTGCACAAATCACAAATCATGGTTATGGCATGGAACTGACGAAAGATGGATATCAGACTCCTTTGGAATATGGCATTTGTTTTTTTAAAAAAGGATGTATGGTAAAGCTGGGGAAGGCGACGAAGTAGTAATAATATTGTACTGACAGAATGGAGGGAAATCATGATAGTTCCAAAATATTATGAGGATTTAAAGGTATTGCACAAAGGAACGATGCCAAACAGGGCATATTATATTCCATCTTCAAAGCAGATGGATTGTTTTATGGAAGAGCGGGAGAAGTCTGACCGTTTTAAGCTCTTATCAGGCAGTTGGAAGTTCCGTTATTTTGAAAGCATATATGATGTAAAAGAGCATTTTTATGAAGAGGGTTTTGATACGACAGCTTTTGATACTGTAACAGTGCCGGGCGTATGGCAAAATTATGGATATGACAGGCATCAGTATACGAATATCCGTTATCCATTTCCATTTGATCCGCCATTTGTGCCGCATAAGAATCCATGCGGGGCATATGTGCGCTCTTTTGACTATCATAAGGACAGTAATGCACCGAGGGCATATTTGAATTTTGAAGGGGTGGATTCCTGCTTTTATGTATGGGTCAATGGAGTATTTACTGGATATAGCCAGGTATCGCATTCCACAAGTGAATTTGATATTACGGATAATCTTCACGAAGGAAAAAATGTCTTGGCAGTGCTGGTACTGAAATGGTGTGATGGAAGTTATATGGAGGATCAGGACAAGTTTCGGATGAGTGGAATCTTTCGTGATGTCTATTTGTTAAGGAGACCGGAAGAGGGAATTCAGGATTTTTTTGTAAAGGCCATGCCATCAAAGGATTATACGCAGGGTGAGGTGGAAATTGGTATCCAGTACCGTGGGCAGGCAGTCCCGGTGACAGCAAAGCTGTTTGATGCTTCGGGAAATCTTGTTGCAGAAGGTGCAGCGGATAAT
Organism: uncultured bacterium; assembly: GCA_947643145.1. Taxonomy (GTDB): domain Bacteria; phylum Bacillota; class Clostridia; order Lachnospirales; family Lachnospiraceae; genus Butyribacter. The sequence continues at coordinate 9,676 of CANRVD010000067.1, read as the reverse complement.
GGAAAGTCCCATGCAGGTGGACAGAAGGCCGAAGACAGTTTCGTAGAGGATGGAAAAATCGACTTACAGATAGAGAATGTCAGGCTTTGGAGTGCAGAAATTCCATATCTGTATACCATAGTTTTAGAGACAGAACATGAAGTGATTACCGATTATGTTGGAGTTCGCGAAATTCATACAGAGGATGGAGTTTTATATTTCAATGGTATAAAGGTAAAGTTTCATGGGACAAACCGCCATGACAGCGATTCGGATACAGGATTTGTAATTAGCAAAGAACAGATTATGACGGATTTGATATTGATGAAGGAGCATAATATCAACGCTATCCGAACCAGCCACTATCCAAATGCACCGTGGTTTTATCAGCTTTACGATTATCTTGGCTTTTATGTAATTGACGAGGCGGACAATGAAAGTCATGGAACGGCAGAAGTTTATTGCCCGGATATGGACTGGGAGAAACGGAAGGACTACTGGAGCTGGAATGAGGCTTTGGCAGACAACCCGGATTATATTGAATCAACGGTAGACAGGACGAGACGTTGTGTGGAGCGTGATAAAAACCGTCCAAGTGTTATTATGTGGTCGATGGGAAATGAGTGTGCGTTCGGATGTGCTTTTGAGGAGGCATTACGGTGGACAAAGGCATTCGATTCTACCCGCCTGACACATTATGAAAGTGCCCGTTATATTTCGGATAAAAGAAAATATGATTATAGCAATATAGACGTGCATAGCCGTATGTATCCGCCTTTGGAGGAAATGCATGCGTATTTTAAAGAGGATGGCAGTAAGCCTTTGGTGCTTTGCGAATATTGCCATGCAATGGGGAACGGACCGGGTGATTTGGAAGATTACTTTGAAACGATTCACCAGTATGACGGTGCCTGCGGCGGCTTTGTCTGGGAATGGTGTGACCATACCATAGATATGGGAAAAAACGCCGAAGGTAAGAAAAAATATGCCTATGGTGGTGACCACGGGGAATTTCCGCATGACGAGAATTTTTGTATGGACGGGTTGGTTTATCCTGACCGCACACCGCATACAGGTCTGTTGGAATTTAAGAATGTGCACCGCCCAGTGCGGGTGATTTCATTTGACCAGGAAAGGAAAGTGCTGACGCTTAAAAATTATATGGACTTTGTGAATCTGAAAGATTATCTGTATATAGAATACGAAGTGCTTTGTGATGGTGTCCTGACGGAAAAGGGAAGGATAGAGGATAAGGATTTGTTAAATATTTCCCCACAGCAGGAAAAAGAGATTCCGGTTTCTATTAAGGTTCCTGAAAAGGGAAAATGTTTTCTGAAATTAAGCTACAAACAAAAAGAGACAACACATTTGCTGCCTGCGAATTATGAACTTGGTTTTGAAGAAGTGAAGTTAGATACGCAGGAAAATAGTAATCAGACAGCGAAGGAATTGCTTACAGAAAATGAAAAGGAAAATGAGCTGCATGTAGAAGAGGAAGATGAGTCCCTGTGGATTACGTCGTCTGATTTTTGCTACCGTTATGACAAGTTTACCGGTCTGTTTGCAGAGATGGTATACAAGAACCGCGTGGTACTGGAGCAGCCAATGGAGTTTAATATCTGGCGTGCACCAACGGACAATGACAGAATGATTAAGTATGAGTGGATGAGGGCGCAGTATGACCGTACGGTTACGAGAGCGTATGAGACAACCTTTGAAAAGCAGGCAGACGGTGTCAGAATCGAGACGAAGCTTTCGGTATCGGCTTTGTTTATACAGAGAATTTTGAATATCTGTGCGGTTTGGAAAATTTATTCGGATGGTACGGTTAATGTTTCTTTGGATGTGAAAAAGCAAAAGGGATTTCCTTTTCTTCCAAGATTTGGAATCCGCCTGTTCCTTCCAAAAGCTATGTCCAAAGTATCGTATTTTGGAATTGGCCCGACAGAGAGCTATATTGATAAAAATAAGGCAGGTTATCACGGGCTGTTCCATACAGAAGTAAAAGCAATGCATGAGGATTATATCTATCCACAGGAAAACGGAAGCCATTATGACTGTGACTTTGTGTCAGTGTCAGACGGAAGAACGACATTTTCAGCCGTAGGAGAAAAGACCTTTTCTTTTAATGCATCTGTTTATACCCAGGAAGAGCTGACAGAGAAGATGCACAATTATGAACTGGAGGAATCACCTTACACCGTTCTTTGTGTGGATTATCGTCAAAGCGGGATTGGCTCAAATAGCTGCGGGCCAGAGTTGCTTGAAAAATATCGCTTAAAGGAAGAAAGTTTTTCCTTTGACGTGCGTTTCAGGCTGCATTGATATGATTTTGCAAATCGGAAATTGAATAAAGAAAAGTGATTTTGTGGAGGTAACGGATGGTTAAGTTAAAAGAAATTAATCATGACAACTGGATAGATTGTATCGAACTTGAAGTGAAAGACGAGCAACGGCAATTTGTAAATCCGAATATATTTAGTTTAGCAGAGGCATTTGTACATTCAGATGCGAATAGGGAAGAGGCAGAAAAATATTATAGATGTATCCCATTTGCCATATACAGTAATGATGATATGGTTGGTTTTACGCTTGTTACTTTTGAAAAAGAATGTGATTTTGACAATAAACCGGGATATGAGATATACAGGCTGATGATTGCAAAAGAGTATCAGGGGAAAGGCTTTGGAAAGGAAGCGGTAAAACAAATATTGGATTATATTAAAACCTTTCCTTATGGAAAAGTTGAAAATATATATGCATCATGGCATCCTGATAATAAGGCATCGGAAAGAATATGTTTGGATAATGGTTTTGTAATTATTGGAAACGATGAAGATGGGGCAGTTTTATCAAAATTGGCCATTACGGAGAAATTTTGATACAGAATGACCATATTGTGAGCTGCGAAGAAGAGGCAGAAAGTATAAATAGATAATGGAAACAGTTAAGTTACAGGTACGGTTGACAAAAGAGGATTTGAAAGAGGCAGCAGGGCGGTATCATTTTCGGGAAGAGGATTTTCCTTTATTGGATGCCATTTATCAGGGCATCCTGCCGCTGTTGCAGATAAAAGCATACTATCAGTGGGGGGAGAAGGGGACACCGATACAGTATGAGGAATATGCCATCGTTTTTTTGACATTAGGAGATGGCGTGGATGCTTTACAGGATGTTTATCTGGAAAGGAAATGTCTGTCAGAAGCATACATCATTGAATGTGTTTCTTTGGCAATCCTTGACAAAGCATATGAAGAATTTGTAAAACAGCTTCAGAAAAAAACAGGAAAGTGGGCAGAAAAAATAGATTTTTTGGGAGATACTTATCCTATGGAACTGCTTCCTGATTTATATAACGAATTTGAAACTATGGATATTACTTATAATGAAAGTCTGGTATTGTTACCAACAAAAAGTGTTGTCTTTTTATTGCCGATGTCTGCGGAAAAACAGGAAGGTGTCTGTCATATTTGCAGCCATTGCCAAAATAAAAGATGTATTTTTCGAAAGGAGCCTGAAAGGTAAATGGAAAATGGACTAATGCATCTGTATTATGGAGAGGGAAAGGGCAAGACGACTGCGGCGGTTGGACTTGCCGTCCGGGCAGCAGGAGCAGGAAAGCAGGTACTTTTTGCACAGTTTATGAAGGGTGGAAAAACAGGGGAACTGGCTGTTCTAAAAGGTCTTTCTAATGTTACCATATTAAGAAGTGAAAAGGCCTTTCCATTTTACCGGGAGATGACAGAGGAAGATAAGACAGAGCAGACGCTTATTCATAACCGGATGCTTAAAAATATTTTTGGCAGACTGCAGAAAAAAGAATGCGATATCATTGTGCTGGATGAAATTACGTATCCGTATGCATGGAAACTGTTAGACTGTGAAAAGGTTCAGGAATTACTATTGACCGTACAGGGAAGGGCGGAGGTAATTTGCACAGGCAGAAATCCAGATGCCTTTTTCTTAGAGCAGGCAGATTATATCACAGAAATGAAATGTATCAGGCATCCATATGAGAAAGGGATAGAAGCGAGAGAAGGGATAGAGTATTAAAAATGTTACTGTAAATCGTCACCAAAGATTAGAAATAACGGTTGTAAGAAGGGGATTCTGATGAAAAAGATTTTAGTTATAGAAGACGATGTTGCAATCCGTCAGGAGTTAAGCGAGTTGTTAGAAAATGCCAGTTATGAAGCTGCGGTTTTGGAGGATTTTGTGAATGCAAAAAATGCTATTTTGGCAGCAGGAGCGGATTTAATTCTACTGGATATTAATATACCAGGGCTGAATGGTGAATTGCTATTGCGAGAAATCAGAAAAGAAACGGATGTGCCAGTGGTAATGGTGACAAGTAGAGATTCCGAAGCGGATGAAGTCCTTTCCATGAGCTATGGGGCAGATGATTATATTACAAAACCGTATAATCCAACGATTCTTCTTTTACGGATATCGGCAATTCTAAAAAGGGCAGAGCATACAGCGAGTGTATGTCATTACAAGGATTTGTGTATCAATTCTGCAAAGGGTGTTTTGAAAAAAGGGGAGGAAGAGTTGTTTCTGACCAAGAATGAAATGATTATTTTGCAGGTGCTGCTTGATAAGCAGGGGGTAATTGTATCAAGGGATGAGCTGATGACAGCATTGTGGGACAATAATGAATTTGTGAATGACAATGCACTGACCGTTAATATCAGCAGGCTCCGCGCGAAGCTGGCGGAGTTTGGCTATGAAGATATGATAGAGACAAGGAAGAAGCAGGGGTATTTATTAGTATGAAGTTTGGGAAATATGTACAAGATGAGTTATTTGCTATTATTGCAGGGGTTCTGTTTTGGTTGGTACTGACTGTATTTTTTGCATTTTTTTATATATCATTTTCTTTTATTCTGTTTATGACAGTTCTTTTTCTTTTCTTTGCTATTTCTGTTTTACTGTGGGGATTTTTCCGCAGAAGAAAATTTTACAATCAGCTATTTCAAAATCTGGACAGGCTGGACCAGAAGTATCTGTTGTTAGAAACACTGGATAAACCAGATTTTTATGATGGCGAACTTCTATGTCAGGCGTTTTATGAGATGGAGAAATCTATGTGTGAAAACGTCAGAAGTTACCAGCACAGTATGAATGATTTTAAAGAATATATTGAAATGTGGGTACATGAAGTTAAGATTCCAATTTCCAGTCTCTTGTTAATGTGCCATAACAATCAAGATACGATTGCGCCCAAATATGCCAGGCAGATTAGGCGTCTGTCCCAGTATACAGACCAGGTATTGTACTATGTGCGCTCGGAACATGCGGCAAATGATTATGTAATAAAAAAGGAGCAGCTTGGAAAGTTAGTAAAGAAAGCAGTCATTCAAAACAAAGAAGATTTACTGGAAAATAAGATAGATATTCATGTAGAAGAGATAGGCCAGACAGTTATGACAGATGGCAAGTGGTTTGAATTTATTTTGAACCAGATTCTAAATAACAGCATTAAGTATAAATCAGATAAACGACAGCCGGTAATCCATATCTTTGCCGAGGACTTACCTTCCATGACGATTCTGCATGTGAAGGATAATGGAATCGGGATTTGTGAGGGAGATTTACCAAATGTATTTAAAAAATCTTTTACTGGAGAGAATGGCAGGCATCATGCAAAGTCAACCGGAATGGGGCTTTATATCGTCAAAAAGCTTTGCAAAAGTCTGGGGCATGGTATTGAAATCAAGTCTGTGGCGGAGGAATATACCGAGGTTATTTTCGCCTTTGTAAAGAATGATTACTATTTTATTTCGTAATATCAGCGAGCTCAAAGTCAATTACTTTTTTTAATTCCTGTAGGGACAGCTCGACCTGATAACCGATTTTTCCGCCGCTGAATATAATGGTATCCTGTAAAACGGCTGTTTCGTCAATGACTGTTTTCAGGCTCTTTTTCATGCCAATTGGAGAGCATCCACCATGTATATAACCTGTTAATGGTAACAGGTCTTTTGATTTAATCATTTCAATATTTTTTTCTTTGACACTTTGGGCTGCTTTTTTTAAATCCAGTTCTTTTGCTACAGGAATTACAAATACATAATTTCTCTTTGTACTTCCGGCAGTGACCAGAGTTTTAAATACCTGACAGGGATTTTGTCCTAAAACCTCTGCTACTTGGGTTCCACTAATTGCATCGGTATCTGCGTAACTATGGGACTGATAGTTTATCTTTTTCTGCTCCAGAATTCTCATTACATTTGTTTTCTGCGCCATATTGGTTCCTCCTCTTAAAGTAACAAATTATATCTTACTACGTCTCTGTATTTTTGTCCAGTTGTGAATTTTTTTATCTGGCAAAAAAGGGAAACATCCTGTAATATCAAGATGTTTCCCTAATTAACAAAATAATTATATTACCGATTTAAAATAGGCAGGCCGTTTTCATCCCACTGGACAGTGCGGATGTGTGCGCTTCTGCAAGGGTCATAAAGAGGGTCTTCTGCCCCATAACCACAGGTTCCTTCATAGCATTCTTTGGAACGTGAGTGGTATACAAAAATATAATTTCCATTTTCATCCTGTGTAAAGGAATTATGGCCAGGGCCATATTCATCTACCAGGTCTTCGGAAGTAAGTGCAGGCGTTTTTTGCTTGGTCCATGATTTACTATCCATCAAATCTGCATTTTCATCTGCATACATATATCCAATACAGTATTCCGGTCCGGTGGCAGATGCGGAATAAGCCACAATAACTTTGCCATCATGAATTAATACGGAAGGGCCTTCATTTACCGGAAATGTCACGCATTCCCAATAATAATCCGGTTTGGTCAAAAGTAATGGTTTTGTTATTGTCTTCCAAGGCTCGGCAGGATTTACTTCTGCCATATACAAATTAGAAGTTCCGCCATTTACTTTCTGTGCCCAGATTACATAGGATTTTCCCTTACATTCAAAATAGGTCATGTCTAAAGAAAAACCGGTAAAGGATGCCGTATCGCCATCACACGCCTGAAATTTTCCTTTTTCTTCCCAACTGTCATTATAAGGATCATCCCCGGTACACATCAGTACATGGCAGTCTATATCCCAGACATTATTAGGAGAAGCGCTCGCCGCATAATAAAGATACCATTTACCACCGATGTAGTGCATTTCAGGAGCCCAGATAAAGCGGTGGGAAATCTTGCTGTCACTCTCATCCCATACAGCTTTTTCCTCTGCGTCTTTTAGTCCTTCTATTGTTTTGGATTTTCTTAAAATAATCCTGTCGTATCCTTCTTTATCCCCTGCGCCATACATTGGGTAGGATGCAGTAAAATAGTAATACCCATCTGGGCCTAATGTAATATATGGGTCGGCCCGGTCTTTTATAAAGATTTCAGATTTTGTTCCGGTTGGCTTCATATCTGCCTCCTTGGTAGATTGATATAATTCCGTTACTTCTGCATCTGTTTTTGCTCCCTGATATACCTGTACTTCCCTGACAAATCCAGTATAGGTAACATCAGGATAAGATGACTTTCCGATATAAGCGGCCAAATCATTTCCAAAGTCACTGAATTTCATATTTAATGTTGAGGTTCCGACTTTTTCTCCATTAAAGTAACCAGTAATACTATTTCTGGTGATAACTGTTACATAGTGATTCCACTCCGTTCCGGTAAATGGGCCATCTACACCCATAGAAGCAACAGACGCGCTGATTCCGACCTCCGTAGAATAAGGTGCATCTGCATTTCGGGAATTAGTCATAACAGATTTCATACGGCCCTGAGGGTTGCTTGGATTTAAGAGCCAGTAAGAAACCGGCATATTTTCTTTTGTTCCGACAAACATAGCGCTGGTATTTACTGTTCCGCTATAATTCTTGAGCCAGATGGAAACTGTGAACGTATCCCGGCCTGCAAATACTTTTTCCGGTAACTTGATGTAACCATTCTTTTCTAAAAAGAGCGACTGGTTTTTTTGGATTTCTGAACTGACGTTTACCAGTTCCGCATCATTTCCATTGCCAGATTGGTCTAAAAGATACTTGCCATCCTGACTGCAGGTCATATTATAGTGCAGTAGTTCTTTTACCTCGATATCCTCTGGTGGATTTGTAGGAGAAGGAGAGGATGGTTCTGGCTTGCTGGCAGCAGAAACGGAAATACTGGCAGTTTTGGTAATTGTTTTGCCTGCCGTTTTAATCGTCGCGCGGACAGATGCGTTTCCTTTTTTGACTGCTTTTACAGAAACTGATTTTTTTGTCTTTTTTGAAAGTTTTATAACATTTTTCCCTTTGGTCACAGACCATTTCACGCTTTTAACAGTCAGCCCGGAAGTATTTTTTATTTTGAGCTGTTTGCTTTCACCTGTGTTCATGCTTAATTTTGTCTTATTTAGTGAGACTGTCTTTTTCGCAGCTTGCGCAGTAGGGGCGGAGAAAGACATTATTGTAACAGTTATTGCCATAAACAGCGCCAACTGCTTTTTGATTTTTTTAATCATAAACAAATCCTCCTTTTGGGGTTAACATAGTTTGGAATACGTCGACGGTAGCTATATTATACCTTGGAGGGGAATGTCCGTCTATGATGTGAACCGTTACAAATTTGTCTTTTTCTGTTTTTTATGTTACCATGAAGGTGATTTGTTTATGGAACAGAGAAGTTCAATAACAACAGAATATTATTACTTCGGAAGTTAAATATCACATGATTTTACGAAGTATAAATTTTCGGATACATCTGCCAAAAACGTAGGTGTAGTGGTGCTGCATCGAGGCTTTTGGCAGAATGTATCCAGGAATTTAGACGAGTAAAAACCGCGATATTTAACCGCCGAAGTAATAAATGAATTATAAAATATAGAAAGACAGGCAGGGGAAAAGAGTGAATCAATGTATTGTATTTTTTGATATTGATGGGACGCTTTGGGATTATCAAGGTAAAATACCAGCTTCTACCATTCAGGCCATTAGGGAATTACGTGCAGAGGGGCATTATGCATTTCTTTGCAGTGGCAGGAGCCGGGCGACAATCAGGGCTAAGGAGCTGTTAGATATTGGCTTTGACGGGATTGTGGCAGGCTGTGGCACTTATATTGAATTAGGTGGTGAGGTTGTCTTTGAATATAAGATTCCGTGGGAGATGCTTTCTAAGACGATGTCAGTTATGCAGGAATGTCATTTAGCAGCTATGTACGAAGGAAGCCAAAAACTTTATGTAGATGAAAAGGCTTTTGGGGATGATGCGTATGTGGAGGATTTGCGAAAGTCCTTGGGAAATGATTTTTTGTGCATGGAGAAACTAAATTCAGACAGTATCGTTAATAAATTGTGTATAGATTATAGGAATAGTTCTAAGGAGACGATGATTGCACGTCTTGGACAGGATTACGAAATTATCTGCCATGTGTTTGGGCCTGTGGCAGAACTGCTTCCGAAAGGATTTTCTAAGGCATCCGGGATTAAACGGGTTTGCAGCCGTCTTGAGATAGCGCAATGCAATACCTATGCTTTTGGAGATAGTGCAAATGATATTGATATGCTTCGTTATGTGCAGTACGGAGTTGCTATGGGAAACGCATCGGAAAATACAAAGCAGGCAGCAGATTATGTAACGGCATCTATGTATGATGATGGAATTAGAAAGGCATTAGAGCATTTTGGATTAATTGGATATCATGATGTTAGGGTCAAAAGGTAAATTTTTGTATATACTTCGTCAATTTGC
>CANRVD010000066.1 GCA_947643145.1 uncultured bacterium | reverse complement strand
TTGTGCAAATTGACGAAGTCGATATGTAAATTTACCTTTTGACCTCAACATCATGTCATTTAGTTAAGTGACATTGATTCTCTGTGGCCAATAGCAAAAATGCTGAATGCAAATATTTTTTTAAATTCTTTTGCTGAACAAGAAACAGAATACCTGCCTGTATATACTCATTCCATATCCTACCTTCCTATGATTAATCTGCATCATCTGGATACATTGCTTTATATCTCTCCTCTGGGATGATGCCAAGATACCTTGTACTAACATAATTGCAGTTTTTCAGCTCCCCAATATCACGCTTTTCTGCTTTGTCGTACATAAGTGATACGATATCTCCAATCTGTACTTTCAGCGGCTTTGCCTCAAAGTCCTCCAGGTTATCTAAACCAACTTCACTTTCTCCGTATCCTCTTTTTGAAAGTCCCTGTTTCCCTTCAAAACATTTACCAGTACTGTGTTTTTTCCCACTATTTCCGTTACCCTTCCCTCTATAGAATATAAATGGGCACTGGACCAGCCTGGTGGGTCTCCCTCCATCGAATTTTCTTTTGCACATCCTATTAAAATAAAACTAACTGTTATAAACATACTGATAAATACTTTCAGATATTTTTTCATAAGCCTCCCCCTTTCCTTCACCCCAAAATACGTTGCCCTGCAATCCATCATATCTACTGTTGGGTAATTTAAATATACAGAATTTACATCCCAACTATTGTCAAGCATCAGATAATCATATATTTGATAGAAAAAAGAACCTGCGTATCTGGTTCAAGTGATTCATTTACTATCATCTATAGTTATTACTTCGGCGGTTAAATATCGCAGTTTTTAACTTCCGAAGTAATATTAAAATTGATACCTCTCCTTCTACCTTATCAGAAAAAGTTTCCAGAAACAAGAAGAAAATCAACGAACGTAGCGTTTTTGTCAACGAACGTAATAGATACACGGTAACAGTCAACTGTATTTTTTCCCTTCTTCAAAACCAGAAAGCATTCACTTACATAATACATCCGCAATTAGAAATTCTTACGTATCCTTATTTATGACTCCAGCTATTAAATTTTGCCATTTTTTCTTGAAATCTGCGGAATAGAAATACTTTTTTCAAAATTCGAAAAAACGAGAGAAACTGTACTCTTTACAGCCTCTCCCGTTATCATTACTTTTTCGTTTTCCTAAAATGTGATAAACAGTCTTTCTTATGATTAGTCTGCATCCTCTGAATGTGTTGGTTCGGGTCTCATCTCTGGAATGATATAAAGATAATTTGTTCTAATATAATTACAGTCTTTTAGCTTTCCAATATCACGCTTTTTCCTTTCATTTTTAGCATACTGAATATATACAATATCCTCCATCTGCACTTCCATTTGCTTTATCTCAAATTTCATCCGGCCTTCTAAATCAACTTCACTTTCCTGTGAAACATCATATTTAACTACCACAATATCCTCCTTTTGAAAGTGACTGTTTTCTTTCAAAACATTTATCAACACTGTGTTTTTTCCTACTATTTCCGTTACCCTTCCATCTATAGAATATAAATGGGAATCGTCACTGCCTGGTTGATTCTCCGCAGAGTTATCCCTTGCACATCCTGTCATGATAAAACTAATCGGCAGTAAAATCCAGATGCATATTTTCAGACATTTTTTCATAAGCCTCTCCTTTACTTCACCCAAAAATACGTCGCCCTGCAATCCATCATATCGACTGTTGAGTAATTTAAATATACAGGATTTACATCCCAACTATTGTAAACCATCAGATAATCATATGTATTCCCACTGGATACCTTCGTTGCTCTTCGGTAACCTAAAATTGATATTTCATGTCCCGCCCTTTTATTGTCTACATTAATTCCATATGACATTAATATCGGCCTGTTAAATTCCAGTTTATTCTTTAACCATGATACCGATGGGTCTGTTTCTATCCCTTTAACCTCCGTATTTTTATATCCCTTCTCCTGCGCAAACTTGACAAATCCCTCTGCTGCATTTTCTAAAGATGTTTCACCATATATAATATTATTTGTTGTATCTTTTTTTGAATCAGCAGTTTCCTGTGTTTTCGTATATTTCCATAGCTTATTATAGGTATTTATTGTATCTTCCTTTTCTAACCTATCGCACATTTTTTCCATACAGGCAATTTGGGTTAATGCCTGAACTGCACATGCATATTTCCCAACCCAGTTCTCAATAGTTTTTTCACTAAACATCCTACTATTTTCTTTATACTTTTGCAGTGTTAATTCACTTTTTACCTGATATTTACTTGGTATCCAATTTACTTTTTCTATATAGATACTTCTTGTATTATCATATTTTGTAGAATCATATAAAAGTTCTTCTGCATCCTCTGACACGGCATTCACATCTTCCAAATCATATTCATTTCCATAATTATCATGTACGGTTTCTAACTGGCCATCTTCATCCTTCGTTACTGCGCCATACTGTAATGGTGCAATCTCAACCAAGGCATCGCTAACTTCGGTATCGGAAACCGAACGTGCATTACCTCCTTCTATTTCATTGACGATTTCTGTCCGGAGTCCTTCTTTTCCTTCCACTAACTGCCCCTCTTTTACACAGGCGTCACCGTTTTGAAAGGTAACTACCGCATAACCATATGGGATGGAATGATAGAAAAACGAAACCGCATATTCCGGGGCAAGTGATTGGCTTACTATATAAGTAATATCCTCTACTGTAAATTCCATACCAGGCTGCATCATATCTGCCCAGTCAAGCGCAGTTACCGTAATACAGGCTTCCAAATCAGCCTCTGTCAGACTTGACAGCAAAACCTCATCTGTATCCGAATACGCTTTCACGGATACTCCATTCATGCAAATAACAAGTGCCATTAAAATACTTACAATCTTCTTCATAGTTTTCCCTCTCTTTCCATAAATTATAGATTCCTACGTACACATAAACAACATGCTTTTCTGTCTTCAGATAATTTCTTTTGTATTAACATCACCTCTCTTTAAAAAGTATTGAATATTAAACCATGGTTTAATATATATTATTATAATACTTTAAACAGCTTTCTGCATAATAATTATAAAATTATTACTGTATTATTATGTCGAATATTGTCAATAGGTGTCGAAGATATAAAAAATACAGAGAGAGACAGACAAAACAAATAAGAAAGGCACCAGATAATGACAATTTATAAATCATCATCACCTGGTGCCTGTATGTTGGACTTAGCACAACGTCCATTCTATAACTACTCTTCCTCTTCTCCCTCAATATCTTCAAAGATGTAGTCAAAGACAGATGCCATTCCTACAAATTCACACCCATAGAATTTCCTTCCATCCTCATGCTCCCCCTGGCGTATAATACGTACCACACAGTTTAAGGATTCTCCTGTCTGCACAAACTCCAGACGTGCATTAAAATAATAGCCAATCGGAAGCGTACTGTCAGTTGCAAACCCAATCCCTGACCTTGAAATATTCAGGATTTCAATCGGCGCATTCAAATTACTGACTTTGATATTGTCCTGTTTAAAAAGAGATGATATCTCCAGACTCATATGAATCATTATTCGTTTTGCCCTGCGATGTTCTTCCATTCTTAACCTCCCATGCCGCGTCCTTGCGGCTCAAATAGCTTAGGCTGAATTGCAGCGGCTGACAGGCAGCGTTTTTTCCGACCTGCGACCATCAGATTTCAACCTGTTTCCTCCTTGCTCTACCTTACAGACTACTGAAGCAGTTCCGTTAGAATCTGATTTACCATACCAGGGTCTGCTTTCCCCTGCATTGCTTTCATGGTCTGCCCAACAAGGAAACCAATTGCTTTCTTCTTACCATTTTTATAATCTTCCACCGACTGCGGATTCTCTTCTACAATTTTTTCAATCGTACTGCGAAGCGCACCGTCATCCGATACCGTCTTTAATCCATTCTCTTCTACGTATTTTTCCGGGTCAATATTATCTCTGAAGACCTTTTCAAACACCTCTTTCGCAACGGTGCTGTTGATTGCTCTGGCATCGGTTAACTGAATCAGTTTGGCAAGATTTTCCGGTGCAAATGTAATCTGCTCCGGCTCCATATCATGTTCCTTTAACAGGCGCATGGTCTCTACCATCAGCCAGTTTGACACCTTCTTTGGATTATTACAGATTGCGGTTGTTTCCTCAAAAATATCCGCCAGCTTTTTATTTGAAGTAATAATTCCTGCATCATACTCTGGAATGTTAAACTCCTTCTTATACCGCTCCAGCTTTTCCGCACGAAGCTCCGGCTGGCGCTGTCTGATTTCCTCCAGCCACTCATCACTAATGATAACCGGTACCAAATCCGGCTCTGGGAAATAACGGTAATCCTGTGCATCTTCTTTTGAGCGCATCGCATAAGAAGATTCCTTGGCATCATCCCACCGCCTGGTCTCCTGAATCACTTCTTTCCCCGCTTCGATTAAATCAATCTGACGCTCCTTTTCTCCCTCAATGGCTCTTCGGATTGCCTTAAAGGAATTCAGGTTCTTCATCTCTGTTCTGGTGCCAAATTCTTCCGAACCGGCCTCACGGATTGACAAATTCACATCGGCACGCATGGAACCTTCCTGCAGTTTACAGTCCGATGCGCCAAGATACTGGATAATTAATCTTAACTTTTCCAGATAAGCAATGACCTCATCGGCGGAACGCATATCCGGCTCTGATACAATCTCAATCAGCGGAACGCCCGAACGGTTAAAATCTACCAGGGAACTTTCCCCCCACTCGTCATGTACCAGCTTTCCGGCATCCTCCTCCATATGAATTTCATGGATTCCAATCACCTTCTTTCCCCCCTCTTCTGTCTCAATCTCAATACCGCCGTCGCGGCAGATTGGCAGATATAGCTGTGAAATCTGGTAATTCTGCGGATTATCGGGATAGAAATAATTCTTTCTGTCAAACTTGCAATTTTGTGTAATTTTACAATTTGTTGCAAGTCCTACTGCAATTGCATATTCCACGACCTGTTTATTCAATACCGGAAGAGACCCCGGCATACCAGTACAAACCGGGCAGGTATGCGAATTTGGCTCACCGCCAAACTCTGTAGAACAGGCACAAAATATTTTCGTCTTTGTCGCTAACTCGACATGAACCTCAAGTCCAATCACTGTTTCAAACTGTTTCATATTTTACCTCATTTCTGCAAGGTGAACTTTGTTCACCTTTGCTCTATTGCGCATTTCCGATATTTGTGTCAAGCAGCGCGCAGACACAAATTCGTTAGGTTGAAAGATTTCTTTCAACCTTTTATTCTGAAAGCGGGCTGTGGACAAATTCCCGCGTCTGCTCAAATGCGTATGCTGCACGAATGATTTTTTTCTCTTCAAAACAATTACCGATTAACTGCAAACCAATCGGAAGCCCCTTTGCGTCCAGCCCGCAAGGGAGCGAAATTCCCGGAAGCCCTGCAAGATTGACAGAAATGGTATAAATATCTCCCAGATACATTTTAATCGGGTCACTTAAGCTCTCACCAATACGTGGTGCTGTCGTTGGTGCAGCTGGCCCCAGTATGACATCATATTTTTCAAAAGCCTTGTCAAATGCCTGCTTAATCAGTGCCTTGGTACGAAGCGCCTTCAGATAATATGCGTCATAATAACCGGAACTAAGTACAAACGAGCCTAACATAATACGCCGTTTTACCTCAGTGCCAAAGCCCTCGGAACGTGTCTTTTTATACATATTGTGAAGTCCGTTAAAATCCTCTGTACGGTAACCATATTTCACGCCGTCAAAACGCGCCAGATTGGAACTTGCCTCCGCACAGGCAATCACATAATATGCCGGAATGGCATATTCTACCAGACTCAAATCAAACTCTTCCACAACTGCTCCCTTTTTCTCCAGTTCCTTCGCTGCCGCAAGCACAGCGTCTTTTACTTCTGTATCCAGACCCTCACCAAAATAATCCTTTGGAATACCAATCTTTAAGCCTTTCACATCATCCTGCAGGGCAGAAGTAAAATCATATTCCTTTCGCTCTACGGAAGTCGAATCTTTCTTATCGTAAGAAGCAATCACTTCCAATATCGTTGCACAATCGGTTACATCCTTTGCAACCGGCCCAATCTGGTCAAGAGAGGAACCGTATGCAATCAGCCCATAACGTGATACCGAACCATACGTCGGTTTTATTCCTGTTACCCCGCAGAAGGAGCTTGGCTGACGAATCGAACCACCAGTGTCAGAACCTAAGGCATAGGAACATTCCTCTGCTGCTACCGCCGCGCAGGAACCACCGGAAGAACCACCGGGAACATGCTCTGGATTCCACGGATTCTTTGTTGCACCAAATGCCGATGTTTCTGTTGTACTTCCCATGGCAAACTCGTCCATATTCGTTTTTCCAAGAATCACAGCCCCGGCCTTTACAAGATTCAGAACAGCCTCCGAAGTATAATTTGGCACGAAATTACCTAATATTTTGGAACTACAGGTGGTAAGCATCCCATCCGTACACATATTATCCTTGATAGCCACCGGAACACCTGCCAGCGGATTCGTGTAAATACCACTCTCAATCCCTGCCTGCACTTCTCTCGCTCTTGACAGTGCCTTCTCTTTGTCCACAGTCACAAAACTGTTAACAGTGGCTTCCTTCTTCTCTATCGCATCTAACGCTGCCTGCGCTGCCTCAACAGCAGAGACTTCCTTCGCCTTAATCTTTTTTCCAAGCTCTACAGCAGTCAAACTCATTAACGACATCTCTTATTTCTCCTCCTACTTAACTTATTGTCCGCGGCACAACAAAACTGTCTTCCTTCCGCTCTGGTGCATTTGCAAGGGATTTGTCCCTTCCATCCCCATTGACTACAACATCCTCACGAAATACATTGTGATATGGAAATACATGGGACATCGGTTCTACTGCTGACGTATCTAGTTCATTTAACTTGTCAATATAGTCAAGCATCTCGCCAATATCTTTTTTAGCACGCTCCTTTTCCTCCGCGGAAAGCTCTAACTTTGCTAAAATTCCTACATATTCAATTGTTTCATCTGAAATAATATTTGCCATATTAATACCTCATTTCTGCGCTTATTCTTTATTGTGCCAGATACGCACAGACACAAAACTTTTGTTTACATTATAGAAAAGTTATCCGTATGTGGAGATACGCCAACAAAAATGCTTTAGCATTTTTGTTGGGGCCCAAGCGGAGTCTGTGCCCTTTTTTAGCCAAAAAGCCCCCGGAAGAAATCCGCGATTGCTTCAAAAATACCGGCAAAAAAGTCTCCTATCTGCTCAAAGAGCCCGGAAGTATCCACTTCACTGAAATCTACCCCTGCATCTTTTAACTTGTCATAAATCCCCTTTGCCTGTTCTGTAATCGCATCCACATCAATATCTACCTGAGAGACTTTTTCCATCATATCTACAATGGCATCCCTGCTCTCTTCTGAAATATCCAAATCCAACGCCCTTGCAGAAGCATCTATCGCATCACGGATATCTGTCTCCTCTGCCAACTCTTCTGTAAATACCTTCTGTTTTACGGCAGCAATTAACTCCGCAGCTTTTTCCTTGTCTCCCAGTCTTTCTCCCAAATCTGCTGTCGCTACCAATTCATTTGTTGCAGCATCCATAGTGCTCTCTGTAATATCCTGATCAGTCATAGTCGCATATGCCTTCATCGCGCCTACCAAAGCAGATGTTCCTGAAATCGTAAAAGGCGCTGCAACCGTTACCTTTGCATCGGTAAGCCCCGCAGTCGCCAAGGCATTACAGTACATTCCCGAGGTACAATAACTGATATTATTGGTAGATACCTGAATACCACTCCCTTCTTCTGTCTTTACTACCATAACGGAAGAAAGTGCCCTCGTGCCAATAACGGAAGCATCAATATATTCACCAAGATAATCATGCTCTTCCTGATTCGTAATTTCAATCGTCTTGTACTCCGACACTTCGCTGCTGCTGATGCCAAAACCATTCAGAACAGCATTTTTCTCCTTTTCCGACAAATCAGCACCGAATGCAATATACTTGTCAAAACTGGTATCCGCTTTCGGCTCCTCATCCGCTGATACCGTTACAGCAGAAAAAAGTAATGACGCCGCCATACCGCATACTATAAATAATCTACTAATCTGTTTTTTCATACGAAATCTCCTTCCCCTCATCCTGAGATAGCTTACAGGCAGGCTCTGCAATGCTTTGCCTTCACGTAAAATATGAATATAGTCAGAACCCTCGCAGATTCTGACCATATTTGCTTTACTTTCCCATTCATTCATAACAATAGGTTTGCTGGCGAAGCCTGCAATCTATTGGTTTAACTTTCCCGTTTTAATGCGCTCCATTGCCTTAACGGTATTTTCGGCACTTCCAAACGCTGTCAGACGGAAATATCCCTCACCATGTGGTCCAAAACCTGAACCTGGTGTTCCAACAATATTTAATTCCTCTAATAAGTAATCAAAGAAATCCCATGACTTCATATTATCAGGTGTTTTTAACCAGATATACGGCGCATCCACTCCGCCAAATACTTCATAACCTGCCGCAGTCAGCCCCGCTCTGATTGTCTTTGCATTATTCATATAATAAGCAATCTGCTCTTTCGTCTGCTTTTTTCCCTCCTCTGAGTATACAGCAGCTCCCGCAGCCTGTATGATATATGGCGCACCATTAAATTTTGTTCCATGACGGCGTGCCCAGAGAGAATGCAGTGTGACATCCCCGCTCTTCAATGCCTTTGGCACTACCGTAAAGCCAAGGCGAGTACCAGTAAATCCAGCATTCTTTGAAAAACTTCGGATTTCAATCGCACAAGCCTCTGCTCCCTTACACTCATAGATGGAATGTGGTACATTTTCAGAAGAAATATACGCTTCATAGGCTGCATCATAAATGATAACCGCACCCACTTTCAGTGCATAATCAACCCACACCTGAAGCTGGTCTTTCGTAATCGTTGTACCTGTCGGATTGTTTGGGAAACACAGATAAATCACATCCGGTGTTTCCTTTGGCAGCTCTGGACAGAAACCATTTTCTTTCGTACAAGGCATATAAATCACATCCGACCATTTTTCTGATGCCGTATCATATGTTCCCGTACGCCCGGACATAGCATTTGAATCTACATAAACAGGATATACCGGATCACAAACAGCAATCCTTGTGTCATCAGCAAAAATATCCACAATATTACCGGAATCACTCTTCGCACCGTCACTGACAAAAATTTCATCTGCCGAAATATTACATCCCCTTGCTTTGTAGTCATTCTCTACAATAGCAGCCCGAAGGAAATCATAGCCTAAATCCGGCGCATATCCTTTAAAGGTCTCCTTCTTTGCCATTTCATCCACGGCACTATGAAGCCTTTCTACAACAGCCGGTGCCAGTGGCAGCGTCACATCACCAATCCCCATGCGGATAATTTCCTTATCTGGATTCGCCTCTGAATATGCTGCAACCTTCTTTGCAATTGTAGAAAACAAATAACTTCCCGGTAATTTCAAGTAATTTTCGTTGATTTTAAACATCCTGTAATTCCACCTTTCTCTTCATTCTGTCGGGCCATACCCACCTTTTTTATTCCCGCGAAGCAACGACCGAAGCGGAGCGTAGACCAAATCCCCCGCCCCTTGGGGCGAACTTGCTAAAAAGAAGCTAAGCCATGCCCCGTAGCTTGCTGCGGAGTATTTGACTGTAGAATACCTTTGTAACAAAAACGGCACTTCAATCTTTAAATCCTTTCCAACCCATAAACAGATTTATTTTACACGAAAGGACGGGTTTATGCAAGTATTTATTCAATCGTCTATAGTGGTTGTTTTTTAGTTTATTGTTTAGTGATGCAAAAATCCTTGCAGATTATATCTGTAAATACGAGATTGTGTCATACAAATATCATAATCAATGCCTTTCATCATCTTCCCATATGCCTCCCGTTCTTTTCTATCGTTCTCTGATTCTTTAATATTTCATCTAAATATTGTCCTCTGTTACGATACTCAATAGTCATTTTAGAAACGATATCCCTGCCTTCTATTCTTTATTCCTGTGCATAATATCATCCATTTATCTTCCTCCTGCACCTGTATCAAACAGCAGCGTTACCGGCCCATCATTGACAGATACCACCTTCATATCGGCCCCAAACTCTCCATGCTCCACATGAAATCCCTTCGCTTCGCATTCTTCCATAAACCTTTCATACAGCGGCACTGCTATATCTGGTTTTGCCGCACCGCTAAAGCCCGGACGGCGGCTCTTCAAATCCGCAAATAACGTAAACTGGGATACCACCAGCAGTTCTCCACCCGCTGTCTCCAGATTCAGGTTCATTTTCCCATTTTCATCTTCAAACACACGAACCCCGCATACCCGGTCTGCCAGATAAACCGCTTCTTTCTCTGTATCCTCTGGTGCGATGCCAAGCAGCACCAGAAATCCCTTGCCAATCTTTCCATTTACCTTACCATCAATGGTAACAGACGCCTCTGTAACACGTGTAACTACCGCCTTCATAAGCTGTCTCCTTGTATTTGTATTTGCACTCAACCCCAAATTTCCCCTTTATTCTCCTGTTTCCGTAACCGTTCCATAGAATAATCTAAGATATGTTCTTTCCTTGCCTCTAACATTGTCTTATAAAATGTTTTATGCAAGTCACTGATAGCAGGAGTTTTGGCAATGATTCCAATAATCTTTTTCATATCCATTTTGGGCAGAATCCGTCTCAATGCCCTCCCGTATCCGTTTCGTTCCGAATCAATAATCTGGTTTTTTAAGGAAGCAAAATCCTGTAAAACAATCCCGGCAGACGTAAAATCTTTGCAGGCAACAACAACTTTCACTCCTCCTTTCTCTGTTGTATAAGTACCTAAGATGGTTTCCTGCACAGGAATTCCCACACTTTCAAATATCCTGCATCCAAGATATTCTGAAATGCAGCTATTACTGTAACTCATATCTCCATTTTTTGATGGATGCGGTGGAAATTTCAGCATATACTGCTCTCCCTTATAAACAACTGAAATCTTGCTGCCATTTGCACCCGTGTAAGCCTTATTTTTCTTAGGCAGTCCCGTAAAGTCTATCATATTCAGCCCTCACTTCCCATCTTTCAGCCATTACTCTGCCACTCCCGGTCTCTCTATCCGCAAATATTCTTCCCGTAGGTACCATGCCTGCTCACTGGTAATCATTCCCTCTACTTCAGCACTATTAATATCACTCTGAAGGTTGCAGAAGTCGCAGTCCCATCGCAGATAATTCTCTCCTGCATCCCGTTTCTCCCATGCTGCTTTCATCTGCTCTAAAGACTCCTGCAAAAATTCCGGCAAACCGCATTCCAAATAGGATTTGTCGATGGGCAGTCCATCTTTTTTATCATACTTCTCTGTTATTAAACTCATTTGATTGCCCTCCTTTTCTTTCATTTTATCGGCTTCATAACCTATTGTCAATAAATACAGGCTAAGGCAGCAAGGCAGGCATTTACTTTAGTCATTATTTTCCAATTATCTTTCCATCCACAATCTACACATATGATATCGATTGCGAATTCGGTACGGTAGATGAAGTTGCCCAGGCCCTGATGAATGAAATCTCCTCAGAATATATCGTAAGGCATATGAAAACAAAGAAAATCCTAATCTACACTTTAACAGGTACCGTAATTGTACTGATTATTGCATTTTTAATATATTGTAGCAATACAATAACCCAGCCAACTTTTTAATGGTTGGCTGGGTCTAGCTTTTCCTCTTATACTATGTTTCCAATTAATACCAGATTCCTTCTAAACTTTTACCACAGAACTTCTCTAATTCCTGAATACTCTCTTTATAAAATGCAGTAAGCATCTCTCTGCTTTCCGGATCCATTTTCTCCGTATTTGTTACCAGTGTATGCTTATGGCAGAATTTTTTGAACTTCTCGTGACGTTCCTTTTCTTCTTTGGAATATACAGAGCGCAATTCAATATCCCTGCGGTATAAATATCTGTTAATACGGGCACAGATATAATTCTTGGATACCTCTTTCCCTTCATTGGAATGTGGAAGGGACTCAAATTTCTTTGGCTTTACGCCTATAAAATTCTGAACATCATCCATTACCTCTTCCGTATTTTTCAGCAGTTCCTCAAAGACAATCACTTTGATATTCTCTTTTCCGAAATATTCTTCATACTTCTTGATATAATTAATATATTTAAAACGGTCTTCTTTATCTGTTATGATATAATCCTTGATATAGCTGTCAAACATCTTTACATTAAAGCGCAAGTGCTTCAGATAGTAACTAACCTGCCTTCTGCTTGTGGTCTTGCGCATCAGCATTTTAAAGTAGGAATATGCTGCATCCGCAGGATTTCTTACCATAAAAATAATCTTGGTGTCTTTTCCATGACACTCATAAATCCCATCCCACTTTTCATGATAGCTAGGCTCTACATTACCAACGACCTGACCTTGTTTGATGTTATTAAAATAAATATTATTGAAACGCTCCGGTGCATCTGCATACCTGTCACGCCACCACATGTATAAGGTTTCTTTCTTTTTCGGTAAAAATATAGATTTGTTTTTGCGCAGTGCAGCATGAAGTGAAGTTGTGCCACACTTTACAAAACCGGTACAAACAAAATCAAGATGTGCATGTTCCCTGGTACCCATTTCCGAAAGCAGTTCATAAGCCGGATAAATAACATTCTTGTACTGAAACTCTGACAATTTCATATTGGCTCTCTCTACCCTGTCCGGCACATTGTCTAACACAGCAATTACCAGGCATGTTTCTGCCCGTTCCTGCATACTTGCCAGAGAAGCAAATGGAATATCCAGCAATGTTCCCTTTTTTCCCGGCTTTCCCATATAGGAAACATTGTTTACTGATATATTCTCTTTTCTCAGAAAACGACACATAATATTTACTAAAGAGCGTTTTCCATATACAATAATATCCTGATACTTCTTTACTTCATCAATAATCTTGCTTTCTTCTCTTATCTCCATATTCTCACCTTTCATGTTCAGTTTTATAGGCCGGCTTCCTTGCTTTGCTACGCAAAACCACGGGCACCACGCTAAACATGGCGGCCCGGGTCGCAGGCAGGCTCGATATCCTTACTTTGCCTTAGCGTATACCATGAACATCCCGCTTTGCGTGACTGCTCAGGTTCGCGGGCACGCTCAGATTTCTTATGAGCAAGCTTGACGAATATCTTCACTCTGCCTTCGCGTAAATCAGGTTGCCTAGCAATAAAAAAGGAGGTCAGACCTATTATCTAACCCCCATATACTATTCTACAAAGAAACTTGTCATAAATATGGCTTTTTTATGGCAGTTAGTTTTTTTTTAATAGTATTTTTCCCAATGGACAAATTTTTTATAAAGTATCTAAAATTTTTATCTTAGAATATAATGGAAATCTACTAAATTGTCTCTACGGATTCATTTATTTTTGCATAAAGTTTTTCTTTTAATTCTTTTATAAATCCAAATGCTTCTGCAACCGGAACCATTTCCTTAATTTCTTTGTCTCTTGTGACAACCTCGACGCAGGATTCCTTTAAGTTACGCGGACTTACGACAACGCGGACTGGTACGCCAAGTAAATCCGCATCGGAAAACATGGCACCCGGACGGACGCCTTCGCGGTCATCATAAATCACTTCAATTCCTGCCTGCATACACTCCTGATACAATTTATCCGCTACTGCTTTTGTCTCCGCATCATCTGCGCGCAGACAGCAGATATGGACTTCCCACGGTGCAATGGAAATTGGCCAGACTGGTCCAAAATCATCATGGTATACTTCACAGATAGAAGCTGCCAGCCGGCCGACACCGATTCCATAACAGCCCATAATCGGATGCTGAAGGTTACCATTTTCATCCGTATACTGCATATTCATTGTTTTTGTATATTTTGTTCCTAACTGGAAGATATTTCCTACCTCGATGCCACGTTTAATGGTAATCGCCTTCTTCCCACAGCAAGGACAGATGCCGCCTTCCTTGATTTTGGAGATATCAGCGTATTCTGCCTTCTCCAAATCTCTTTCCAGATTCAGTCCGGTATAGTGAAAACCTTCTTTATTCGCACCTGCGACAAGACTTCCTATTCCCTTTAATGTTATATCAAGATAATACTCTGCCTCCTCTGCAATCTGATAAGGCCCGATATAGCCGGCAACCAGACAATCCTCTTCTGTGATTTCCGCCGGATGGATTTCCTCTCCTACCAGATTGCGAAGCTTTGTTTCATTTACCTCATAATCTCCACGTACAAATGCAACAACAAAGGTATCATCAGAATTCTTCTGATATACAACCGCCTTGCAGGAAGTCTCTACGTCACTGTTTAGGAAACGGCATACATCCTCAATTGTCTTACAGTCCGGCGTCTCAATACACTGAAGATCCTGCGTGGAATCCTTCCCCTCATTTACCAGTTTATTCTCAGCCGCTTCCATATTGGCACGGTAATCACATTCCTTACAAAGAACAATCGAATCTTCGCCTACCGGGGTTAAAAGCATATATTCATGCGAAATACTGCCTCCCATCATACCGGAATCCGATGCCACCGTAACAACCTCTGGAATGCCCGCCCGCTGGAAGATACGGTTATATGCATGGTAGCATTTGTCATAATATTTCTCCAAATCCGCCTGGGAAGTATGGAATGAATACGCATCCTTCATGGTAAACTCGCGGACACGTATCATTCCTGCCCTCGGCCTTGCTTCATCACGGAATTTTCTCTGAATCTGATATATCATAAACGGATATTTCGTATAAGACTGTGCATACTCCCTTACCAAATGGACCGCTGCTTCTTCATGCGTCATGGCAAGCACCATTCTGGAATGATTGCGGTCTGTAAAACGCAACAGTTCATTTCCCACTGATTCATAACGCCCTGACTCGTCCCACAAATCTGCCGGAAGCACAACCGGAAACAAGACCTCCTGTCCGTCTATGGCATCCATCTCCTGACGGATAATCGCCTCAATCTTAGCTGTAATCCTCTTTAGTACCGGAAATTCTGTGTAAATACCATTTCCAACATTCTTCATATAACCGCCACGCACCATCAGGGCATGACTGTCAATCACACAATCAGCCGGCCTTTCCTTAAATCTGGAACCTATTAAATTTGCAAGTTTCATTGTATTTTCCTCCATAAAACATAAAGCCCTAAACCGTATTACAGTTTAGGGCAAATCCACATTTGTGTTATCACCTGAACAATCAAAATAACTCTCACTAATCAACGCTTTATCATATAAGGTTGTATCATACTATCTTTAAAAAGTCAAGAAACATTTCACTTTATGCGCCTAATATTACTGCCATGGTTACTATTGCCGTAAATAGTAGCCTGCCATGCGATAGTGAAACTTCAACCTTTTTTACTTATCGCTCCATCTTCTGCAAGAAAGTTTTTGTTCTCTCATTCCTCGGATGGTCAATGACTTCTTCCGGGCTTCCCTGCTCCACTATAACACCGCCATCCATAAAAATAACCCGGTCTGCAACTTTCCTTGCAAATTCAATTTCATGAGTGACAATAATCATCGTCATTTTTTCTTCTGCCAGACTGCGCAGTATCTTTAAGATTCCTGCTGTAATTTCAGGGTCCAGAGCGGAAGTCGGCTCATCAAAAAATAGAATCTGCGGATTCATCGCCAGTGCCCTCGCTATCGCTACGCGCTGCTGCTGTCCACCGGAAAGACGGCTCGGATACTCGTTTTCCTTATCCTCCAATCCGACCTTTTTCAGTAACTCCTTTGCTTCCCGTATTACCTGCTCCTTATTCCGTTTTTGTACATGAACCGGTGCGTCAATCACATTTTTTAATACAGTATAATGTGGAAACAGGTTGAAATTTTGAAATACAAGCCCAAAGGTTCCTTTTATTTTCTGAAGCTCCTTTTTTCCAATATATTCTGTCCTTCCATCCTTTTCCACTGTCACAGCACTGCCTATATACTTTAATTCTCCTGCATCTATCGTTTCCAATAACGTAGCACAGCGCAGCATTGTTGATTTTCCTGACCCTGAAGGACCAATTACTGCAATAACTTCCCCCTCTGAAACCTCCATCGAAATATCAGACAACACCTCTGCATCCCCAAAACTTTTTTTCAAATGATTTATCTCTAATAATTTCATATTTCCTCTCATTTCTGCGCTGTCTTTTGCTGCATAAAAAGAACTAAAGTTCTTGTCAGTTTGTGTCGCAGCGCAGGCACAAACTTGCCGAGTGAAAGATTTATTTATAATACTGCATTTTCTTTTCTACCGTTTCCATCATAAGTGCAACAATAAAATTGAAAATATAATAGAAAAGCCCGGCTATAAATAATGGCATAATACTTGCCTCTGCGGCTGCCACCTGCTTTGCCATTGTAAACATTTCCGTATAGGCTAATGCAAATGCAAGTGAAGTATCTTTTACCAGTGTAATTACCTCATTTGTCACAGGCGGAATTACTCTTTTTACCATTTGTGGGAAAATAATTTTCCAGAATGTCTGGATTTTGGAATATCCAAGCACCGAAGCCGCTTCATACTGCCCAACCGGAATGCCTTCCATACCAGAGCGGTAAATTTCTGCAAAATAGGCGGCATAATTTAGTGAAAAACCAATAATGACTGCAAAAAAGCGGTACTGGGAGGAAACAGAAACCCCAAATACATAATATGGACAGAAAAATACAACCAAAAGCTGCAGCATCAGTGGCGTTCCACGCATAATAGATATGTATATTCTGGCAATCCACTGTAACAGCTTTGACTTAGACATCCTGACCATACACAGTAAGAGTCCAAGCGGCATGGAAAAAAGTAAAGTCAACACGAAAATCAAGAGGGTTGCTAACATTCCATAAAAGAGTTTCTTTACAATATCCACGAAACTTTCCAAGAAGGATTCCTGTGACTCTTTTGTGGCATCCTGCAGATAAGCCTCGTCCGTTCCCTCTTCACCAAGGCAGACATAATCCGTAAGCTCCCATTTCTCGGCAATCTCTGCAAATGTACCGTCCTCTAGCATTTCATTTAATGTTTCCTGCAAACGGTCGCGTAAGGATGTGTTCCCCAGCTTGAAACCGACACCATACAGCTCTCTTGAAACAGTTTCCTCTAACATCCGCAAAGAATCTCCTCTCTGCTGTATCTGGTAATTTGCCACACCGATATCAAGGCAGACTGCATCGACAGAGCCTGCCTCCAAATTCATAAATGCGCTGTTATAATCG
>CANRVD010000065.1 GCA_947643145.1 uncultured bacterium | reverse complement strand
TCATAACCCCATCGGTGGCTTTCGCGAAGCGGAAAGGCGGATTATAGAAATGATACTTTTGTAGATGAACCGATTGTTGATGACGACGATGAATTAGAGGTAGGTACAGAGATTGAAGTTTCTTCTGGAGTGTCCTATGAAGTGACAAAAGCCGGAGAAAATCCTACCGTCTCTTATTGTTCACCAAAGAATAAAAAAGTAACAAAGGCTGATATTCCGGCAAAGGTGACAATCGATGGAATTAGTTGTAAGGTAACAGGTATTTCTGATAATGCTTTTAAAAACTGCAAAAATTTAAAAACGGTTACGATTGGAAGCAATGTGAGTAAAATTGGCAAGCAGGCATTTTACGGATGTTCCGCTATTAGTAAAATTACAATTAAGACTACAAAGCTGAAAGCAAGTACAGTTGGCAATAAAGCATTTCAGAAGGTTCCGGCAAAGGCAGTGATAAAAGCACCAAAGGCGAAAGCAAAACAGTATAAAAAGATTTTGCAGAATAAAGGACTTGGAAAGAAATAGGTAATAGATATACATAATAAAATCAAACAGGAGGAGATATGAAATCCCCTCCTGTTTGATTTATGATAACAGGTTTACTGAGAAGGTTTTAAGAATTTATGGATTCTCTATTGTAAGGTTAAAATAATATGTATATAATGTAACTTATCGGAAATTGCAGCGCAATTTTCGATAAAAGGCACATTTTAAACCGTCTTAGTAAAGGCACAAGGTAAGAAATTGGAGGTCACAATGGAACCGTTTTTTATAACGAAGCTGACAATTAGAAACGTCAGGCATTTAAAGAATCATCTTCTGGTAGAAAACGGACTGGATGATATACCATATGACGGTATTGTGGAACGCTCTTTTCCAGCACCGAAATCTTTAGCGGAAGAAGCAAAGAAAGCGGCTGGTAGATATGATAAAGAGGATGTAATCGAGAGACTGAGAGAGGATTTTCATAATAAATGCTATATTTGTGAAATGAAGGAATTGCAGGAGTATGTAGGGGTGGAGAGCTAAAATGTGATGTTTATATAACGAATTTAGTATTGCAAAGCAGAGGGATAAAAAAAAGAGAATTCAGAAAGGTGGTGATGCAGATTTGAAGGAGGCAGGCAGGACAAAGAGCGGCAAAGGAAATATGATTGAGTCAAAGGACTTAGTACATGAATACAGCCGGAGGGATGAAGACGGAAATATTACTGGGATTATCCGTGCAATAGACGGGGTGGATATTCAGGTGAAGCCTGGGGATTTTATTGCGGTGCTTGGAGCCAATGGTTCCGGCAAGTCAACCTTTGCAAAGCATTTGAATGGACTTTTATTCCCGACGGAGGGAACTTTATATATAGATGGAATGGATACGTCAGACAGTACCAATGCACTTTTTGTCAGGCAGACAGCGGGTATGGTGTTCCAAAACCCGGATAACCAGATTATTGCCAATATAGTAGAGGAAGATGTCGGATTTGGGCCTGAGAATATGGGAGTGCCGACACAGGAAATTTTAAAGAGGGTAGAGGAAAGTCTGAAAGAGGTTGGGATGTTTGAATACCGCAGGCATTCCCCAAACCGTCTGTCCGGCGGACAGAAGCAGCGGGTAGCAATAGCCGGGATTATGGCAATGCGCCCAAAATGCATTGTGTTAGACGAAGCGACGGCGATGTTAGACCCGGTAGGGCGGAAAAATGTGCTGGGGACAGTGCTGCGCCTGAATAAGAAAGAGAAGATAACGATTATACTGATTACACATTATATGGAAGAGGTAGTGCAGGCGGATTATATTTATGTTATGAACAAAGGGAAAGTAGCGTTAGAAGGCACGCCGGGGGAAGTGTTTAGAGAAGAAGGGAAGCTTGAAGAATGCCGTCTGACAGCACCACAAATCACACAGCTTGTCAGAAAGCTGAGGAAAGCGAATATACCGATACGTGAGGATATTTTTTCGGAGGAAGAATTGATAAGAAGTCTGCTGCTATTTAAGAAAAATGGGAGGTAAGCAATGTCGATTGTTTTGCAGAATGTAAGTTATACCTATAGAAATGATGGGAATAGTGTTACGCAGGCTCTTTCTGATATTAATCTGGAAATTCACAAAGGGGAGTTTTTGGCAATAGTAGGCCATACCGGCTCCGGCAAATCAACTCTAATCCAGCTTTTGAATGGCTTGGAGCGTGCAACACAGGGAAAGGTATTTTTTCAGGGAAAGGATATCTACAGCAAAGATTTTTCTATAAAAGAGCTTCGCAGCAAGGTGGGGATGGTATTTCAATATCCTGAGAACCAGCTTTTCGAAGCGACTGTCATTAAGGATGTGGAGTTTGGGCCGCGTAATATGGGGCAGGATACGCTGCAAATGGAGTTGAATTCCTTTCAGGCATTAAAGGATGTAGGGATTGGAGAAGAACTTTTGGATGCATCCGTACTGGCATTGTCCGGTGGGCAAAAAAGGCGTGTTGCAATTGCGGGGGTTCTCGCCATGCAGCCGGAATTTCTGGTATTAGATGAACCAATGGCAGGATTAGACCCTGTTGGAAGACGGGAGATTTTTGCGCTGTTACAAAAGCTTCACAAGGAGCGGGGCATAACGATTGTTTTTGTGTCCCACAGCATGGAAGATGCAGCAGAATATGCTGACCGTGTTGTGGTAATGAATCAGGGGAAAATCGTTTTGGATGGTCCGCCCAGAAAGATTTTTTGCTATGAAAAAGAATTAGAGCGGATTGGTTTGGGAGTGCCGCAGGCAACGAGGCTGGTACACAGGCTGGCAGAGCAAGGGGCACAAATAGAAAAGGACTGCCTTACAGTAGAGGAGAGTGCAGCAGCAATTCTTAATTGGTTACAAGGGTGAAGTTGTGCGAGGCCGGTATGTAAATTTACCTTTTGACACCTTAATCTGATTGAAAATATGCAAATTGCAGGGAAGAGAGGAATAGAATGCTTCGTGATATAACAATTGGACAATATTACAGGGCGGATTCTGTTATTCACAGACTGGATGCAAGAGTAAAAATTGTAGGAACAATATTATATATTATTTCTTTATTCACATTTAGCAGCTTCCAAGGATATGCGGTATCGGTTCTTTTTTTCGGCATTATGGTTACACTTTCAAAAGTTCCGTTTTCTTATATCGTCAGGGGATTAAAACCCATTCTTTTTATGCTTGTTTTTACGGCTGCATTGAATTTATTCTGGACACCGGGAACTACTATAGTGGAAATTGGAATGCTGCATCTGACCTGGGAGGGACTTTACAAAGCTGGATTTATTTCCCTGCGTCTGATTCTTTTGATTTTAGGTTCTTCCCTGATGACATTGACTACAACGCCAAATCAGTTGACAGATGGAATAGAACATCTGCTTCGTCCGTTAAAATATATTCATGTTCCCGTACATGAGCTGGCGCTGATGATGTCGATTGCACTCCGTTTTATTCCGATTTTGATAGAAGAAACAGACAGGATTATGAAAGCACAGACGGCGAGAGGTGCAGACTTTGAGAGCGGGAATATTGCCAGACGTTTAAAAAATATGCTGCCGATTTTAATTCCGCTTTTCGTATCAGCAGTAAACCGGGCTAATGACCTTGCGCTTGCGATGGATGCAAGATGTTATCATGGAGGGGATAACAGAACGAAAATGCACCCACTCCGCTATCAGGGGAAAGATATACTGGCATATGGTGCTTGTGTATTCTATTTAGTGGTTTTGGGAATTATTGTAAGGATATAGTTATTGGACATAGGGTGATAATTTATCCTGTGTTTATCATAAAACAACTTAATATGATACGAATCATTTTTCGCAAAAATCTACAAAAAGGTTGATAGAATGGCAAGAATAGGGTATGATAATAGAAATGACACATTTATGATGAGGGACGGAGGTAGTAGAGTGAAGCGCATTATGCTTGTCGTTTCCTATGATGGAACAGCTTATCATGGCTGGCAGATACAGCCCTCTGCCATAACGATTGAGGGAGTGCTGAATGAAGCAATCAGCCGTCTGACTGGAGAGAGGGTTCAGGTAATTGGGGCAAGCCGTACCGATGCGGGCGTGCATGCTTTAGGGAATATAGCGGTTTTTGATACAAATTCCCGCATTCCGGGGGAAAAGTTTTCTTATGCGTTGAACCAGCGGCTGCCAGAGGATATTGTAATACAGCATTCAAAAGAGGTGGCGGCTGGTTTTCATCCACGCCACTGCGATTGCAGAAAGACATATGAGTATACTATTATTAACCGTACCTTTCCGCTGCCGGGATACCGGAACAGTGCATATTTTTATTATGGGAAACTGGATGTTCCGAAAATGAAGCAGGCAGCAAAAGCTTTTCTTGGAGAGCATGATTTTGCCGGCTTTTGTTCTGCGGGGGCGCAGGTTAAAACGACGGTACGTGAGATTTATTCGCTGGAAATAATAGAAGATGGATTTGACGGAAGAATCCGGCTGCGTGTGTGCGGCAATGGGTTTCTTTATAATATGGTGCGTATCATAGCCGGGACTCTGATAGAGGTAGGAAAAGGGGCGATTGCACCAGAAGATTTACCAAGGATTATTGCATCCTGTGACAGAGGTCTTGCAGGGGCGACTGCCCCGGCAAAGGGACTTTGCCTTATAGGGATTAGTATGGGTAAAAAGAAAGATGAGGGAGAATATGAAAAGGATACTATTACGGGCGGGAATGTCGCCGTTGATTGATTATGATCCGACGGAAGTGATTATAAGAAATATGTTTGGAAATAATATTGGAAATATGCTGTTCCAATCCAGCGTCAGCCGGACACTGATGCGTGGAAAAGTGATAATTGACACTCTCCATACAAAAAGAGTCTTTACCGATGAAGATGTGAAAATGATTAATGCGACTTATAGCTGTTTCGTGCTGCCATTTGCCAACGCATTTCGGAAAGGATTTGTGGATGAGCTGAACAACACGACAGCACTGATTCATAAGTTAAAGATACCTTGCGTGGTAGTCGGGGTCGGGGCGCAGGCAGGAATTGGAAAAGAAGTAGATTCGAAAGAGCTGGATGATGCGGTTGTCAACTTTATGAAGGCTGTTTTAAAGAAATCAGCCATTGTTGGGCTTCGGGGAGAGTTTACAGCAGATTATTTAAAATCATTAGGTTTTCAGGAAGAAAGGGATTTTACAGTGATTGGCTGCCCGTCGCTCTATATGTTTGGGAAAGAGCTGCCAGAGATGGAAGTAAAAGATTTGACGCCGGATTCGGAGGTCAGCATGAATTCTAAAATTGGTCTTCCGCAGAAGTTCCATGACTTTATGCATCGCAGCAGTCAGGCGTTGCCGAAACATTATTATGTGCCACAGGTAATTGAAGAAATTAGCAGAGTGTTTATAGGCAGACCATATCCCAAGGATTTTGTTAACCGCATTCCGAATCATTTTCCAACAGATTTTTTGTCTCCAATTTATACATCCAGCAGAGGGCTTTGTTTTACCAATATGCCTTCATGGCTAGAATACCTTAAAGGGAAAGATTTGTCCTTTGGAAGCCGGATTCATGGGAATATTGCTGCTATTCTGGCGGGAACGCCCTGCATGGTAATTGTATCGGACAGAAGAATTAAGGAGCTGGTGGATTATCATAATATCCCGTATATTATGATGGGGGATTTGACAGAAAAGACAAGTATTTTTGATTTATATGAAAAGGCAGATTTTGCGGCCTTGAAAAAGGGGCATGAAGAGCGTTTTAACCATTATCTTGACTTTCTGCATGTCAACGGCTTGAAAACAATCTTTGACGAGGATGTGCAGTATGATATTGTACCATTTGACAAGAGGCATGGCAAAATCGAATTTAGTGCGCCGACAGTGGCATTTTCTGCACTGTCTCCTGAGCAGCAGTTGAGGCGTATGGAAGAGGCTTATTTGGAGGAGAGCCGGAAGAGTAAATTTTACAGGGATGCATATGAAACACTGCCGGTTGGCAGAAAGGGGCGTTTTCAGTATGTAATGTCGGGTGGCAGACAGGAAAGGAACATCAGTTATTATCCTCTGATTCGTGAGTATGAGACGGATAAGGCAGAGCAGAGGAAGAAGAAGAGAAGAAGGGAGAAAAAAGCGGAAGGGTTATAAATGGAATTCAGGTAATGTGTTGCGGGAAGAAGTCTGCTGACAGGAGCAAGTACTGGAAAGAGGTCAGACAGGTTAAAGAATACAGGGCTGATAATCAGGGAACCTGCAGTCAACAGTGGAATTGCGGCCAGATATAATGCACGGCAGCATACGATGCGGAGTAAGTTTGTAAGCCCCATACAACACAATAAATAAAGTAACATGGCTGGTATTTCTGTCGTAAAAGAAACGGTAATACCAGTCATTTTAATTGTAAGAAGTCCTGAAGCCCCGGCAAAAAGAGCTGGTGTCAGCAGGGAAAGGAGGATGCAGAGGGATTTTTTCTGTGCATCCATAAGGAGAAGGGGGTTGCGGCTGTCTTCATAGCAGGAAAGCCCGCCAGTCAGGCAGATGAGCAGGATAATTACTGAGACGATACCACGCACAGGCATCAGCATATAGTTTGCGTCCTTATCATTTAGAAGGCTGTTTTCCGTACCGTCGGCATATTCAAAGTGAAATAAAAGCTCAGAACTGCTGTGCTTTATAAAAGTCTCATGCAGCCAGTCTTTTTCAGAAGTGATGTCCCATTTCTCCGATAGGAAATGGGTAAGCATATAATAGGAAACAGGCTGATACAGGCTGCTGAGTACAATTTCATCTACAATATTGGTACGGGCGTCCTTTTGGGATTGGATGACGTGGAGAAACGGAGTCCGGTCTTTTGCATACCGCTCTAGCTTCTGCTCTAAATCTTCAGGGAACAGATAACCGCAGGCCGCTTTCCCCTCTGCGACTTCTTTTTGCAGTTCATCCCTGCTGTCACACAGGTAAAAGCGGATAGAGGTATTAGACAGGGAAAGCATTTTCTGTATTACGTCTGTTGTAACAGAATCCGAATGCTCCTTTGGTGCAAATAACGCTACCTGTATAAAAGCATCTCCTGGTCTTTGGGAATATTTTAAAAAGAACACAGAAAGCGGCATTAAAAGCAAAGTGAACACAAAAAACGGATGTTTCAAAAAACGCTTACTCCAAAGTAGGAAGCAGGTGACAAATTCACGCATGGGATACCTCCTTTCGAATGATAATGAGCAGGCAGCTTAATGCAGAAAAGAAAATCAGCATCAGGAAAGAACCTGTTGCAAAAGACTGGTGCAGTACTGCCAGTCCGTATTGAAGAAGATGATATGTCGGCAGAAGGGGAGCAATACTTCTGACTGCCTGTGGCAGATGTTCCAGTGGATAGAAAAAACCAGAACAAAGCCCCATTAGCAGGATGCAAAAGGTCAGAAGAAGTAATCCACTGGAAGCGTCTTCTGTCATTTCGTATACAAGAAGAATCAAAATGGTACTTGTGATGAAAAGGGGAATACAGGAAACAGCAAAGCGCCATATTCCGTTCAAATCGCTGCAGGTGGTTTCTGGCAGGGAAAACCCGCTTATCTTCATGCCGATACCAATCAGCAGAAAATAAAAAAGATACGTTGGCAAAACAGACAGGAAAAAGGCAGTTTCCTTTGCGAAAAGCTGTTTGCCGTATCCTAAATGTTCCAAAGTCAGTAGATTTTGCAGGCTGCGGCTTTTTGGGGCAAGCAGCTTACTATAAGAAAGCCCCTGAAAAAGCAGGAAAAGAAGAAACCCGGATACCATATATTGTGATATAAGAGGATACGAGCCTTTCCCTGCTGTTTCTTCCTTGCTGACAGCCTGATTTAAGTCGATAATTTCCTTAATATAGCGAAGATTAAGTTCCAGTTCATCTTCACGCTCTTTCGCAAGATTGTGATATGCATAATATTCCTGAAGCGAATAGATACCGGCTTCACTGCCAAGGATATAAGAAGAAGCAGCCTCGCAAAGCTGGCGGAATAAAAAGTCAGCAACAGTTGTCTGGCTTTTTCCAAAGCGGATGGTAACGGGTTTATTTTCCCCTTTGATAATCGAGGCAATATATTGTTTTGGAATCAGAAAGACAGCATCAATTTCACCGGATTCTAGCTTTTGTTCTGCCAAAGCCTCTTCCATTCGTTCAAAAGAGCAGATATAGGCAGTGTTTTTCATGTTGCTGACAGTAGTAATCATCCAGTCTACAAAAGGTTCATCCGCTGCCGCTGCTACGGCTACTGTTATTGTATTCTTTTCTTTTTCGCGGTTAATTCCCTGTGCGCAGACTGCCAAAAAACCTGATAGCAGGGCAAAGAGAAACAGACTCCCAAGAAAAAGCTTTGGAAGGGAAAGAAACATTCGCTTTATTTCAAGATAGGTGTATTGTTTAAATTGTTTCATATGATTCCTTTCGATATTTAACTTCCGAAGATATTAACTGCTATGGTTTGCCAGTTGCTTTTGGTGCCGGTATCATTAAATTCATTTCTGTAAAATATGGTATCTATAATTTTCCGGCGAGTTGATGGATATTTCCGTCATATTCCAATGGACGCAGTATCCCTTCTTTCAGCAAAAAAAGTTCGTCGCAGAAGGCGATTTCCCGTTCTTCATGCGTTGCCAGAAGAATGATGTTTCCATTTTGCTTAAAGTGCCTGAAATATACTTCAATACGCTCCTTACAGACTAAATCCAGCGCCGCACCAGGCTCATCCAGTAAAAGCAGGCGTGGGTTTTTGGCAACTGCGCAGCCAATGCTCAGCCGTTTTTTCATTCCGCCAGACATTTTTTCCACAGGAGTTTTTAAGAAGTCAGGGATGCCAAGCATCGCAAGGACGCCGTTTTGCAGCTCCGCTTCCCAAGAAAGAGGGCTGTTGCAGTACCAAAGCTTTAAATTGTCCATTGCGTTTAATTCAGGAATCAAAGGGCATTCCTGTGGAACATAACCGATGGGAGGGATATTTTTTCGTTTTCTGGTAATAGAATATTCTGTTTCATTTATCAGGAAAGAGCCTTGTTCTGCCCTTTGCGTTCCGGCAATAATAGAAAGCAGGGTGGATTTGCCGCAGCCATTGGCGCCAAGGATGCCGATGCATTTGCCGCCCTGTGCGGTAAGGCAGATATCGGTAAGAACCTTTTTTTTGCCGTGGCGGAAACTTTTCTGTAAATGTTCGACTTGTACGGTAAGTGACGAATTGTTCGTATTTTCCTTCATATACAACCTCATTTTGCTATATTTTACCTGATGGATGCTGCGTTGTTTCAAAACTTCTGTTAATTATATATTTACTGTTATGATGTGGCTTTTGTCAAGTTCCTTTTTTTGTGAGCAGAGAAGCACGCTGTACTGAAATAGTTTGACTTTACAGGCATTATAGTATAAACTTCAAGCGTGGTTACTTTAGAGAATGGGTGAATATTTTATCCGACAGGTTTGTGTCTGCGTGCTGCTTGGCACAGACAGAGTTTCAGATGGAAAGCAGCGCAGAAATGGAGAATAAAAATGAAATGTAGTAATTGTGGTGCAGATATGCAGGAAGGAGACCGTTTTTGCCCTGTCTGCGGACAGGTGGCGGAGAATACGGAAAGTGCACAAAATCAAACAGAGTCAGAAAATGTGCCGAATCAGATAAATACGGAAACAGCGCCGAACTCAGAAGCGCCGAATTCGGAGAAAAAGAAGAAATCAACCGGTTTTAAAGTTGGAATTGCAGCAGTGATTGCAACAGTGCTGATAGTTGGTGTGGCTGCAGGTGCAAAGGTTGCAGGAACGATTCGGAAAATGTCGATGAGCCCGGCAAAATATTATCGGTATGTTGAGGAAAAGAACCGTGATGCAAGTGGGGAATTGCTGTTTGGCTGCTATGATGCTATGTATAAAAATGTGGCAGGGAGCTCTGACGCAAAAAATGTGAATATGAAGCTGGAAGTTTCCGATACTGCGAAGTCCTTGCTTTCATTGACAGGGATGGACTTTTCAAAGTTTGAAAATCTGGAGTTAGACCTTGTGACAAGCAAGGCGGAAGAAGCATTATCCAATCAGATTCAGATAAGGGGGAATGGCGATGATTTGCTTACAGTAAAAACATATATGGATTCCAAGGATGAGAAGATGTACTACCAGATTCCGGAATTAAGCAAGTCCTATCTTGATTTGTCTGCCTATTATAAGCTGATGACAGACCCGGAAAGTGCTTTGGAGTCAGAAGACGATTTGGAGTCAGAAGATGACTTCGATGAAGAGGATGACATAGATCTGGATGACTATCTGGATTCTGATACCGGCAGCAATTCAGGTCTTGGTACGTCAGGCGTTACTGTAAACAGTCTGCTGTTCCAGTCTTTTAATTACGATAAGATGTTCATGGACACAAAGACATTAAAGAAGATTTATGAACGTTATACCGATATCCTCATTAAGAGTGCGGAAAATGTAAAGAAGTCGGAAGGCACCTGTGAAGCAGAGGGGATTTCCCAGAAGGCAGATAAATATACTGTCACTCTGAATGGTAAGGAAGTTGTAGCACTAATCAAAGAACTGATGGAGACACTTAAGAAAGATGCGGAAATAAAAGCTTATATCGAGAATATCCATAAAGAGGCTTATCAGGAATTTACAGAGGACATAGAGGAGGTATTAGAAAATCTGGATTCAGAAATAGGGGAAGAGGAATTCCAGCTTGTAATGGATGTTTTGATAAGCAGTGATGAAAAGATTATTGGACGTACGCTTACTATAATGGATGAAAAGGAAAAGGCAATGGAAATATCTGTTGCCATCCCGCAGGATGGCGGGAAGTTCGGATTTGACCTTGGAGTGAAGGTAGAAGATGCAGAATATGTAAAGACTACTGGTAATGGAACTTTGTCCAAAGGTGTAATGAACGGCGATTTTTCCTTAAGTATGCCTAATATATTAGGTGTTGGCGATGAAGCGAAGGAACCTGTTAAGAATTTTCTGATGGTTAAGATTGAGGATTATGATATATCGAAGCTGGCGAAGGGAGAAGCAAAGGGAACTTTTACCTATTCGACAGAAGCAGTTGCAGCTCTTGCAAATTATTCGTTAAAGGTAGAATCAGAATCGAATCGTGACGGCAGCAAGGGAACAATGTATATCATGGCGGGTAAGGATGCGCTGGCTACGATTTATGCAACAATGAATAATAAGGCGGAAGCAGTCAGTGCAAAGCCTTCGGATGGTGATACCGTTTATGATGTTGATAATGATAAGGATATGTTAAAGTACCAGTCAGAGATGGATGTCCTTTCTCTGCTGACTGATATTCAGGATAAGCTGGGAATTGACCTGAGCAGCCTGCTAAGTGCAGGCCTTAGTGGTTATGATTTATCAGACGGCGATGATACAGATGATTCCGACCTTCTGGATGATAATAATTTAGATGATTTGGATTATACGGCTAATCCACTGTAAATTAGCTGTGCCAGTTTTGCGTTTTGGAAAAGTTATGTTATAATGAGTAGGTATATTGTTAGTTTTTGGTAGTTTACTACTATCTGAGCCGTTGAAGGCAGTATGATGGATGGTGTGAAAAATAGATTTTTCACACAGCAATTTATGTCTGCGCGCTGCTTGACATAAATTGCTTATGAGGAAAAGCAGCGCAGAAATGAGGAGTAAGATGAGTCAGGTAAGAGATATGAATTTAGCACCGTCTGGTGCACACAAAATTGAATGGGTTCGCAGGAATTGTCCGCTTTTACGTAGTCTGGAAGAGGATTTTTCCAGAGAAAAGCCGTTTGCAGGAAAGAAGATCGCCCTTTCCATCCATTTGGAGGCAAAGACGGCATATCTTTGTAAAGTGCTTGCAGCAGGTGGTGCAGAAATGTATGTTACCGGCAGCAATCCATTATCTACGCAGGATGATGTGGCAGCAGCACTGGTTCAGGATGGTTTAAATGTTTTTGCGTGGCATGGTGCTACAGATGAAGAATATGAGGCGCATATCGCAGAAACGCTTTCCCATCAGGCGAATATTATTATTGATGATGGCGGGGATTTAGTCCATATGCTTCATACGACAATGAAAGACCAGCTTCCATATGTAATCGGCGGCTGTGAGGAGACAACAACAGGAATTATCCGCCTGCAGGCAATGGCAGCGGCAGAGCAGTTGGAGTTTCCGATGGTTATGGTAAATAACGCGGATTGTAAGCATCTGTTTGATAATCGTTATGGTACCGGGCAGTCAGTCTGGGACGGGATTAACCGTACCACGAATCTGATTGTGGCTGGAAAGATTGTTGTAGTAGCAGGTTACGGATGGTGTGGTAAAGGTGTATCTATGCGTGCGAAAGCGCTTGGTGCACGAGTTATTGTAACAGAGATAGATTCCATTAAGGCAATCGAGGCAGTTATGGATGGATTTGAAGTAATGCCGATGAAAGAAGCTGCTGCACAGGGAGATTTCTTTGTTACCGTTACCGGATGCGCAGGCGTTATAGATGAAGAAGACTTCTTACAGATGAAAGAAGGTGCAATTCTTTGCAACGCCGGACATTTTGACGTAGAAATTGATATGAAGCGTCTGCGTGAGATTGCAGTAGAGCAGGCAGAGATGCGTAATAATATTATGGGATACAAGCTTCCGACTGGTGTATGGATATATGTACTGGCAGAGGGTCGTCTTGTAAACCTTGCAGCAGGAGACGGACATCCGGCAGAGATTATGGATATGAGTTTTGCCATTCAGGCATTAAGTGCAAAATATTTGGTAGAGCATGAAGGCAGTTTGACAGAGAAGTTAATTGATGTACCACGTGAGGTAGATTTGGAGGTTGCAAAGCGTAAGCTCAGTTTCTTGGGAAAAGAGATAGATGTTCTGACACCAGAGCAGGAAAAATACTTAAATAGTTCATCATTGTAGAAGCGGAGGCAGTCATGGAGATTAAGAAAACAACGTTATTGTCGGCATTAGTATGCGTGGCAGGAATACTTGCCGAAATCATGTTTCATGACGTGCTGACAAGTACAATACCCGGGGTGGCATTAAGTGTGGTTTTAGCAGTGATTTCGCTGACCGCTGCATATTTTGTGTTAGACGGTTTGTATGCTTTTCTGACCATTGACCGCGAGATTGGCAAGAAGCATCAGGAAGAATTTGAACAGCGAATTTATGGCATTTTAAATGAACTCCTGCAGTTTGAAAAAGCAATCTACAAAGAGGTGCGTGCCTTGCAGCAGATAAATGCGGAAGCAGGCCAGATAAAAATGCAGGAAACGCCAGTAGCTTTTCTGCCGGAACAGCAGCCGGAATCTGTTACAGAAGAGAGGATAGAAAAGTTAGAAAATGCTATTAATGAAAATACGACAATGACT
This sequence comes from uncultured bacterium, assembly GCA_947643145.1. Classification (GTDB taxonomy): domain Bacteria; phylum Bacillota; class Clostridia; order Lachnospirales; family Lachnospiraceae; genus Butyribacter. The sequence continues at coordinate 4,064 of CANRVD010000065.1, read as the reverse complement.
GCGAAGATTATTGCCAAGTATGTAAACCGCAATACCGGAGATTTAAAAGAGTTGTTAGAGAATCACCATGCAGAGATAACAAGGCTTCTGAAAGAGATGGAGGAGTAGGCTGGCTGTGAATAGTAACAATATATTACACCAGCGCAAGCAGGCGGGCGATGAAAATCCAGCCTGTCAATGTAATAGAGGAAAAGAAAGTGGTGGCGACGATGATGCTGGATGCCAGTGTCCAGTCGCCATCCATATTTTTTGCCATAATATAGGCAGTTGGCGTACAAGGGGAGGCTAACATAATGATAATGGCAATCAGCTTCTGCCCGCGGAAGCCAAGCCATACTGCCAGTGGGAGAAAGATTGCAGCCAGCAAGATCAGCTTCGAAGCAGAAGCGATTGCAGTTGGCTTTATTTTTGCTATGGCACTGCGCCCTTCAAAAGAGGCTCCAATAGAAATCAATGCCAAAGGAGATGCTATTGTTCCAAGATTTTGTACGGTTTTGTGCAGCATGGAAGGCAGTTCTATTTGAAAAAAAGAAGCAGCCAGTCCAAGAAATATGCCGATAATAATAGGGTTTTTGAGGATTCCGATACAGGCATGTTTCATTCTGGCTGCAAGATTTGTGTTTTTTGTCGTTTTGCTTTCCAGTGTAAGGATAATGACAGAGAAAATATTATAAAGCGGTACAGAACCGATAATCATAAGAGGGGCCATTTCGGCAGTGCCATAAATATTCTGGATAAAGGCAATGCCAAGAATGGCCGCACTGCTCCGGAAAGAGCCTTGCACAAAGGCTCCTGTCATAGATCTGTCTGGCAGGAAAGCTTTGGCAAGACACCAGATTGTAACGATAGAGATAAGAGTTACAAGAAAGCAGTAACCGACATAGCGGAAATCGAAATTTTCGCGGATATTGGTTCCGGCGAGGTTTAGAAAAAGCATACAGGGAAGACAGATTTTAAAAACGAACTTATCTGCTATATCTGAAAAGTGTCTGTCAATCAGCCCTATCCGGTTTAGGAAATTCCCCAGAATCATAATGAAAAAAACTGGAACCGTTGCATTCAGGCTATAGAGAAAACTATCCATATGATTGACCTCCTCAACCTTTTTTTTCATTTTTTATAACCTTTTGATAGCGTTCCAGCTCGCTCTTAATAACACCGCTGAGTGCCAGCATACAGATTAAGTTTGGAATTGCCATCAGGGCATTTGCAATATCGGAGAAGGTCCATGCAATCTGGAGGGTAGTAGTAGCTCCGAAGAATGCGAGCAGGGAGAAAAATATACGGTAAATCATGTTATAGCGATGGGTACCGAAAAGGTATTCAAATGCCTTTTCTCCATGATATTCCCATCCTAAAATAGTGGAGAATGCGAATAGCGCGATAGAAATTGTAATGAATGCGCCACCCAGACCACCAAGGACTGTTTCAAAGGCATCAATTGTAAGGGCAGAACCTTCGATAAGCTTACGGTTCTGGTATTTTAACTGCGAATCAAATATGTAGTCATTTCCAGCGGTATCATTCCAAACGCCAACGATGTTTACCGGAATTTTATCGGAAGAATTTTCTTGGAAAGAAAAGCCATCCTCTTCCAGCTTGGCAGCTTTTTCTGCATTTTTTGTCAGAACCAGTTCTTCCTTGTTACTCTTCTTTTTTAAAACAAGGGTATTAAGATTGTCACCTTCCAGAGAAACGGAATAATTTGTTGCGACCGTTTCCTTCCTGCCTGCTTCAGTAGATGATATCACAAGGTTTTCTGCCTGCCAGTAATAATTGCCCTGAGAAACAGGCTCTGTATTTCCAAGGACGCCCGAACTTGCAATGCAGAGACCAGTAATTGTGCATACTACAATAGTATCCCAAAAAGTGCCAGTCATATTAATATAACCCTGACGTACCGGGTCAGTTGTAGTGGCTGCTGCGGCAGTGATTGCGGCAGAACCCATACCAGCCTCATTGGAAAAGACACCGCGTGCAACGCCAAAGCGAAGTCCCTGCATCATGGAAGCAACGATACTTCCGCAAAGTCCGCCTCCAATTGCTTTTACGGAAAAGGCCATTTTAAAAATCATAGCGACACCGGAAGGAACATTAGAGATATTGCCAATAATTACTGCCAGTCCGGCAATAATATAGAAAACAGCCATTAACGGCACAACGACCTGCGACACTTTAGAAATGGATTTAATTCCACCGAGAATGATAAACAGCGCCAGTAATGTAATAATAATACCTGTAATATAAGATGGAACATTGTAAGTTGCGGTGAGGGCAGTTGAAATAGAATTTGCCTGTGTCAGATTGCCGATTCCGAAGGAAGCAATAATGGTAAAAAAAGCAAATAACCAACCGAGTACCAGGCCGATTTTTTTATTTCGAAATGCCTTTTTCATGGTGTACATAGGACCACCGGACATTTCCCCGCGTTCATTTACCTCTCGGTACTTAATGGCAAGCATACATTCACTGAATTTAGAAGTAATGCCAAAAGCAGCAGAAATCCACATCCAGACGAGCGCTCCCGGTCCTCCGGAAACCATGGCAGTAGCAACACCAACAATGTTTCCGGTACCGATGGTAGCTGCAAGGGCTGTAGTAAGGGCAGAAAAAGGAGATACATCTCCGTCTCCTTCTTTTTTACGTGCTTCTTTACTTAATACGCTGCCAAGTGCATATGGCAGGTTACGCCAGCAAAGTGCCTTTGTACGGATGGTGAGGAAAATACCGGTTCCGACAAGCAGTACCAGCATAACCGGTCCCCAGACGAAGTTATCAATTGCTGTTAAATAATTTGATAATGTTTCTGTAAAGTGTTTCATACAATACCTCATTTCCATGACTCTTGTTTCCATAAAAAAGTTTGCTATAACATAACGCATTATTACCTCATAAATTAAAATTTTATCACAGAAAAGCCCGTGGTTCAAGTACCCCGCCGAAGTTAGCAGTGAAAGCTTGCTTTTACTGGTCATGAAGTGAACAGTAACGTTTGGCATATTTTTTCCAGTAGGTATATCCGCCGTTCAGGCTCATGACCGGATAACCGTTCCGCGCCAAATCTCTGGCAGTCAGAAGGCTGGTATTGCCATGATCACAGTACAGAATAATCCATGCAGGCGTAAAAGAAAGCGCAGCAAGATAGTCTGTCATAGAATCTTCTAATGTTTCCCAGTCCGCCCATATGGCATGGTCGATATGTTCTTCTTCGTAGTCCTTCTGACTTCTCAAGTCAATTAAAAGAATATCATCTTGTTTCAGGTATTGCTCTAACATTTCACAGGAAATAATTTGGAACTGCATATTGTTTCACCTCTGCGTATTATTATTCTTGTGGCTGTAGCATCTCTTGGAAATTTGGAAACGCCATCTATTTTCATTTTATTCGGGTTTTGTTTTATATAGAAGTCAATTTAAAAAAGCACCGGGGAAAGAATCCCCGGCACCACACAGGAGTAACACAACTATTTGTTCTCTCCGCCTTCCATATCCTTTTAGAAAAAGGCAGAAAGGTTAACGGCAATTAGAAGAGTTAGAAGATTTGTTGTTGCTGGAAGAGTTGCTGCTGTTTTTGCTTGTTGAATTGCTGCTTCCAGAACGATTGCTTGATTTGTTGTTGCTGCTTGTGTTACTGGAGTTCTTCGCATTGCTTGAGGTATTGCCCTCATTGCTTGCATTGCTAGAATCATTCGATGTGTTTGTAGAATTACGGTTTAAATAGTCTTTCATAGTGACATCTCCATTTCCGCACTGCTCTTTGAGACAAAGAATAACCGTTACTGTTCATGCAGGGACAGTAACAATAAATCTTTGTGAGTTTGCGCAGGCAGTGCTTAAGCACAAACTCAATGTTTCAACTTGCAACACGATTATTGTTTGTAATTTTACGCATTCTATTCATAAAAAAATAAGAGAGGAATTACTTGGGAAAAATAGATAATTATACCAGCGAAAAGAAAGATAAAATTGGATAATTTTGACAAACTTTTGACAGAATTTAATTATTTGTTCAGGACAAACGCATGAGTGAATAAATTGTGAACAAACACCACTTTTACTGTAAA
>CANRVD010000064.1 GCA_947643145.1 uncultured bacterium | reverse complement strand
TGCAAATTGACGAAGTATATACAAAAATTTACCTTTTGACCCTAACATCATAATATTGTAAAGCAAATATATTTTAGGCGCTGTACAAAGATAAAAGTAAATATTAGAATTACAAAAATGGAAATCATTTATATCAGATAGTGCCTGATAAATGAAAGGATGGATGTGTATATCCGAAAGGAATACAGAAATTGTTCTCACAATATGTGTTTAAAGTGAAGTATTGTGCCGGAGATATAAAGGCATTGAAAAATGAGGTTAGTAAAGGACTTGCATAAGTTCGCTCGGAATTTAACCGCATTGGCAATATGATGAAAGGAAACGAGATTTGAGAAAGGTTCCAGTGTTTTAGCAGGAGAAAAAATATTTAACAATATAGGGCAATACTACTGAGAAAAAATTGTTAAAATTTACTAAAACTAGCTTGCTAATTCTAAAAAATTGTTGTACTATCAAGCTGTAGCTACTAATTGTTTTGCAAAAGGAAAGGAGAAGGGAAAACAATGAGGCAAAACAAAAAGAAAGTCTTTCTGAGTGGTCTTAGAAAGGCAGGGGCGTTACTATTAACTATGGCATTTGTGGTAACAGGATTACAGCCGGTAGTGACAGCAAATGCTGCAGCAAGCGCATCATCTACGGCAGACACGACAAGAATTTCAGTTCATGATCCATCTGTATTTTATGATTCATCTAGTGGAAAATATTATATTTATGGATCACATATGGCACAGGCATCCAGCTCTGATTTGAGGAATTGGTCTGCACATGGGGAGCAGGGTTATTTCAACAGATCTATATATGCCAGTGAGAATATAGAGGGAATTTATTACATCCAGAATAAATTCAGTGGGCTGTATCTTGATGTGGAAGATGGTTTAACCAATAATGGTGCAAACATTAGGCAGTGGTTTTATAACGGCTCTGACGCACAAAAGTTTAAATTTGTATCTACGGGAGATGGATATTACTATATCCTGACTGGTGCCACGGGATACAGAAGCTGTGTCGATGTATCAGAAGGCTCAGCAAAAGATGGCACAAACATAATGCAGTGGGAATATTGGGGCGGCGAAATGCAGAAGTATCGGGTAGTAAAACAGCCTGACGGGACTTACGCAATTCTCACAAATGCAAGCGGCTGCAAATCAGGACTAGATTTATACGATTGGTCAAAGGATGCAGGCGGAAATATCAATGAATGGAACTATTGGGGCGGCGACTGCCAGAAATGGAACCTTATTGAGGCAGTCAAAAACAGCGGAAGTACGAAAGCAGCGAGAGGAGAAGCGCTGGAAAATTCGCTTGCAGGTTCTTTCCTTTGGGCAGGCTATAATGATAGTGACTGCTCAGGCGGATATGGGGTGTGGGCACCAGATATCATATACAATGCGGACTATGTGTGGAAGGATGGAAGCAAAGGCGCGTATATGATGTATTATTGTACATCCTCAACTGCAACACGTTCATGTATTGGGTACGGCGTATCTAAGTCTTCATCAGGACCGTTTTCCTATGTTGATACGGTAATTTATTCTGGTTTTACACAGGGGGATGTCGAAGTGACAACAACATCTTCCCTTGGGACAAAGACAGTGAATACCTGCTATACCAACACGAACATACCTAAGCTGATCAGCGAAGGTAAATTAAATGGTGTCAGAAGCAGTTGGTTCAACAAAGGAAACTTTAACAATGCATTGTTCCCAAATGCTATTGACCCGACTATTTTCAATGATGCAAACGGGAAGATGTGGATGGTTTACGGTTCATGGTCAGGCGGCATTTATATCCTTGAACTGGATAAGAGAACTGGACAGCCAATTTACCCGAAAATAGAAGGAGGGAATACAGACAGATATTTCGGTACAAGAATTGCGGGCGGATACCGTAAATCAGGTGAAGCACCTTACATTTTATATGATTCAGCAAGTGGATACTACTATCTGTATGTGACATACGGGTGGCTTGGTGTGAACGGCGGGTATCATATCAGAATGTACCGTTCGAAAACACCAAACGGCGATTACAGAGATGCAGCAGGAAACAGTGCTGTATTTACATCTACTACTAATCAGGCAAATATGGGTATAAAGGTATTTGGCAATTACCAATTTTCTTCCCTTGATACTGGTTACAAATCTGGTGGTCATAATTCTGCTTTTATTGATACGGATGGTCAGAGATATTTGGTATATCACACAAGATTTAACCGCGGAACAGAGTATCATGAGGTAAGAGTCCATCAGCAGTTCCTCAACGAGGATAACTGGCCTGTCACAGCAGTATATGAGTATCTCGGAAGCTTTATCTCAAATACGGGCTACAGTATGTCAGATATGGCAGGGACCTATGAGTTTGTCAATCATGGCTTGGATGCATCAACAAACAATGTTGGAATGTTGCCAACTGGCAGAGTTACATTAAACAACAACGGAACAATTTCAGGGGATTGCACCGGGACCTGGAGCTATACTGCAGGAAAGTATTTCTGTAGGATGGTAATTGGTGGGGTTACATATAAGGGTGTATTTTTCAAGCAAAAGGACGAAAGTGCCAGCCATAAGCAGGTAATGACATTCTCACTGATTGGATCAAATAACCAGACAATCTGGGGGTCAAAGGTATCTGCTTCTACAAACGGCGAAAGTGTGGAAGGTACTTTCTTTATTAAAAATGCGTTCTCCGGATTGTATCTTGATGTGGCAAATGGAAGCAGTGACAATAGCGCCAATATTCAGCAATGGTCTTACAATGGTTGTCAGGCTCAGCAGTTTAAGATTGTTTCTGATGGAGATGGGTATTACCATATCTTTACCGGGGCATCCGGCTTTACCAAATGTGTTGATGTTGCTGGAAAGAAAACTGCAGATGGAACCAATATATTACAGTATGCATATAAGAAAGATGCTGCCAACCAGCAGTTTAAGATTGAGCGTCAGGCTGACGGAACCTATGCAATTCTTTCAAGAATCAGTGGGTGCAAGTCAGGCCTTGATGTGTATAATTGGAGTACCAGTGCAGGCGGAAATGTTAACCTTTGGAATTATTGGGGCGGTGACTGCCAAAAATGGATACTGGAATAATTGTAGAGTAACACACGTTTTTTATTAGATTTTTTGGGGTACCCGTTTTGTATGCCAGTACATTGCGGGTGTCCCTTTTTGCTGTATAGGAAAGTACTCGGTATGTATTTGATTTATCTCTGACAGGTGATATAATAATTGCATATTAAAAGAAAATGGAAATCTTGTAATATGATGTCAGGGTTAAAAGCTGCTTATTCCCGCGGAAGCTTTCAAATGCAAAGAAATTTTTGGCTTCTTACAAGCACTGCGATTGCTTCCTTGTTTGTGGGAATGAAAGATGTTATTACTAAGGTAGTTAGGATGTGAATAATATGAAATTTGATAATCATGATGAGAGAATTCGTTATTATGAATTATTACTGGAAAGAGATTTGGAACAAATACCTCAATTTGAGTTACCGGAAGGATATCAATTTGTATTTTACAAGGCTGGTGACAGGGATAGCTGGATTGAGATTGAAAGGTCGGCAAAAGAATTTACCAGTTATGAACAGGGACTGCAATCATGGCATAAGTATTATGAAACAAGGCAGGAAGAGTTACCGGCAAGAATGGTGTTTGTTGAAGATTCAAAGGGAGAAAAAGTAGCCACAGCCACAGCATTTTATGATATTTATGGGAGAGATAAATCAGGAGATGGATGGCTTCACTGGGTTGCAGTTCGAAGAGAATATCAAGGGAAAGGTTTGTCAAAACCGTTGATAGCATATGTGTTAAATTTAATGACAAATCTAGGGTATCGTCATGCAAAGATTCCAACACAAACAACTACATGGCTGGCGTGTAAAATATATATGGATTTTGGATTTAAGCCTATTCCTGCCAATAAAATTAACAGTTTGGAGGGGTGGAGAATTGTGAAGACACTGACAAACCATCCTGCACTTAGTGATTTGGAAAAAGTGGCATTAGATGAAATTTTTAAAGAGAAAAACAAAGATTCTTTTGAGTCTAACCATGCAATCATTTTTAGAAAAAATATATCCGATTTAGAATAGATGCTTAAGGAGATAATATGGTTTTATACAGAGAGGGGAATGGATAGTGATAGACTAAAAAATGGGGATTGACAAGACACAAGGTTCGTGTTATAGTGCCCAATATGGTGTAAATGTAGCAGGTATTTAGTTTACACTGTAATAATATCAATATAAAAATACAAGGAGGATGTTGCATGTTAAGCATTGTGGTAATGGAGAAAACTGCAAACTAAATATTGCAGAGGCAGTTCTAATGTTATATGTTCGTAGTCTGCCTTTATGTCAGTAGTAGCGATTACTAGTGGCATATTTTGCCGTACATTTGCTTAATATTGTGGTATCTTTTCTTATAAATTACTGTAATAAGATGGTATGACTGTATTGTTATACCATTTTTAGACCACGGTTTATGCGTAGTGCTACCGTGGTCTTTTTGTATTTTAGGAAAGGTTTTGGTGCGTAGTGGTATGCCAACGAGAATTGCGAAGGCGGTGCGCTTTTTTGCGTTTTAGGAAAATTTACTACAGTGTAACAGGGAATTTTAGGGGAATGCGCGGTCATTGTGATATGCATAAAGTCAAGGTGAATTTTGCTCACCTTGCAGAAAAGAGGATTAAAAGCGGTATAACAGCGCGAGTTCTTAGAGGAGGTTACAAATGGATATTAATAAAATGATAGAATTTGATAAAATTAAGGAAAGATGGCTTGAGCTTGCCATCACTGCAAGTGCAAAAGAAAGAATTGAAAATGCAGGTTATTTTTTAGAGGAAAAGGAGCTACGGAAAAATTTAAAAGACACGACAGATTCCAGGGAGCTTATGGAAAAATGTGGTACACCGCCGCTGGTATCCATTGATGAGGTAAAAGATATTTTACAGCAGGCGTCCAGAGAGGGATGTCTGACTCCGTACCAGCTGGAGCGGATGGAAAAAGTTCTTGTGGCAGTGCGAAGATTAAAGGATTATCTGATTCGTGGCAAACAATATGAAAATTCTCTTGCTTATTATGAAGAAAATTTAGATGCCATAGAGAGTCTTCAGAATGAAATCTCCAGACAAATCAGAGGTGGTGCAGTAGATGATTATGCCTCAAAAGAATTGCATCAAATCAGAAATGAAATTTTGAGGAAAGAAGAGAAGATGAAGCTAAAGGCTGAGCAGGCTATGAGGGCAAATAAGGAATGCATGGCAGATAATTACAGCACACTGCGGAATGGAAGAATTTGTATCCCTGTAAAGAAGGAATACAGGAGAAGGATTGAGGGAAATGTCATTGATAAATCTTCTACCGGAAGTACATTTTTTATTGAGCCTGCAGGTGTTGCTAAAATGTCTGACGAGATTTCCCTGCTAAGAATTGAGGAAGAAAATGAAGTGTACCGCATTCTTTATACCTTAACAGCAATGGTATCAGATAATGCTTCCGCTATGGAAAGCAATATACAGATGATTGAAAAAATGGATTATATTTTTTCAAAGGGTAAATTAAGTATGGATATGGATGGAGTAGAACCTCAGATTAATTTGGAGAGAAGGATATCTTTAAATGATGCCAGACATCCATTAATGGACAAAGAGGTCTGCGTACCACTGCAATTTCAGCTTGGCGGCAATGTAGATGGAATTGTCATAACCGGACCAAATACGGGCGGGAAAACGGTTTCGATTAAAACAGTAGCCTTGAATTGCATGATGGCACAATGCGGGCTGCATGTGACCTGCAAAGAAGCAGATATATGTATGAGCAGTTCCTTTCTGTGTGATATAGGGGATGGACAGAATTTGGAGGAAAATCTTTCGACTTTTTCTTCGCATATTAAGAATGTTTTAGAAATAATTGAAAATATGGACGAGGACAGCCTGGTCATAATGGATGAATTAGGCTCTGGGACAGACCCGGCAGAGGGAATGGGAATTGCTGTAGCGATTGCAGAAGAACTTCGGAAATGCGGCTGTCTGTTTTTAATCACAACACATTACCCAGAGGTAAAGGATTATGCCGAACAGGCAGAACGGATAATCAATGCAAGAATGGAATTTAACAGGGATACATTACAGCCAACCTATCAGATGGTCATTGGGGAGGCAGGGGAAAGCTGTGCATTTTATATTGCGCAGAAATTGGGAAAGCCTGACAGAATGTTAAGAACAGCTAATAGGGCTGCATATGGCAGGGAAGCTGCTGATTCTTATCATTTCCCGAACGAGACAGAACCCAAACAGGGAAAAAAGAAATCCTGCATCAGAAAAAAGATAACGCCAGTCCAAAAGGCAGAAATATCGGAAAAATTCCATATTGGAGACAGGGTAATGGTCTTTCCTGATAAAAAGATTGGGATTGTCTGCGAACCAGTCAATGAAAAAGGAGTGCTTCGTGTACAACTGCAGAATAAGAAAATCGGGATAAATCATAAACGGGTGAAATTACATGTAGCGGCATCCGAACTTTATCCAGAGGATTACGATTTTTCCATTATCTTTGATACCGTGGAGCAGCGAAAAATACGGCATGATATGGAGCGAAAATATGTGGAAGGACAGTTGACATATAAATCTTAAGGTTGTTGACTCTGCTATTTTCATGTTATAATACAGCTTGTTGAAAATAGCAGTGAAATTTTCAATAAAAGGCATAGTTTTGCCGCCAATCAATTATATGACTTCGGTGGTTAAATATCGCAGTTTTTACTCGTCTAAATTCCTGGTTACATTTTGCCAAAAGCCTTGATGTAGCACTGCTACACCTACGTTTTTTGTAGATGTATCCGAAAATTTATACTTCGTAAAATCATGCGATATTTCACTTCCGGAGTAATAAAAAGCTACTTTGGAAAGGGTTCTCTCTTTAGAATTGGGAATAGAAAAAAGTATATGGATGTGATAAAATACTAGCAGTTCTTTGGAAATCCGTCGTTTGAAAAGAGAAGGAGATTACGGACTTTATCAGGCTGGATACAGATATTGGATGGCAGCTGGGTAAAAGAGAAAGTGAATCACAGAGGGAGGAAAACGATGCAATCAGATAAACAGAAGAAGCAAACCATTATTTTTATTATAGGGGGAGGAATTGTGCTGGCAGCGTTTCTTCTTATTGCAATAATATGGGGGATAGAAGGTGCGAAAGCAGGTACAGGTCCGGCTGTTTACATACTGGATAAGATAGGGATGGAATCTCCAGAGGCTCTGCACAGGCTTCTGGCTTGGACTGTTGTCGTTGCAGTTGTGATGCTTTTGGTGTTTTTGATACTGGTTCATCAGTCCAGAAAGAGTACAAGGATTCTTCTGGAACAGGAAAAGGCGGATAAGGACCAGTTCAGGGAGGCTCTTGCCCAGATTGAACGGGAGAGGACTGCGATGGAAAATATTCAGGCAGCTCTGGGTTCCGGTCCCTGGAGTATGGAGTTTAACGAACGTGGAGAGATAATCTCCTGTATTTGGACGGATGTGTTTCGGAACATGCTGGGATATGAGGGCGAAGAGGATTTTCCCAATAAGCTGGATTCCTGGTCGAATTTGCTGCATGAAGAGGATAAAGAGTATGTGATGAAGGAGTACTGGGATACGGTAAGGGATTATACCGGACAGAAGACTTATGATGTGAGATACCGTCTTCTTACTAGAAATGCCGGGTGGAGATGGTTTCATGCAGCCGGCCGGCTGTCCAGGAGGGAGGATGGTTCTCCGGTCACCTTTGTAGGATTTTTTATAGATATTGATGATGAGAAGAAGATGGAGGCAAAGCTGGAAGCGCAGAGGGCGGATCTTCAGGATGCACTGGCAACGGCGCAGCATGCCAACCGGGCGAAAACCACGTTCCTAAACAATATGTCTCATGATATTCGGACGCCAATGAATGCTATTATAGGCTTTACATCGCTTGCTGCCGCGCATATTGATAATACGGAGCAGGTACAAGATTATCTGACAAAGATTGCCACCTCCAGCAATCATCTGCTGAGCCTGATTAATGACGTGCTGGATATGAGCCGCATTGAAAGCGGAAAGGTAAAAATTGAGGAGAAGGAGAGTTCTCTTCCGGAGATTCTGCACGACTTGAAGGATATCGTACAGGCGGATATTATGTCAAAGCGGCTGGACTTCTATATTGATACGGTGGACGTGGTAAACGAACATGTTTTGTGCGATAAGCTAAGACTGAATCAGATTTTGCTTAATTTATTGAGTAATGCCATGAAGTTCACAAAGCCGGGCGGTATGGTAAGTGTTCGGATTATTCAGAAGAGAAATGCGCCAGAAGGCTATGCTGCTTATGAGTTCCAGGTAAAGGATACGGGAATCGGAATGAGCCAGGAATTTCTAAAGAATGTTTTTGAGCCATTTGAGCGTGAGAGAACAAGTACGGTCAGCGGAATACAGGGAACCGGGCTTGGCATGGCAATTACCAGAAACATAGTGGATATGATGGGTGGTACTGTCTCTGTGGACAGTGAGGTAGGAAAAGGAACTGTCTTTACAGTATCTTTGCAGTTTAAGACCTGTTCCGGCCCGGTAAGGCAGGAAACGATTCCTGAACTGCAGGGGCTTCGGGCGCTTGTGGCAGATGATGATTTTAATACCTGCTCCAGCGTGACTAAGATGCTGGCTGCTATCGGTATGCGTCCAGACTGGACTACATCCGGTAAGGAAGCGGTGCTTCGGGTAAAGCTAGCCGAGGAACAGGAGGACGAGTATGCCGTATATATCATAGACTGGCTTATGCCGGATATGAATGGAATTGAGGTGGTGAGGCGGATTCGCAGGCTTATTGGGGAAGAGACGCCTATTATCATTCTGACTGCCTATGATTGGTCGGATATTGAAGAAGAGGCAAGGAAAGCAAGCGTTACAGCTTTCTGTTCAAAACCAATCTTTTTATCGGAGCTTAGAGAGATACTGGAGTCGCCGTTTGCGCTTAAGAATCCAGAAGAAGCTTTACGGGAGACGTTTTCCTTCCATGGAAAGAAAATTCTTTTGGTGGAGGATAATGAACTGAATCAGGAAATTGCTGTGGAGATTCTTCAGGAAGCCGGTTTTGACGTGGATGTTGCAGATGACGGCGCCGTTGCGGTACAACGGATGAGAGAGGCGAATCCTGGTCAGTATGATTTGATTGTGATGGATATCCAGATGCCGGTTTTGGACGGCTATGAAGCGACAAAACAGATTCGTGCGATGGAAGATCCGGATATTGCCGGTATCCCAATTATTGCCATGACAGCCAACGCTTTTGATGAAGATAAAAAAGCAGCGATGGAAGCTGGGATGAACGGTCATATTGCAAAACCCATCGAAATTTCCAAGCTGATGGAGCTTTTATGGGAGATAGTGAAACCGACAGTATGTTAAATTGAGACTTCATAAGAGGTCTCTTTTTGCGGGATAAGAAATAATAAAAAACATTGAGGGATTAATTTTGCAGCGAAAGGAGTTTGGCATGAAAATCTCAGTACTTGGTTATAGCGGCAGCGGCAAGTCGACTTTTGCGATTAAATTAGGAGAATACTATCAAAGTGAGGTTTTGCATCTGGATACGGTTCACTGGCTGCCTGGCTGGAGGGAACGGGAAAAAGAAGAGGAAATTAAGATTGTCAGAAAGTATCTGGATGAAAAGGATGCATGGATTATTGATGGAAATTATCGAAGCAAGTTATTGGAGAGAAGGATGGAGGAATCGGATTATATTTATATCTTTCAGTTTAACCGTTTTCGATGCCTGTTTCGTGCGATAAAACGGCTGCTAAAATACCGTGGAAAGTCTAGAGAATCGATTACGGATGGCTGTGAGGAAAAGATAGATTTGGAATTTGTGTACTGGATACTGCATAAAGGACGTGATAAAGAACATAGGCAGGGATTTCAAACGATAGCAAAGCGCTATCAAAATAAAACAACAATTATACGAACGCCAAAGGAGTTAAAAGAGGTAGAGAAGAATTTAAAATAGGGTAATAAATAGGTTAGGAGCTAAGGTTATGTATAAGCATCATATAGAATCAATCGAAAATATGAAAAAGTATTTTGAAGATATGGGAGCGGTGGCACTTATACTTGGGGGGTCCGTTGCAAAAGGAACGGAACGTCAGGATTCGGATATTGATGGAATGGTTATTTTGGCAAATGAGGATTATGCGGAAAGAAAAAGAAGCAATACAACAACCGAAGTGATTGAAGGATATTGCACTTATGAGGGTGGTTATTTTGATATTAAATATATGACAAAACAGTATTTAATGGAATTAGCCCAAAAAGGAAGCGAGCCTGCAAGAAGTGGTTTTTTAGGAGCTAAAATATTATTTTCGCATGATTCAGAAATTTCCAAAATTATTTCAGGCATACCAGTGTTCCAAAAAGAAGAAAAAGATGAGAAAATGTTGTCATTCTATTCTGATTTTTGGTTAAACTATTATTATTTTCTTAAAAGCTGTAATCTTGATGGTTATATGAAAATAAGAACAATTGCAGAAATTATTTACTGCTTATACCGAATGGTTTTACAAGAAAATGAGGTTTTATTTGATTGTAACAGGAGATTGGAATATCAGGTAGAAAATATTAGTGAAAAAACAGCCGGATTGGTAAATCTAGCACGCCAGTTAGAGAAAACGCAGGCCGTTGAAGACGTAGACAAATTTGTGGATTATTTTTTAGAGATTATCTCATATAAAGCACCAGCAGATATGTCTGTTGTGTTTACTACATATTCAAGAGATTTTCAGGAATGGTGGAAGGAATACAGACCGAATATAGGTGAATGGTAGATGATAAAAATGAGGGAAGGATGTGGAAAGATGTATACTACGGTGTTATTTGATTTGGATGGAACGATTACAGATTCTGGTGCAGGAATATTGAACTCAGTTACATATGTGCTGAAAAAATATAATATTAATATTGAGGATAAGGCGGAATTAAATAAGTTTGTCGGTCCGCCACTCCATGATTCGTTTATTAATTTCTGTGGTTTTTCACCCGAAGAGAGTGTTAAGGCGGTTGAGTATTATCGGGAGTATTACCGGGAAAAGGGAATCTATGAAAACGAACTTTACGACGGTGTTGTGGCTATGTTGCAGGAGCTGTCAGATGCAGGAAAGAAGATTATACTTGCGACGTCCAAGCCGGAAGTATTTGCGACTGAAATTCTCCGGTATTTTTCGATTGATAAATATTTTGATTTTATTGGTGGTGCAACCATGGATGGAGTGAGAAGTAAAAAAGCAGATGTGATTTCCTATGCGTTGGAAAAGAGTAATGTGACAGATTTATCATCGGCAGTTATGGTTGGTGACAGGGAGCAAGACATATTCGGCGCGAAAGAGATTGGAATTGACTCGATTGGCATTTTATATGGTTATGGCGACAGGGCTGAATTGCAAAATGCAGGGGCGACATATATTGTAGAGACAGTTAAGGATATCATCGGGTTAGTCAGAAACTGATGGAAAGTGCTTTATTCCTTTGGAAATGAAATCTTGCAAGATTTGGCTTCCGATGTAGTATAATAGTGAAATAATAATTATATGGATAATATAACTTATCGGAAATTGCAGCGCAATTTTCGATAAAAGGCACATTTTTTGTGCCGCCAATCGATTATAAGAAGCTGTTTCTGCTTCTTATAATTATTAAAAAGGAAGATAGGTTGAAAAATGAATTTGTCATAAAGCGAAATTAGTTCGTTTTGCAAATAGTGTGCTTGTGCCCGAATTTGCGGGCTGAGCAAGAATGGGGGATTAGTATGAATAAAAACAATCAGCCTGCATGGCTAAATAATGCAATTTTTTATGAGATTTACCCACAGTCCTTTAATGATTCCAACGGCGATGGAATCGGTGATTTTCAGGGGATTATTGAGAAGTTAGACTATATAAAAAATTTGGGGTGCAATGCGATTTGGATGAATCCTTGTTTTGCGTCACCTTTTGGCGACGCTGGTTATGATGTTTCGGACTATTATTCTGCCGCGCCGCGTTATGGCACCAATGAGGATTTAAGGCGTCTTTTTGGGGAAGTACATAAGAGGAATATGCATATACTTTTGGATTTGGTTCCGGGGCACACAAGTGTTGAGCATAAGTGGTTTCGGGAGTCAATGAAGGCAGAGAAAAACCAGTTTACGGACCGTTATGTTTGGACAGACAGCATATGGGAAGAGCCACAGGGGATGGGATGTATCCGGGGAATTTCTGACCGTGACGGTTCCTGTGCGGTAAATTTCTTTTCCCACCAGCCTGCGTTGAATTATGGTTTTTATAAGCCTGACCCTGATAAGAAGTGGCAGCAGTCAATGGATAGTGAAGGACCGAAGGCGAGCCTTGAAGAGCTTAAGAATATCATGCGTTTCTGGCTTGGCATGGGATGTGACGGTTTTCGCGTAGATATGGCAGGTTCTCTTGTAAAGCACGATGAAGAGGGCAAGGGAACCATCAGGCTGTGGCAGAATGTCCGTGAATTTCTGAATCAGGAATTTCCTCAGGCGGCAATGGTTTCTGAATGGGGAGAACCTGATAAATCACTGCAGGGTGGTTTTCATATGGATTTTCTGTTACATTTTGGGCCATCTCATTATAATGATTTATTCCGTTGTGAAGAACCTTATTTTTCTAATAGGGGAAAAGGGGATATTTCCGAGTTTGTTGCAAAGTACAAGGAGAATTACGAAAAGTCGGAGAGAAAGGGATTAATTTGTATTCCGTCAGGGAATCATGATATGGATAGGCTTGCCCGCCTGATTCATGGAGATAATCTGAAAATTGTTTTTGCGTTTTTACTTTCCATGCCGGGTGCACCATTTATTTATTATGGCGATGAAATCGGTATGAGATATGTTGAAAATCTTACCTCAGTAGAGGGTGGTTATAATAGAACAGGCTCACGTACACCGATGCAGTGGGATGATACAACGAATGCAGGATTTAGTTCTGCGCCAAAAGAAATGCTTTATATAAAACAGGACGAAAGTGTTGACAGGCCCACAGTTGAAGCCCAAATGGAGGATGAAAATTCTCTTTATAATGAAATTCGAAAAATTATTTCTATACGGCAGGCGCATGAGGCGCTTCAGAGTAATGCAGAAATAGAATTTGTTTATGCGGAAAAGAATGCCTATCCTTTTACCTATCTTAGGAGTGGTGAG
This sequence comes from uncultured bacterium, assembly GCA_947643145.1. GTDB lineage: Bacteria > Bacillota > Clostridia > Lachnospirales > Lachnospiraceae > Butyribacter. The sequence goes on along the minus strand of CANRVD010000064.1, from coordinate 4,540 downwards.
AGAGAAAAGATTCTGGTTATACTGAATCCAGCGAGCAGGGAAGAAACTTTTGAGTGTGAATATGATTTGAAGAAAAAGATTTATGGCTTTGGTGGAGAAATCTCAGTAGAGGGAAACAGAATTGTGATTCCTGCATGTTCTGTGGGATTTTATAAGATATAGGGAATTCGAGACTATACAAATGTTTATACGGCGCAATTCGTCATAGAAGGTAATAATACCATTTCTCAGACTGCTGTATTAGGCTTTTGACCGTAACCGTTAAAATCTGACACAACAGTCTGAAAATTCCTTCTGCATCATTTAGCCGAGAATGAATAATACAGAAACTGCCAATTACTTAATATTCGTTGTACTAGTATTTAAATTCAGTTGAATCAATTACTTCCCATGTTTTATCGGAAATCTTAAATGCCAGTTCATCCAGTTTGTCCACATGCACATAGAGTATCCCTGTAATCAGCTCTTCATAGAACTTGGCTATAAGCGGTAATGCATCTCCCTCTTCAAACTTGAGAAGGGCTTTACCAAGTGCAGCGATTATAAATGGTGGATAACCGATAGCTTTGCAAATCTCTTTCATATTTTTTGACTTTGTTGCTTTCGTTACAGTATCATGTGCTACGATTCTTGCAGATTCCCATCCGTTATGGATATTATCTTCCAAAGCTTTCATAAATGTACTGTGCTTTAGGCCGGCTAAATAAGTTGTCCTAAAGTTTATAGCATCTGGGTAACAGATGCATGGTATACGTTTACAGATACCATTATTCCCTGATGACTTGGCAAACTGTTTACGCCAGTCGTCAAACAATTTATGTAAATCCGTATGCTGCCAGGATTGAATCGGACAGCAAGTGTAATCAGGAGCGCTGTCATACTCAACTGCTTTCTCAGGCAGTAATGCTACCTGTTTAACTATGAAATCTTGTTTCTGATAAATTATTTTACCATATGGTCTCCAATCATTAGGCTCAACTTTCATTATGGTGTCCTCCGTTGATAAAAAATAAAAACGCCTTCTTATTATTATCGGCATAAATTGGAAAAAAGTTAACCTGTACTTCTATATAACTTGAGAGCAAAAGTTATTATAGAAGTAACTAAAATTTGAAAAATATTTTTATGATTTTGATAGAAATGGCAAATCTTATTCGTATCATAAAGTATAAAACAAAATTTCCGGAAATATTTGTGGGAGGGGAGTTGGTGAAGGAGGATGGTTGATGAAGATAGATAACAATAATTTTATTTATCAGCTATGTATGAAAAATGAGGATGCATTGATGTACGTAATTGATGAATATGGAGGTCTTATTAAGGCTGTAATCAGGAAAAATATGTCTTGCCTTAAATGGAAGCAAGATGAGTGTTTTAATGATGTGCTTCTTTCGATTTGGGAGCATATAGAGTCGTTTCATCCTGAAAATAACAGCTTTAAAAACTGGATTGCCGCAATTGCAAAACATAAATCGATTGATTATATGCGAAAGCACAGGTTTGAGATGGATAAAGTAACTTATGACGGAATGGAAAACTATGAATTACAAAACGAAGACAGGCCTGAAATCCTGGAGAGTGAAATTTCGGCTCGGACGGAAGAACTGCTGGCAGTACTCAAACCAAAAGATCGAGAAATCCTAATAAGAATATATGCGAATGAGGAACCAGTGGAACAGGTAAGTCAGGATTTGAATATTGAAAAATCAGTTATCTATAATCGAGTTTCACGGGCAAAAAAGAAATTGAGAACACAAAAAGGAGTGTAAGTGTGAAAAATAAATTTTTCACACTGCGAAATGTGTTCGCTATGCAAGTATTGTGTCTGTGTTGCGGCACAAACATTGCGTTATGCACAATAAAGCGAGGTTCACCTTGCAGAAATGAGGTAAATTATGGAAGATATTTATGAATTATTGAATAATGCGGAAATGAATCTTAAAGAGTTTGAGAATCAGAAATTATCTGATTATGAAAGTAAAATTGCTAAAAAGCAAATTTTGAAGGAGGTTCGGAAAATGAAAAAAAGTAAAAAAACATGGAGAAAGACACTTGTTGCGGCAGCAGCCTGCGCCTGTGTAATTATAGGAATGGGCACAGTTAGTGTAGCTGCAGGATGGTTACCAATACCGGATTCTTTTAAGACAATATTTGGAATTAGTACAGATGAGGAAGTAGCGGTGGCCAATACAATGGGAACTTCTACAAATGTTGTGGCTGAAGATAATGGCTATAAAATTTCAGCAGAAGGAATTATAGGCGATGGTAAAAATATGGGAATCGTTTTTAAGGTTGAGAAATCTGACGGCAGTACCTTACTGGAAAATGGCAATGTACCTACAGAGGTTGACTTTATGGGAATAAATAATGAGGATTATTCATGGTACCATGGTAGAACTGGAAATGTTGATAGTAATAATAATGCAAACTGTATTGAATATTATATTGCATTTACTTATATGGATAATGTAGAAGATAATGTATTTATATCCTTAGAAGATATGCAGTTATGGGTTGAGGATGAAAAGATAGATGTTTCGGGAAAATGGGAATTTGATATTTCTTTTGAAATACAGGATTCCTCGGTCAATCTGGCTACAGGGCAGAAGTTCAAATATGGTAACAGTGAAGGAATAATAGATGAACTTATGATATCTCCTATAGGATTTTCTGTCAGGGTTACAACAGAGGATAAGTTGTCAGAAAACGATTTCATTGATATGCCAATGGAAATTCATTTGAAAGACGGAGAGGTGGTTGAACTTCATGGTGGATGCGGACCTGAGGATAATGATGATGGAACCTGGTCCTGGAGACAAGATGGAGTTTATGAGAATATGATACTTTTAGACAATGTTGAAAGTGTTGTTATTGGAGATACAGAATTTTTACTGAAATAGTTGAGTAAAAGTTGATAGTGAGATTGGAGCAGTTCAAGTAGGAATTGCTCTAATTTTTTACCTTTAACTATTTTTGTTTCACCTTGACAAGAAGTGAGTTTCGGGGACGAGAGTGCAGCGTTTTTGTCGCAGCACTTGTAGACTTGATGAAGAAAATGTATGCTGCTTTATTCCCGCGAAGCAACGACCGAAGCGGAGCGTAGACCAAATACCCCGTCCTTTGGGGAGAACTTGCTAAAAAGAAGCTAAGTCATGTCTCGTAGCTTGCTGCGGGGGATTTGACTAAAGAAGATGATAGAAAAACAGAAAAAAGACTGTCGGCCTCTGCTGCTATTTACCATATTGAGAACAGCAACAGAAATATTATTGTATCTATGTAGTCTATCGTTTCCATAGGCAGGCCGGGCGGCCTGATACCAGAAATTACTTGGAAGGCAGGCTTTCCCGATTATCGCAAATGAGTTTATTGCAAAAACATTTTATTTTATTCGTCGTCTTGCAATGGAAATGCGTAAATAAACGTTTGCTCTCTTTCCGATATGGTAAAGATGAATTGGGATAATATTAAGCCCGCAAATAATCCTACAATTACAAGAATGCTTACCATTTCGACCGGTGTCTTTACAATGCTTGATATTGGAGACACTGTCATTTCTCAAAAATATTGGGTATCTGTCAATTATATTGGCATTGGGCATTTTGCAGTCGCTATTGGCGAAGATATTATAGCCATCTGCCAAAGCGCTAAAACTGGAATGGCTGAACGAGTGGAAGGGATATATAACAGATTATACCAGAAAAAGTACAAATTATTCCATACCCACCAAAGCAATATTTTTATCTGCTATAATAGCGTATGACAGATTGTGACAACAAAAGACCATGCCCATGCACTTAGGACTGTCCGAGACATGGGAAGTGCTGTGTCTGTGGCTCATCACAGGGATAACAACGAGGGAGTACCCGGGTGCTTTTTTCCGCGCAGGCGGAAGTTACATATAACAGGAGTATAGAAGCTCTGTGCCGGGACAGAGGAATCATTTCAGACGAAAGGTGAGGAAAAATGGTTTTACAAAAAAGAATGGTGCTTTTAACACTTGCCCTTTCAGGAATACTATGCCTTGGGGGATGTGGAAGGAAAGAAAATGAAAAAATCACTTCCATAGAACAGCTCAACAATCCGGCCTATACGATTGGGGTTCCGGAAGGCGGGGCAGGTATGTATATGGCGGAAAAATATCTGCCGGAGGCGGAGCAAAAAACATTTTCCGGCAATACTTCGGGGTATCTTGCCATTTCCCAGGGAAAACTGGACGGGTTTGTTTATGACCGGGTAATGATGGAATTTGCTATTGCCAGCGGTCTTGAGAATGTGGAGATTTTAGAGGAAAACCTGGGAGAAAGTATGGATGTGGCTGTGGGGATTTCACCCAAAAGCCAAGTTGACAATTTAAAGGATAAAGTGAACCAGTTTCTGTCGGAAGCAAGAGCCGAGGGGACGCTGGATGATATGTATGACCGCTGGGTAAGCAGGGCGGAGGGAACTATGCCGGAAATACAGGCGCCACAGATGCCGGACTGTAAGCTTAAGGTGGGAACCACAGGGATGGTTCAGCCTTTCAGCTACTATGAGGGGACGA
>CANRVD010000063.1 GCA_947643145.1 uncultured bacterium | reverse complement strand
ACTCTTTACAGGGACTTAAAACAGTCCGCCCCGGCCTTCATCTTGGAACACGCAAAACAAAACGTTTTGAACCTGCCCATGCGCTGGCTATGGCACTGCACGCAGAAGATGTGGCCCAATCCAGAGAATGCACCCTTGAAGAAGCCCTTGGCTATTTAAAGGGAGAAACCATATCCTGTCCCGATACCTTGAAATCATGGACTCTGGTATGCTATCAGGGAATCTCCCTTGGCTGGGGAAAGGCCCAGAATGGAGTACTGAAAAACCACTATCCAAAGGGACTGCGTATTTTCTAGTATAATCCAATTTAATGATGTTACACTTATCTTGTACTGGTAGAAACCGCTTCGATTGCCACGCTGCCGCCGCGGACGACTTCAATGCGGTTTACAAACATATCATTAAACAGCGCAATCATGTCATTATTTCCTCTTTCCGTCTTTACACATTGAACCACCACATTACGCCTGTCATAATCGATGATTTCCAGCGAAAAAGCTTTCGCTATCCGAAAGATTTCTGCCTTATCCTTTTCCGAACAGCTCGAAACTTTAATAAATAGCAATTCCTTTTTGTGAATCGGGACTTCTGAAATATCAATTACTTTTATAACAACCACACAACGGTTTAACTGCTTTTTCACCTGCTCAAATGTTATATCATCTATCGTCATGCCAATCGTCATACGCGAAACCGTTGCATCTTCTGTTTCCCCTACTGTTAACGTATCCAGATTATATGATTTTCCTGCCAAAAGTCCTGATATCTTTGCCAAAACACCAATTCTGTTTTCTACATAAAGTGAAATATATCTTTTCTTTGCTTCCATATTACATATCCATCCTTTCTACTGTTCGTCTAAAATCATATCAGACAGTGTTTTTCCTGTTGGAACCATAGGAAATACATCCGCTTCCCTTTCAATAATACATTCGATAATGGTTGGCGCATTTTTATGCTCCTTCGCAAACGCAAATGCCTCTGCTATTTCCTCCTCCTTTGTAATACGAATTCCATGTGCATCATAGCTTTCCGCCAGTTTAATAAAATCAGGCGTATAGGTTGGACAACACTTCGTTTTGTCTTTGCAGTTTTTCTCACAGCTCTTGCGGTAGCGCAGACAGGTGCTCGAATAGCGTTTATGATAGAAAATTTCCTGCCACTGACGTACATTTCCCAAATAACCATTATTTAAAACAATCAGAATCAAAGGAAGCTCATATGCGACTGCTGTTGCCAGCTCCTGAATATTCATCTGCATACCGCCATCTCCTGAAATCGCAATAACCGTCTTGTCAGGATTCCCCATTTGCGCGCCCATTGCTGCCGGAAAACCATATCCCATCGTTCCGAGTCCTCCTGATGTTAAAAACTGATGGTTACTCTCAAGCTCTATATACTGGGTCGTCCAAAGCTGGTTCTGCCCTACATCTGTTGTAATAATCGGATTTTCAAAATTCTCATTAATATATCGGATGATTTTTTCCGCGGTAAGACCGGAATATCTGTTCATCGAAATTGGATGTTCCTGCTTCCAGACCATTGCCTGCTCTGCCCACTTATCTATTTTTAAAGGTACCATGTACTCTAAAAGCTTTTCTATCGCCATTCCGGCGTCTGCCACAATCGGAATATCTACAACGATATTCTTCGAAATTGACGCCGAATCAATGTCTATATGAATGATTTTGGCATTTTTGGCAAATTCACTGATTTTACCTGTAATCCTGTCATTAAAACGTGTTCCGATGGAAAGCAGTACGTCACACTCCGATACTGCATGGTTCGCCGCATAACTTCCATGAATACCGATATTCCCCAGATATAATCTATGCGAGGTAGGAATCGCCCCCTTCCCCATAATAGTCGTAATCACAGGAATGCCTGTCATTTCTGCAAGTTCTTTCATCTTCTGATTAGCACCTGAAATATTAACTCCGCCACCAATCAGAAAAAGTGGTTTTTTTGCCTTTTTTAACAATGCTACTACCTTTTTTATCTGTCCGACATGTACGCTCTCGTTCGGTTTATAACCTCTGATATTTACATCTGCCGGATATTCACTGCTGCCTTCCTCTATCTGGATATTTTTCGGAATATCTACTACAACCGGGCCGGGTCTTCCTGTCCTGGCAATATAAAATGCCTCTTTCAGAATTCTCGGCAGTTCCTCTCTTGTCCTGACCGTTACTGCATATTTGCAGATGCTGTTCGTTATGCCGACAATATCAACCTCCTGAAACGCATCATTACCCATTAATGCTAAAGGAACCTGACCTGTTATGCAAACCAAAGGAACACTATCATAATTGGCTGTTGCAATTCCTGTTACCAGATTCGTAGCCCCCGGTCCGCTTGTCACCAGACAGACACCTACTTTTCCGGTAGAACGGGCATACCCGTCTGCTGCATGAACCAATGCCTGCTCATGCCTTGGCAACACCACTTCTATCTCTTTTTCATCATACAGGGCATCAAAGATATCAATCGCCTGCCCTCCCGGATAGCCAAAGATAATGTCTACTCCTTCCTCCTTTAATGCCTTAACAATCATTTCCGTTCCCTTCATCATACATTCCTCCCATTCATTGGATTTTAACTATTTGCGAAAAAAAACCCTAAGTCAGTAAAACTACTAACTTAGGGCGAATATCAACCGCGGTACCACCTAATTTCAAGGACAACTCCTTGCTCTCTACAATACGATGACCTGTCTGTCACTTATATTGCTTTCCTGATAACGGTGGAAACTCCGTTGAAGTCTACTTAGGTACTCCTGTTCAATTCACTGCTCAGAGGCTACTTCTATATCACTGAAAGAAAGATTTTCACCAGCCATCTTCTCTCTATGCTTCCAGAAAATATATACTCCTCCCCGTCATAGCATTTAATATCATTTAAATATATGTTATGTTACGCTTTTTTATGAAAGTCACTATAACAGATTTTAAGAAATCTGTCAACCAATCCTTTTAATGCCCGATTGAAGCTCATACTACATCCCGGCACATAATTTCCGAGGCATAACGCCTGGAAAGGAGCCTGCATATCCAAAGGAAGCCTTGAAACTTCCTCCAGCTTTTCCCCCTTTTCATTTTTTCTTATGCGGACTTTTCCTATCCGTTTTTTTCTTCTCCTTTATTTCCTTAACAATCTCATTCTTCTCTATTGCTGCCGCTGCTTCCTTTTTTACCTCTTCCCTTTCCTGCCCTTTGCCAGTCTCTTCTTTGGCAGAAGTTTCCTTTTCGGCATCGTTTTCTCTTTCCTTCCCTTTATCAGCCTTCTCTTCGGCTGTCTTTTCTTTGACAGGCGTTTCCTTTTTTACAGTCTCTTCTTTTTCCTGCTCTTTTGCTGTCTTCTCCTCTGCTGTTTCTTCTTTGACAGGCGTTTCCTTTTCGACGGTTTCTTCTTTTTCCTGCTCTTTTGCTGTCTTCTCCTCTGCTATCTCTTCTTTGGCAAGCATTTCTTTCTTCGCAGTTTCTTCTTTTTCCTGCTCCTTGTCAGCTTTCTCCTCCGACGCCTCTTCCTTAGCAGGTGCTTCCTTTTTCGCACCAAGAATCACCAGTATAACCATCGTTACAATTTTAACCAGCCCGCCAAAGAACAGGGATAAAATGACACCCCAGATAATATAATACACATCCGGTACAAAGCGTTTCAACATAAAGCCTGGCACTGCCCATTGCCGAATGAGCAATATCACAACCGGTAAGACGATATGAACGGCACAATCTACTATAATCTCAGGCAGACTGAACAAATGCTTACGACGACGCTTCACCCAGACTCCCATTAAAATAATCGGCATCCATGACGCAAAAATCGCCAGAAACATCATAAAGTCCATAACCCCATGCCGGAGCAGATATGTATTGCCATCTATCTGTGCCGGGGTCTCTTCTAACTCAATCGAAATAATTCCTTCTGCCAGTGATTTGATTAATTTTTTCCCCACCAGATAATCCATCGAATTAAACATCATCATGATACCCAATTCCTGTTCTGGCAGAAGCACCATCATTGTGGTGAAATTTTCCACTTCACCTGCATGATATAAAATCTTTTTCCCATAAACTTCCTTTTCCAGCCAGCCCATTCCATATCTGGCACTTCCATCAAACAGTGACTTCGATACAAGGCTGTCATCCGGGGTGTCAACCCCTTGATATAACATGGCATCAATGCTTTCTTTGCTTAAGATATCTCCGCCCTCCTTCAGATACATCTGAAGATATTTTCCCATGTCCTTTATATCTGAAATCAAGTAACCGGAAGGCACCTGTATCCAGTCATCCTCTTCATCATACTCATACTTCGAAGCATATGGAAATCCAAAGTAATTCTGATACCCGGCCAAAAGCTCCTCCTCCATACCACTTTTCATACGAAGCGAATATGTCGAAGTCATATCTAACGGGTCAAGAATATTATCTGATATAAATTCTTCATACGTCATCCCTGATACTTCTTCAATGATATCTCCCAAAAGGTTATAATTTGCATTAGCATACTGAAATTGTCCCTTCTGTCCTGTCACCTTCAAATCTGACATTACCTGCTCTTCTGTTATGCCACTTGTATGGTTTAACAATTCCTGAATCGTAATATCAGCCGCTTCCTTATATTGGGGCAAATACTTTGATACGGTGTCCGTCAGAGAAATATCTCCATCCTCGGCCATCCTCATGATACCTGCTGCTGTAAAGGATTTGCTTACGGAGCCAAGCACATAATCTGCCTGTGTCTCACGGGAAGCCCCATATGCAGCACAATATAACTCTTTATCAGGGCTGACAATAGAAATTCCCATTCCCAAAATATTAGCAGAAGACATTTCCTGCATAATATAGTCTTCTAAATCTGTCTCATGAATAACTTCTGCACTTGTAGATATATCACTGCATAGAAATAGCATCATACAGGCAACAGCAAGGGCTATTATCTTTCTCTTCATATGTTGATCCTCATTTCCGAATGCATTGCTGCGGTGAATAGCCACCGTAGAATACCTTCACTTTATTACGTTGTATTATATCAAAAAAAACATCCGAAATAAAGCATTATCTATGGCTTAACCATACGGTTCAGGCAGCCAATGATTTCCATTCTTCTAGGCATTGCCATATTGGGCACCACACCTTCCGTCAGCTTTGAAACTCCCTGTTCCATTAAAAGCTTCTCTACTTCATCTGCTGCCTGTAAAAGCTCTATTTCCCTGCCGCCATAGCGACGTCCAAGATATTCTACCGCCTTTGCAATAGCAAGCATCTGTTCCCCATCCGTAATCTGTTCCAGATAGCGCAAATCTACCTGACTTCTGCCAAATGTAAAACCATCCGTTCCCATTACCTTAATCTTATGTCTCTCTTCTACCTTTGGCAGACGCACCTTCCGGTCAGAAGCAAAAACAAGCATTCCAGTCTCTGGCTCCATTGTCAGCGGATATTTCTCCGCTGCTGCTTTCGCTTCCTTTGTAATCTCCTTTGGCAGATACTGCTCCATCTGAATCACTGTATCTGCCACATGGAAAAATGCGCCACAGCTTCCAACTACCAGAATGGTCGAAACCTCTTTTTCCTGATATAACTGCCCTACCCGCTTAATAAATGGAACAATCGGTTCTTTATCTGCTGCAATTACACTTTCCATTAGTTCATCCCGAATCATAAAATTCGTTGCACTGGTATCCTCATCAATCAGAAGCAAATCACTTCCCGCCTCTATTGCTTCCAACGTATTGGCCGCCTGAGAAGTAGAACCACTCGCATCCAAAGTTGAAAAGCAGGCAGTATCTTTCGCATTTGGCAGGTTACGGATAAAAAGACTGATGTCTTCCCTGCATACACTCCTGCCATCCTCTGCCCGGATTTTCATTGCAGAGGAAACGGTAGCCGCATATTCCCTGCCATCGCCCGCAATATGCGGATATATAGTCTTTTCTAAAGTCTTTAACAGTGTAGATTTTCCATGATAGCCCCCACCGACAATCAGGGTAACACCTTTGGGAATTCCCATTCCCCTACAGGCACCTTTGTGCGGAAGCTGCAATTCAACCTCCAGTGCTTTTGGCGCACAAAAAGGAACAGCCCCTTTCATCGGACGCTCTGATACACCGCTTTCTCTCGGTAAAATAGCATCATTTGCGACAAATGCCACAAGCCCTTTTTCCGCCATCTGATTCCTGATTGCCCTCTGATCATCCGCCAGCTCGATTGCTCTGTTTAGTGAAGCTTTATTCAGATTTTTATAAAGACCTGCATTTTCAATAACCGGAGGTAAAAGCTGGAATATAATTTTTTCCATTTCCCTGGCATCAATGGAACGTCCTCTTGCCGGAAATCCCACATGAAAGCGAAAGAAAACCGTTCCGCTCTGTGCATCCACCTGACAGGCACTCCGCTCCAGAATCTCCTGTCCTGGTCTGCTGGCAGAAATCAACCCGCTTTTTCCAGAACCCTTCGCCTGAAAACTCACTTTTTCGACACCTTTCGCAAATACTCTGAGAAGAAAATCCTCCAGTGCTGTTTTCCGGTGCTTCTCCTGATAAAATTCTTCTGGTATTCCGGCATCCTGCCCGCTAATCTGTGCACTTAGACTTGAGGGAGACGCAAAGGGGTCTCCCTGCACATGGTCAATGCTTAATCTGTATTTTTCAAACCGATATTTTCCCTTCAGGCTTTTATAGGCAGGGTAGCCCTTATGGTCCATTGCCCTGATTTTAGACTGTAACTCTCTCATAAATCTCCTCATTCCTGCGCTGTCCTTTGCGCATGACACAATGTTTGTGTTGCAACGCGAACACAAACTTGCTGAGTGAAAAATTTATTTTTCACTCTTACTTTTATCCCCCACTAAAAATTAGAACCGTTCCAGCCCCAGTTATCCACTTCCTCATATTTAATATAAATACGGTTCTTTGGAATTCCAAGCTCTTCCTGATAGATGTTACAAATTTCTCCTGTCAGACTGGAAAAAACACTTGGCGACGCCCCGCCATAAATTTTCACTTCGACAAAAGCTGTTGGTGCATCCTGATTCCCCTGAAAATATAAATCATACGAATCCTCAAAACCTACCATCAGCCAGTTCTCAGACTTCCCCGGCACCATAGTAATTGCCTGCCCAAGTTTCGCCTTCACCGTATCCTTCTTCTCCTGACTCATTGCTACACTAACTTTTGAATTAATAAATGGCATACTATTCTCCTCTCTTCTTACACTTCACCTAAAGCCTTCCTCAAATCGGAAATATATGCTTTCTGGTGCTTTTTTAAATACATTCCGGCAAACATCTTTTTCACAACCCCCACTGCTTCCACCTCTTCTATCAAAGTTACCTTTGTCCTTCCGTTGACCTTTGAAAAAACTGCCGTAAAATGCCCTGACATCGCATCATTTTTCATATCAAATTCATAACGCTCATGCGGTATCTTCAAGGTTACGGTAAATTCAGTGGCATACCCCTTCTTTGTGTATTCCGTAAAAGCATTGCCTCCATCCCGAACCACAATATTAGAGATATCACTCCGCCATGCATAATTGGCATTGTCCGTCATAATATCCCATATCTTATCTACCCTGCTGCCAAACTCCGCTGTACATTCTGCTTTCTGCATGCTGCCTGTTCCTTTCCTGTACCACTCTTCTAACCGCTACTATTCATGACCGTATTAAACAGCCTGTACGTCAATTTCTACAATCCTTCCTCTCTTACGTATATGCAGCGAATTTGTTCGATTTCTAAATCCTGCCGTAAATCATAATTTTTAATCAAATGCTTTTGATACTGCTTTCATATATTCTGCCACTTTCAGATTCTGCGGACAATGCTCCTCACACTTTTTGCAGGAAATACAGTCCATAGCCCTTCCTGCATCTTTTACCGCCTGATAACGTTCCTTTGCCTCTGCTGATTCTCCGATTCCTTTAAACTCATTGTACAGGGCAAAATACTTAGGAATTGGAATCTTTTTCGGACAGCCCTCTACACAGTATTGACATCCGGTACAAGGAATTTCCGTATTTGACCGGATTATATCCGCTATTTTAAAAAGCATTTCCTTTTCCTCTTCCTGTAATGGTTTAAAGTCCTTCATATAAGACATATTATCCAAAATCTGTTCCATATCTGACATACCTGAAAGTACCATAAATACATTCTTATGGCTGGCTGCAAAGCGGACTGCCCAGGAAGCTACGCTCGCTTCCGGATTACGCTCTTTCATCATGAGCCTTGCCGCTTCCGGAACATCGTTTGCCAGCGTACCGCCTTTTACCGGTTCCATTACAATAACCGGCTTATCGTATTTTTCACATACCTCATAACAGAGACGCGACTGCACTTTTTCACTTTCCCAGTCCAGATAGTTTATCTGAAGCTGTACAAATTCAGTCTCCGGATGCTCCTTTAAAATCTTCTCCAGCAAAACAGCGTCATCATGGAAAGAAAAGCCCAGCTTCCGTATTTTGCCCTCTGCCTTTTTCTGCATGCCAAACCCGAAGCTGTCCAATTTTTGGACGTTTGCATAATTTTTCTTATCCAGGCAATGCAGCAGATAGTAATCAAAATACTCCACGCCACATTTTTCTAACTGTTCGTTAAAGACCCGTTCCTGCTCCTCTTTCGTATTTATCATCATAACCGGGAGCTTATCTGCAAGTATAAAGCTCTCTCTCGGATGTCTTTCAACCAGTGCCCTTTTTACCATCCGCTCACTCTCATAATCATGATACATATATGCCGTATCCACATACATAAACCCCTGCTCCAAAAAAGCATCAAACATTTTGCAGGTCTGCTCAGAATCAATACTTTTTGTATCGTTTTTATCTAACAGTGGAAAACGCATTGCGCCAAAACCAAGTTTCTTCATAGGAAACCTCCTCATATCCTTCCAAATTTTGTTATATAACAGTAGATTGCCCCTATCTGGCAAATCAAAATTGCCGGCATCCCCCACACAAAATACCAGTGCTTTGTCTTATGGCGAAATAACTGCATTCCCAAAACAGCTCCCAGGCTTCCGCCCAGCAATGCCGAAAGAAAGAGTGTTTTTTCAGAAATCCGCCATTTATGTTTTTGGGCTTTCCTTTTATCCAATCCCATCAGGCAGAAACTGGTAAGATTAACTAATACTAAATAATATAACAAACTTCTATTCCCCTTTGCAAGATTTTTGTCTATTTTTCAAAAAAGTCTTGAATTCTTTGCCCATCTAATATATAATAGCGTTTGTGATTGCTGATATGGCTCAGTCGGTAGAGCGTCGCCTTGGTAAGGCGGAGGTCACGGGTTCGATTCCCGTTATCAGCTTTTTAATATTTCAGGGGAATGTGCAGACATTCCCCTTTTTGATAAGATAGGTAAATTCTCAATATATGGTGGTATGCTGGTGCACCAGCGAAGTCGATGCACTTTTCTAATATAGTTTTACCAGCTTTCCCTTAATTCTTTGTAATGCATTATCAATGGCCTTTGGTGATTTCCCCAGCTTTTCAGCAATTTCCTGATAGGTAAGCCCTTTCAAAAACAATGAAAGCACCTCTCGTTCCATCCTGCTCAACCTGCTAAATAATCTTTTTTCAATGCTTTTTGCACTTTCCTCTCCGATAACAATTTCTTCCGGGTTTTGCTGCCATGCCACCAGCGCCCTGTCAAACCGCAGAGAGCGCTCCATCTCACTGTTCCCGTCCCCCGATTCTGCCGTATCAATCGGGACATATGAATTTAACGGCATATTTTTCTGCCTGTTTGACATTTTAATCGCTGAATATAACTGGCTGGAAATACATAAATTGGCAAATGTTTCAAAAGATGCGTCTTTACCGGCATCATATGTCCTGATTGCCTTAAAAAGTCCAATCATCCCTTCCTGAAGCAAATCGTCCTTATCCCCATCCATAAGAAAAAGCGGCCTGGACAATGCACGTACCATACTCTTATATTTTTCCAGCAGATATGACATTGCCCCATCATCACCTGACTGTGCTTTTTTTATCACTTCCAGCCCATCCATTTCCTGGAATTTCTTCTCCATCCTTTTCTCCACTTCTGCAGGGTGAACAAAGTTCACCTTGGTTTTATTACGCATACTCCGTTTGTGACAAGCAAAGCGCAGGCACAAACAATCTATGAATTCATTTTATTCAGCCTTTGCCGTACTATCTCATAAGATAATACTCCCATCGCCACAGAGGCATTTAACGAATCAATATCGCCAAACATAGGGATTCCAGCTGTAAAATCGCATTTTTCTTTTACAAGGCGGCTAACCCCCTCCCCTTCACTTCCTATTACAACTCCAATCGGCCCTGTCAAATCCAGCTTGTACATAGGCTTCCCATCCATGTCCCCACATACAAACCATATCCCCTGCTTTTTTAGATCTTCTATTGTCTTCACAAGATTTGTCACCTTTGCAACCGGCGTATAATTAATCGCTCCGACAGACGCTTTTGCTACGGTTGCGGTAAGCCCGACAGCCCTTCTCTTCGGAATAATGACACCATGCGCCCCCGCCTGGTTCGCCGTTCGTATGACAGAACCAAGGTTATGCGGGTCTTCTATATTATCCAGCAAGATCAGAAAGGGAGCTTCTCCCTTGTCTTTTGCCTTCTGTAACATTTCCTCCACTGTCCCATATTCATATGCCGCTGAATATGCAATAACTCCCTGATGCTTTCCTGTCTCAGACATCTGGTCCAGCCGTTCTTTTTTTACAAAAGTAATAATTGTATCCGTTTTTTTGGCTTCCCTTAAAATTGTCCTGATTGGCCCATCCTGACAGCCATCCAGTAAAAACACCTTATCAATCGTTTTTCCGGCACGAAACGCCTCAATTACCGCATTTCTTCCTTCAATTGTCAATTCCTCATATCTCATTTTAATCCTCATTTCTACAAGTTTTCCCCGTTACGAATCACAGTAACGGGGAACTTATCTATAACTGCTTTGGCAACTGTCCGGTACGCTCCAGCCCTTCTTTTACAAGTTCCAAAGCCCGATCCATACGGTGCTTTAGATATAAATACCCCAACAACGCCTCAAATCCGGTTGCCACGCGGTAGTCTACAATTGAAGCATTCTTGGCTGATGTCCCGGATTTTGCATTTCGACCATGACGGTAAACCGCCTCCTCTTCCTCATTCAGAAGTTCCAAAATCTCCTTGACAAGTTTTGCCTGTGCTTCCGCCTTTACTACTCCGCTCGTTAACCGGTGGAAATGATTTACTTTGCCATTCCCCAGATTAATCACAATAGTACGGATAATCAAATCATACACACCGTCACCGATATATGCCAGTCCAAGCGAAGAGTACTGCTCAGGCTTCAATCTGGGATTCCCAAAATATTTCTCAATATTCGCCAGAAAATCACCTTGTCCCTGCTCTTCCTTCCATTTCAGTCCTTCTTCCATTCCAACCTCTCATGCCGCGCTTTCTGCGGCTCAAATTCTATCTACTTTACCTTTACCTTACAACGATATGTCTTTCCACCAGAAACTGCCTTAATCACTGCATTTCCCTTCTTCTTAGCCGTTACCTTCCCTTTCTTTCCAACAGTCGCTACTTTTTTATTCGCAGACTTCCAGGTAACTTTCTTACTGGTATTCTTTAATTTTAACTGATATGTTTTTCCTTTCTTCAGGGTAAGGCTCGTTTTATTTAACTTTATCCGCTTCTTTACCGCAGGCATCGTATCAACAGAATCATCCTCTGCCTCCACCGCCTTTAAATTACTCTCCCCAGCCGTCTTAAGTACGGCAATGTACTGAATGGATGCCGTCTTTCCAGAGCAGATATTTTCCTGAAACGTCAGATTCAGCTTTGTAGTCTTCTTCTCCGTATAAGAATATACCGCAATCTCTTCTTCCGTATATGCCTTTTCAAAAGGAATACTAATCGTATACTTTTTCTCCGGCCTGACTGGTGCAGTCACCTGATATACCGTAAGATTCGATTCATTTTCACACCCAATCACTTTTTTAGCAGCCTGATAAACTTTATTTTGCTTTCCCAGTTTTTTAGCTGTCATATATGGTGATTCTCTATCAAAATTAAATTTTCCATAGTCTGCCCTTGCAAAAATACCAGTCTTATCATCCACTATGGTCAGATTTCCACTATTGGAATATTCCCCGTCTCCTGAATTCCCTAAAGTAGATAAGGCACAGCCATTACCGCATACCCAGGTATTAATTTCCTCCACCTGGCTATATACCCCAACCGAACGCATTGCCATAATCTTTGACAGATTTGGCAGGCCTGCCAGTAAATTAAACGGCTGGACAGAACCGTTCAACCAGTCCACATTTGGCGCCAAATCCTCAGAAGCTGCTTTTTTAAGCTTATCTGTATACTTATCAATATAGGAAGTAAAATACGCCGGCGTATAGCTTTTTCCTGTAGACACCTCTCCACCAAGAAACATTATTTTTGCGCATTCCTTCATATAAAAATGATACTTGTCAAGCAATGTCTTGTTCTGGCAGATAACATTAAAAAGTGGAAAAGCTTCATACAAAAGAGGAAGTTCTATTCCCTGAATTTCATATCCCTCAAACATAATATCTAAATCATAATTAGCAGTCCATTCAGCCGAAGAAGGAAAATAACATCCAAAGCACAAATCATAATCCCAAGGAACCAGCATGCTCTTTCCATCCTTATCAATATATAAACCATAATTTTGCAGATTGACAAACATATTATCAAGCTGCACCAAAAAGCTGCTTGCCGCAAAATAACGAAGCACTTCATCCACATCCATAACAGATTCCAAAAGCTCTATGTACTCCTCACTTTGCACATCAAGTACCTGCCAGTTAAAATCTCTTCCCTGGCTTAGCTGGTTCAGCTTTCTCTGCCAGCTAAATACTGTCGGCAGCATATCTGCTACATCCTGTAATGTATCATTATCATTTTCCCACAGTGCCCCATTTCGCTCTGCAAAAGCCTTGTCTGCCGTATAATTACCTTTTTCATCCTGCTTTAATACAGAGCTTAAATCAAATGTACCATCCTCCTTTAAAAGCTTCTCTACCTCTGAATCATAAAGCAGGGTCGTCTCCTCCGGTTTCGTCAAATAACTGCTGACTTCACTGGAAGGTACCTTCTGATATCTTTCTATAATGGTGCTATCCATAGCCTCCACCATAAAATAAACACCATAATAATTTCCATTAATATACAGCTTTGCCAGTCCATATTCCGGTGTTGGAATCCCCATTTCGCTCATCAGTTTCATAGCGAAATATTCCTTCATCATAGTTCGGTCAAAAAAGAAATTATTAAAACTAATTTTACTACAACCATAAAAATTCTGCTTCACACCGTAGTCTTTCTTTTTAATATACTTTCCAAAATTGATGGTAAAAGAAAAACGGTCGTTGTTTTCATAATCCTTCACCGTATGCTGCAATGTGTAATTTCCTTTTGTCTTCAAACCGGTAAAACCAATCGTCTGGTCGCCTATTGTCACACTTTCTGTCATAACTGTTGGCTTCTCTATGGCATTCTGCAGTAAATAATTCAGATTATTCTCATCAATCCTGATAGAAACAGTCTGCAAATCTTCCTTTAGGAAATACTTTCCATACTGCCCTTCCGACGCATCCTTCTGCATATCCATATTGACAGTATAATCCTTATCCGGTGAACTGTCTAACATATCTTTTGTAATAATCTGGTCTGTTGTGCCGTGCGCAAATACTGTAGTATCAAAATTTCCCAACCACACACCAGCCGCCAGCACAAGTGATACTACTGCTTTTCCCAATTTTTTTCTCATAGCTGCTTCATCCTCCATTCTATACCATTTGCAATACATAACCCCTCTGGCATATATTATTGTTTCATTTGACTTTTGAAACACTACACCAGTATTATAAGTTTAGCATATGCAATAAAAATATAGGTGGCGGAAGTGTAAACATTCTGTTAAAAAACACACCGACTTCGCTTTTTGTTGGCGTTCCACTACACTTTGAGTACTTCTCTATACAGTAAAAAGCGCACCGACGTACCACTACACTGAATAGTAACAACCCTTCTATTTAAAATAAACCCTCATAAACTATGAGGGTTTATCTGAAGGCGACTATCGGATTTGAACCGGTGATCAGGGAGTTGCAGTCCCGTGCCTTACCACTTGGCTAAGTCGCCGCATTTAAAAAATGACTCCAACGGGATTTGAACCCGTGTTACCGCCGTGAAAGGGCGATGTCTTAACCACTTGACCATGGAGCCACAAGCAAAGAAAATATTTCGTATAAAACTATTTATTTTCTTATCGCTTTCAGCGACGAAATTTATATTACCACATTCCAAAGCATAATGCAAGCACTTTTTTTAATTTCTTTCGTCCACTTTTAATGATTGTATCGCCAGCCACTCCAATTTTACCTTGCAAATCCATTAGGATGATTCTTATGCCATTTCCAAGCCGTCGCAATAATCTCCTCTAAATCTGCATGTTCCGGCTTCCATCCAAGCACTGATTTTGCCTTTTCGCTGGAAGCAATCAGCTTAGCCGGGTCACCCCCGCGGCGTGGTGCAACTACTGCAGGAATCGGATGGCCTGTCACCTTGCGTGCTGCCTCAATCACTTCCTTTACCGTAAATCCGACACCATTTCCAAGGTTAAAGACATTGCTTTCACCGCCATCTATAAGATATTTCATGGCAAGGATATGTGCCTGCGCCAAATCCGTAACATGGATATAATCACGGACACAGGTTCCATCCTTCGTATCATAATCATCTCCATAAATACTGATTGCTTCCCGCTGCCCATTCGGCACCTGAAGAATCAATGGAATCAGATGGCTTTCCGGGCTGTGCGCCTCACCTATCTGTCCATCCACATGGGCACCACAGGCATTAAAATAGCGAAGTGCCACATAGCGCAGACCATGAGCAACTCCTGTCCATTTCATCATCTTTTCCATAGACAGCTTTGTCTCTCCGTATGGATTCGTTGGCTCCGTACGGTCTGTCTCCAGAATCGGAATACTTTCCGGCTCTCCATACGTAGCAGCAGTAGAAGAAAATACAATTTTGTCAACACCATGCGCTACCATACTCTGTAAAAGCACCTTTGTTCCATTTAAATTATTGTCATAATACATCAGTGGATTTGTCATGCTCTCCCCCACAAGAGAGTTTGCAGCAAAATGAATAACCCCTTCTATATTTTCCTTTTCAAAAACACTGTCAACAAATGCACGGTCACGGATATCTCCCTGATAAAACACTGCCTTCCGATTAACCGCCTCTATATGCCCTGTCTCCAAATTGTCAACAATAACAACCTCTTCTCCTGCATCAACTAACTCACTTACTGTGTGGGAGCCGATATATCCGGCCCCGCCAAGAACTAATATTTTCATATCCAACCTCTTTTCTGTAAACAACAGATTGCAGGCTCCTTTTGCAAACCTATTGTCATAAATTATTTTTTACTGCGCAACCCTTGTCCGGCTTCTTACAAAGTTACCGGACCATCTCCAATATCAACTACATAAAAGTCAGCAGAATAACCTATCTTTTCCTCATACTCCCTGCCTACTTCACTAATAAAATCTTCCACATATTCTGTCTTTACCAAACTAACTGTACAGCCGCCAAAGCCTGCACCTGTCATGCGTGCCCCAATCACTCCTTTCTGTTTCCATGCCGCCTCTACCATGCTGTCCAGTTCGATCCCTGTCACCTCATAATCCTTACTAAGCGAAGTGTGCGAGTCATTCATCAATCGGCCGAACTCTTCGATATCATTATGTTTCAAGGCCTCAACCGCTTTGATTGTTCTTTGGTTCTCATAAACTGCATGTCTGGCCCTGCGTATCCTGACTTCATCCTTTATTGCATGCTTATT
Organism: uncultured bacterium; assembly: GCA_947643145.1. GTDB lineage: Bacteria > Bacillota > Clostridia > Lachnospirales > Lachnospiraceae > Butyribacter. The sequence continues at coordinate 2,202 of CANRVD010000063.1, read as the reverse complement.
CTGCTCAAACTGCTCCTCAGTCAATTCTCCAAGACTCTTGATATCCAAAACCTTTTGCAATTCTGCTAATGCTGTCTCACACTCACTGCGGCGCTCATTATACTTGGAATCCCCCAGGCCCCGCTTCTTATTAGTACAGCCAATCACAAGCTTCGCATCTTTCAATGTCACTGGAGCATATGTGTAAGATAGGTCTGCCGTATCCAAAAAGATAGCATAGTCCTTTCTACCCATAGCAATCGCAAACTGGTCCATTATCCCACAGTTTACACCATTAAACTTATTTTCAGAATACTGGCCAATCAAGGCCAAATCCTGATTCGATATTTCGTCTAATCCATAAAAGTCCCGGAGAATATATCCTGTCAACACTTCAACTGAGGCAGATGAAGACAGACCCGAACCATTTGGAATGTTACCATACAAAAGTAAGTCCATCCCACAGTCTGTCATATTCCCCTTCTCCTGAAATGCCCAAATCACCCCTTTGGGATAATTTGTCCAGTCAGCCTCCGGCTCTGGCCTCAGCCCACTAACAGAGGACTCCAGCACTCCAAGCTCTTCAAAATTCATGGAATAGAAACGTAACACCTTATCCTCTCTCTTTTTTGCGACACCATATGTGCCAATTGTCAATGCACAGGGAAAAACATGGCCGCCATTATAATCTGTATGCTCGCCAATCAAATTGACACGCCCTGGTGCAAAATATACTTTTGCGCCTTCTGCACTGCCAAACACTTCAGCAAATTTATCCAACAGCTTCTGTTTCATCTCACTCCTCCATTTCCACTATCTCAGATGGCAAAATCACGGATTGCCTTCAAAGCAGGGAGCACATTGCCCTCATAGTCAAACAGTGCCTGATTTGCCCACTCATTTCCTCCCGGCCCTTTCTCACCAGTATAGGCAAGTGCTGCATCAGTAGCCCAGCCACAGCCCGGTACAGGTATCCAGCCCGGTTCCCAGTAAAAAAATCCCATGCCGCCCGAAATTTTAGCGATACGTCCCATCACATCCACCATGAAATCCTTCTGTCCCTCAGGAGTCATTGGATACGGAAGATTTTCAACCAGTGCCGGTTTCGTTGCCATACCCTGACGCTCTCCCGGTGCAAGCTTTTCATATTCTGCGTAATCTTCCATAGTAAATCCCATGGAAACCTCCGCAACAACAATCTCTTTACCATAACGTACCGCCATGTCACGCATATTGTTCTCCAAATCATCCAAAGTCCCATGCCAAAACGGATAGTAAGACATTCCTATGATATCAAAAGGTTCCCCTCTGCTGATAAAATTATCAAACCATTCCCTGTACATCTCGTTAAAACCGCCATTATCCAAATGAATCATAATTGGAATCTCTGTGTCCACTGCCCTTACTGCGCGAATTCCGACATTGACATAGCGGGCAATGGCATCAAAATTCGGTTTCTTTCCAGTTGGCCACAAAAGACCATTTGTCAGCTCATTGCCAACCTGTACCATCGTTGGTGCAGTACCGCTCTCCTTCAGCTTCTCCATTGTTTCCTTTGTGAAATCGTAAACTGCCTGCTCTAACTCACTTTCACTGAAGTTCTTCCATGCCTTCGGTACCACCTGTTTTCCCGGGTCTGCCCAAAAATCACTGTAATGGATGTCTAACAAAAATCCCATGCCGAGCTTCAATGCCCGCCCCGCCATAATAATTGTCTTTGCCAAATCATTGGTTCCTGCTCCATACGGACTGCCATCCTCCGCATACGGATCATTCCACAGACGCAGGCGGACGTAATTTGCACCATAACGTTTTAATATCTCCAGCAAATCCCCTTCCTTGCCGTTATCATAATAACGTGCCCCACATGCTTCCTCCTCAAGCAGCGTAGAAATATCCATTCCTTTAATAAATTCCATATACCTTCCCACTTTCAAAATATTTTCTAAAAAGTACGTCGATTTTTTTGCTGTCCACCATACAAATATTAATCAAAATCTGTGATGCGCTCTAACATCTTGCGGTAGCGGAAGCGTACCATCTCATTTTTTGCAAGTACATCTTCTTCCGTCCCTGTATACTGGCACCTCATACAATAATATTCCTTTTTGTCCTTGTCATAAAACATATCAATATCCAAATCACGCATAAAGCAGGATGGACACCTGAAATTTAATTTGCCTTTTCCAGATTGAGCCATGTTGCAAATACCTCCTTATCACT
>CANRVD010000062.1 GCA_947643145.1 uncultured bacterium | reverse complement strand
CAATTGGCAGAGCAGCTGATTTGTAATCAGCAGGTTATCGGTTCGAGTCCGATCGTCGGCTTTAAAATGATGAAAGTATTTGGACCTTTAGCTCAGTTGGTTAGAGCAATCGGCTCATAACCGATCGGTCCAGGGTTCGAGTCCCTGAGGGTCCATTCATAAATATTTGGCCTAGTGGCTCAGTTGGTTAGAGCGCCGCCCTGTCACGGCGGAGGTCGAGGGTTCGAGTCCCTTCTGGGTCGTTTGTTTTTGGAATTTGGGATCTTAGCTCAGCTGGGAGAGCATCTGCCTTACAAGCAGAGGGTCACAGGTTCGAGCCCTGTAGGTCCCATTTAGTAACAATATTTTTTTATGCCGCAGTGGCGGAACTGGCAGACGCCCAGGACTTAAAATCCTGTGGGTAGTGATACCCGTACCGGTTCGATTCCGGTCTGCGGCATTATGTTAAATGTATGAGAAGTCTTATTTTATAAGGCTTCTTTTTTTTTGTTTTTTTATAATTTGAGATATTGATTTTATGATTATTTTACAAAATTTGATAATTAAAGCAATACTCTGCTTTTACTTTTTGTATATTATAGACAAATCAGGGCAATACTTTGGATAGTTTCAATAACTTTATGAATTGTATTAAATAAAAATTGTTCCTTACAAAAGCTTACCCAATACGGATTCATTATTGGTAGCAAAGTATTGAAATAATATAGGAAAAGGGGAAAGAGATATGAGGAAAAGACTTTTGAGTATTGCTTTATGTTTGACAATGGCAGCTTCCTTGTTTACAGGCTGTGGCAAAAAGGAGGATTCAAAGAGTGATGAATCTGCTAAAGGAAAAGTCTATTATTTGAATTTTAAGCCAGAGCAGGGAGATGACTGGAAGGCATTGGCAGAGGAGTATACAAAGGAAAAGGGAGTGGAGGTAAAGGTGGTAACAGCAGCAGCCAATACGTATGAGCAGACGTTGAAATCAGAGATGGCCAAAAGTGATGCACCTACCTTATTTCAGGTAAATGGGCCGGTAGGACTTGCTACCTGGAAGGATTACTGCTATGACTTAAAGGATTCCGATATTTATAAGCAGGTTAAGAGTGATGACTTCGTATTAAAAGAGGGTGATGCTGTCAAGGGTATTGCTTATGTTATTGAGACATATGGACTCATTTACAATAAGACATTGCTTAAGAAATATTGTGAAATGGATGGAGCAAAGATTTCCGATGCTTCAGAGATTAACAGTTTTGCAAAGTTAAAAGAGGTTGCGGATGATATTCAGGCTAAGAAGAAAGAATTGGGCGTTGATGGTGCCTTTACTTCAGCAGGTATGGATGGTTCTTCTGACTGGAGATTTAAGACGCATCTTGCCAATCTTCCGATTTATTATGAGTATAAGGCGGAAGGTATTGGATCGACAGAAGCAATTAAGGGAACATATCTTGAGCAGTATAAGCAGATATGGGATCTCTATATAAAAGATTCAACCTGTGATGCGAAATTGCTTGCAAGCAAGACAGGTGATGAAGCATCTGCAGAGTTTGCAACAGGAAAGGCTGTATTTTTCCAAAATGGTACCTGGGAGTATGCGAATATTACAAAGAATGGACTGAAAGATGAGGATTTAGGAATGCTGCCAATTTATATTGGTGTAGCAGGAGAAGAGAATCAGGGACTTTGTACTGGTTCTGAAAATTACTGGTGTGTAAACAGCAAAGCTTCCGAGGCGGATATCAAGGCTACGTTAGAATTTCTGAATTGGTGTATCACAAGCGATAAGGGACGTGATAAGATTGCGAATACAATGGGATTTGTTACCCCATTTAAGACATTTGACGAAGGCTATTCCGCAAAGAATCCTTTGGTGCAGGCTGATGCAGATTACCTTGCGGAAGGAAAAACACCGGTTTCGTGGAATTTCCCAACTATTCCATCTGAAGAGTGGAAGAATAATCTGGGAAATGCATTGCTTGAATATGCCCAGGGTACAGGCAAGTGGGATGCTGTTGAGAAGGCATTTGTAGATGGATGGGCAGAGCAGTATCAGGCTACGCATTAGTAAACGTATTTGTGTCAAACGACGCGCAGACATAAATATCGGGAATGCGCAATAAAGCCAAGGTGAATAAAGTTCACCTTGCAGAAATGAGGTAAAAAATGAATGATTCGATTAAAAAGTATTTTCCGATTTTTGTATTGCCGACGCTGGCAGCATTTATTATTGGATTTATCATTCCATTCATTTTAGGTATCTACTTATCTTTTTGCAAGTTTACGACGGTAGTAGATGCAGAATTTGTGGGCTTTAGTAATTATATAAAAATATTTGGGGATAAAAATTTCTTACACTCTATATGGTATACGGCTTCTTTTACTGTAGTATCTGTGATTTTGATTAACCTGTTTGCCTTTATTGTGGCAATGCTTTTGACAAAGGGATTTAAGGGAACCAATATTTTCAGGACGGTGTTTTTCATGCCAAACCTGATTGGCGGTATTGTTTTAGGTTATATTTGGCAGATTATTTTAAACGGTATTCTGGCACGTTATAGCGTCACGCTGCAGTTTAGCGCGACATACGGATTTTGGGGGCTGGTTATTCTGATGTGCTGGCAGCAGGTAGGTTATATGATGATCATTTATATTGCCGGCATTCAGAATATTCCAACAGAATTGATTGAAGCAGCTAAGATTGACGGAGCCACTTCATGGCAGTCATTAAAAAATGTGGTATTACCAATGGTAATGCCATCCATTACAATTTGTACCTTTTTGACACTGACAAATGGATTTAAACTTTTTGACCAGAATCTGGCTTTGACTGGTGGCGGGCCTTCCCATCAGTCAGAAATGCTTGCGCTGAATATTTTTGATACATTCTATGCAAAAATGGGGTATGAAGGTGTAGGTCAGGCAAAGGCGGTTATATTTTTTATATTGGTTGCTTTGATTGCATTTGTTCAGCTTAGGGCAACAAGGAGCAGGGAGGTGCAGCAGTAATGAATGAAAAGAAACGTCAAAAAAAAGCGGAGCAGTTTGGGGATACTTCCCAGTTAAAATATGGATGGATATTGACACTTGTTTTTTCGATTTTTTCCATTATATTTGTCAGTCCGATTTTTATTGTATTGATGAATTCTTTTAAGCAGAAATCATTTATTAATTTGCAGCCTTTTTCGTTTCCGCAGAGCGAAACCTTTGTAAAATTGGAGAACTATACCAGAGGTATTGAACAGATTGGTTTTTTTGATGCATTTAAAAACTCGCTGATTATTACGGTCCTTTCTGTAGCAGTTATTATTCTCTGTACCTCAATGTGCGCCTGGTACATTGCCAGAGTAAATAGCAAAGGTGCAAATTTTTTGTATACGCTGTGTCTGTTTTCGATGATTGTGCCGTTCCAGATGGTTATGTTTACTTTGTCAAAGATAGCGGATATGCTGGGATTAACCAGTCCGCTTGGCATTGTTATTGTCTATCTGGGATTTGGTGCGGGCTTGGCAGTCTTTATGTTTGTAGGTTTTGTAAAGTCCATTCCGCTGGAAATAGAAGAGGCTGCCATGATTGATGGGTGTAATCCGATTCAGACCTATTTTCAGGTTGTGCTTCCGATTTTAAAGCCTACCTGCATTACGGTTGCAATTTTACAGGCAATGTGGATATGGAATGACTATCTTCTTCCATATCTGGTACTTGATATTACAGAATATAAAACGATTCCGATTGCAATTCAGTACTTGAAGGGCGGATATGGTTCCGTTGACTGGGGGGCGATGATGGCTATGTTAGTATTGGCAATTATTCCAATTGTCATATTCTATATGGCATGTCAGAAGCACATTATCAAGGGCGTTGTTGCAGGAGCGGTGAAAGGATAGTATTAAAATGAGAGCCAGTGGAATTTTATTGCCGGTTGCCAGTCTGCCTGGCAAATACGGTATAGGATGCTTCTCCAAAGAGGCGCGTAAGTTCGTGGACTTTTTGGAGAAGGCAAAGCAAAAATATTGGCAGATACTGCCCATTGGGCCAACAAGCTATGGAGATTCGCCGTATCAGTCGTTTTCTACTTTTGCAGGGAATCCTTATTTTATCAGCCTTGAGAGTTTAATAGAACAGGGGCTCTTAACAAAAGAGGAATGTGATATTATTGATTTTGGTGAGCATGAGAATTCTGTAGATTATTATAAGCTGTATATGGAACGGTTTAAGTTATTGCGGAAAGCTTATGAAAGAAGCAATATTACGCAAAGAGAGGAGTTTCACCGTTTCCGGGAAGAGAATGCATTCTGGTTAAAAGATTATGCAATCTATATGGCAGTTAAAACATTCTTTGGCGGAAAAAGTTTTGATAAATGGCCGGAGGATATCAGACGCAGGTATGGATACGCATTGGATTATTATCAGAGAGAGCTTTATTTTGAGGTAGAGTTTTACGAGTATATTCAATATGAGTTTTACAGCCAGTGGTTTGATTTGAAATCATATGCAAATAGTAAGGGAATACAGATTATTGGTGATATTCCAATCTATGTAGCATATGACAGTGCGGATGTCTGGGCGCATCCTGAGTTATTCCAAATGGATGCGCAGGGCAATCCGGAAACGGTTGCAGGCTGTCCTCCCGATGGCTTTTCTGCTACAGGGCAATTGTGGGGCAATCCAATTTATCGTTGGGATTACCACAGAAACACAGGGTATGACTGGTGGATTAGGCGGATTGAAAAATGCAGCCAGTTATACGATGTTACCCGCATTGACCATTTCAGGGGATTTGATGAATATTTCTCCATCCCTGCGGGTGCAAAGAATGCTATATCAGGCCATTGGGAAAAAGGGCCGGGAATGGATTTGTTTTATGCTATCAAGGCAAGGCTTGGAGAGATACAGATAATAGCAGAGGATTTGGGATATATTACGGATAGTGTAAGGCAGCTTGTGAGGGAATGTGGCTTTCCTAATATGAAGGTACTGGAATTTGCATTTGATTCCAGAGATTCCAGTGGACCGGGAGAATATCTTCCATACAATTATGATAAAAACTGTGTAGTGTATACAGGAACACATGATAACGAAACGCTAGCAGGGTGGCTTGGCAATATATTGCCGGAAGAAATCGAGATGGTAAAGAAATATATTGGAAAAGAAATATGGAAGAGACAGGATATCGTATATGAGATGATAAGGCTCGCGCAGGCGTCAACGGCTGATTTGTGCATTATCCCAATCCAGGATTATCTTTGTCTGGATAATACGGCAAGGATAAATACACCATCTACTGTTGGAATTAATTGGAGCTGGCGCATATCTGACAGGGATTTCAATGATGAGCTGATACAGAAAGTGAGAGAATATACCCTTTTATATGGCAGGGCATAAAGAGGGCTGAAACGGAAAAGCAGGGGAATCATGTTTAGTATAGATGGAAAGTTTTTTGGTATCATGTCCCGTTTGGGTGATTTGGTTATCCTTAATATTTTATTTTTGATATGTTGTATTCCGGTTGTTACGATTGGTGCATCTGTTTCAGCAATGTATGCTGTTACAAAAAAGATGGCAGAAGAGAAGGAAGGATATATTTTTAAGAGTTTCTTTAAGGCATTTAAAGAAAATTTCAGGCAGTCTACGGTTATTTGGATTATCCTGCTGGTATGCGCCTCGATTGCATCGGTAGATTTATATATATGCAGTAATTTTATGAAAGAAGGGCTGGTGCAGACTTTTGCAAAAGGGTTTATGCTGTTGGCATTACTGCTGGTTTTCTTTATGATGCTTTACGCTTTGACGCTGCAGTGTACTTTTGAAAATACGGTTAAAAATACATTGAAAAATGCATTTTTGATTTCACTGGGTCATGCATTATGGTCTTTTTTGATGACAGCGCTTGCGTTGTCTCCCTTTATTGCTTTGCTGTATTTTGGGGAATATTTGGGTACAGAACTACTGGCTATGCTTTTGATTTGGTTTTCAGGCATGGCGTATATTAATTCTTTTATCTTAAATAGGATATATAAAAAGTATATGTAGAGATTGCATATACCATCCAGCTTCTGCAAAAGTAATTCTCATATTTTACCTCATTTCTGCGCTGTCCTTTGCGCATAACGCAATGTTTGTGTCGCAACGCAGACACAAACTTGCCGAGTGAAAAATTTATTTTTCACTCTTCTCTCCTGTCTGATTATAGAATTGTAGAGTGAACTTTTATATACTGCTATTAGCAAGTTACGATTTACAGATGATTTCAGAAAGAGAAGCTGGATGGTTCTATGCATGATTTTTAGAACGGCTGTGAAGCGTAATGAAAGAAGACGAGAAGAAAAAAGGAATAGAACTCTATGATAAACAGAAAAAAATTTGAAATCCCCTTTATGGGAGAAAATATTTGGGTGAGACCGGAGCTTTGCAGTTTCTTTTCGGATCTGTCAGAGGATTTTGCTGTCATACAGGCTGGTAAGGGAGCAGGAAAGACTTCGGTATTTGCGAAACTGGCAGGCTGCTGCAGACAGAATGTTTTTTGGTATTCTATGGACAAGTCTGACAATGACATAGAGATGTTTTGTGAAGGTCTGGCGGAAATGGAAAAGAAACTGGTACAGGCAGAGAAAGCCTGTCTGGTATTGGATAATGTACAGGAGTTTGTTTCACCGGATTGCTGGCATGAGCTGTTGTCCCGTTTTTTGGAAAAGAAATCCGCAGTAAAGCTGGTGTTTCTTACGAACCGGGAATTGCCGGAATGGATTCTTACTCTGTTGTTATCGGGAAGAGGGAAAATGCTTGGGGAGGAGAGTTTCCGACTGACGCCGAAAGAGGCAGCTGAGTGGTTTGGCAGGAAGGATTCGCTGGCGCCGGAACTGATTGCCAAAGTGACAGAGGACTTATGCGGCTGGTCATTAGGAATTACATATATACTGAATTATTTGCAGGGAGAGGGAAGCAGTTTTTTACAGAGGCCAGAAGATGGGTCCATTTCTCTGGATTGGGAAGAACTTTTAAATGAATCCCTGCTTTCGAGATATTTGGATGAGGTATTTTGGCGTCATTGTGATTTGGAGCTTCGGACGCTAATGGAGCAGACAGCGGTTTTAGGAACATTTTCATGGAAGGTCTGCAGGGAAGTTCTGCCAAAGGAGACGAAGGAGAGGACATACCGCAGGCTGGTGCAAAACAAGCTTTGGCTTTATCATTCTAAGGAGAAGGGGACATATTCATATTGCCGGATGTTTCAGGTGTATTTGCTTGGGATGACAGACCGTGTTGCAAAAAATGAAATCTGCCAGAAGGCGGCTGTTTATCATATGGAGCAGAAACAGTACCGTCAGATGACATATTATGCGGTGCAGGGAGAGCAGAAGGAGCTACTGGCAGGCGTTATGGAGCGGTATGGTGCGGAACTGCTGCATAAGGACAGAGAAACGCTTGGGAAGATGCTTTGCTGGCTGGAGGGCAAGGCAGCTGTATTGTCCCCGGAGTGCTGCGGCATTGCGGCACAGTATGATTATAGTATTGCAGCTTATGAAAAGATGGAATTTTATTTGAATAAAGCGGACAGTTCTTTTGGAAAGGAAAATAAGTTTGGATGTTACCGCAGTCTGTATCGTGGTTTGTTAAAATACGAAGAGGATTCGGAAAAATATGGAAGGCAGATTCATCATGCCTTGTTTTTTCTGCGGGAATCAGGGCTTTCGCTGCCATTTCTTATGGAAAAGGAGCAAAGGTGTTTAGAGGATTTAACGAAACGGGATGAGCAGCAGGCGGAAGAGCAGAGCTGCCTGTTGTCTGTAACGTCTTTTGGAAATTTTTCAGTTACGGCAAGTAAGGATGGCAGGGTGCTGTCATGGCGTACCAGAAAGGGCTCTGAGCTTTTTGCCTATCTGACAGATTTGCAGGGGGCAGCAGTAGAACGAAGACAGCTTCTCGAGATTCTTTGGAGAGAGGAAATGCCGGCAAATGCAGTATCCATGCTTCATAACATGATTTACAATATTCGCAAGGAGCTGGCAGATTACCGGCTGGAAGGAATGATAAGTTATAAAAATAGAAAGTATAGTCTGGATGTTTCCGGTATTGCATGGGACGGGGAACGAATCAACCGTCTTGCACTTTTGGTAGAGAAGGGGGATGTTTCTGCCCTGCTTGGGGTACGGAATGAATTTTCTTCCTATTGGGGTCGGTATCTGGAGGATTTTGATAATTACTGGATTGAGGAGAAGCAGGGATATTATGATGAAATCTTTAAAAGGGGCTGTGAAATTTTGGCAGGACAGTTACTGAAAGAAGGAGATTTTGGGGCGGCGGCATTGTATTACCGGAATATCCTGAAACTGGAACCTTATTCGGAGGAGGCAGCGACGGGACTGGTAGCTGCATATGGGGAACGGAGGGAGTGGCAGAAGGTAAAGCAGTGTTATGAGGGATTTTGCCGTTTATTAGAACAGGATTTGGGATTAAGGCCGGGCAAAGATTTTGTAAATACATATCATCGGTATTTAGAGTAGCCGTAAATATTACGTCGGTTGTTTTATTCCCGCGAAGCAACGAGACAAGCGCAAGTTTACTCGCATTTGACTTGCCATAATATATAAAATAGCGAGCGGAGCCATAGTTTGTATGAAAATGTTTCTATTGGCGAGATATGGCTGGATAGGAGAATATCTTGGAGTACAGAGAATATTTAGAAAAAATATGGAGCCTGATACAAAAAGGGCTGGAGCTTGCAAAGCTTCGGGCAGAAGCAGAGGAGGATATGGAGAGCCGGTGTGCGGCAATGAAAAAAGAAAGGGCAGTGATAGAGAAACTGGAGGATGCGGCAATGACGGGAGAGGAGTTTTTTGCAATGCCTTATCTTATTTGGCTAGGTGCAAGAAACCGTTTTGAAAGGCATCTGCTGTACCTGCTTTTTTGTTTTGAATTTCAGCCGGGATGCAGGAGAATATGTCAGGAGCTTGGATGGCGGGATATAACGCTGGAGTTAGCGATGTTTACTTTTGAGGAAACACTTTCCGTTCAGGAATGCTATTATGTGCTGGAGCAGGATACGATGTTTGTCTGGTGCTTTTTACATATGGATGACATGGAAGAGGAAGCATGGGAAGTACAGGGAATCTTTGAAAGGGGGCTGCGGTTGAATCGGAGAGTTGCAAACCTTATGCTGACCTGCGAGCCGGTTTATGTACCATATCAATCCTTTTTGCAGATTTTTACCCGTGAAGATACTTTGGAAGGAGGCAGCGGGCAGAAAGATAATGCGAGGGAAAGCATGGAAAAGGATGTTTTAAGCCGGATTTTATCCGTATTTCAAAGGGAGGCTTTGGAAAAGGAAGATTGTATCATTGAAATCTGTGGTCAGGAAGGTTCTGGCAGGAAACGCCTTCTGTTACAGATTTCTGCCGCATTAGGACAGGAATTGGTACTCTGGCGGATACATAGCGGGCTGTCTGAGGGAAAAAGGAAGCAGCAGTACAGAGCATGGCTCCGGGAATGCGGCCTTTGGAGAGCAATTCCGGCCTTGCAGATAGAAGGCGGAGAAGATGAGCAGACAGTACGGGAATTATGGATGCTGATGGAAGAAAAACAGATTCCATTTGTGATTGTTCTTACAGCGCAGGCGCACCGTCTTTTCTTTTGTGAAAAAAAAGTCCTTTCTTTTGCCATGTCCGATATTTCAATCGACAAAGCAAAAAGGGTGGAGTTAATGTTTGGATGGGAGGATATTGTTCTGCCGGAAGAACTGATTCAGAATCTGAAGATGGCATGTAATTATGTGAAGTACCGTCAGAAGGTGTATGGACAGTGGGGATTTAACCATATCTTTGCATATGGAAAAGGGGTATCTATGGTATTTGCAGGGGCGCCGGGAACCGGTAAGACGATGGCAGCACAGGTGATAGCCAGTGAGATGGACATGGAGCTGTACCGGATTAATCTGGCGGCAATTGTAAGTAAATATATTGGTGAGACAGAAAAGAATCTGAATGAAGTTTTTGAGCAGGCGAAACAGAGTCAGGTGATATTGTTGTTTGATGAAGCAGATGTTCTTTTTAGCAAACGGACGGAGGTAAAGGATTCCCATGACAAGCACAGTAATATGGAGGCGGCGTTTTTGCTTCAGCAAATGGAGGAATACGAGGGAGTAAGCATTCTGACTACAAACTTTTTTAAGAATTTTGATGAGGCATTTCGCCGCAGGATGACTTTTATCATGGATTTTCCATTTCCAGATGCAGGATACCGCAGACAAATCTGGCAGAAAGCAGTACCAGAGCAGCTGCCTGTGGAGGAACTGGATTTTGACTATTTGAGCGAAACCTTTACCTTATCGGGAAGCAATATTAAAAATATTGTCAGGCATAGTGCTTTTTTGGCGGCAGCCGGGGACTGCGCTGTGGGGATGAAGCAGATTCTAGAGGCAGTAAAAAATGAATATGCAAAGCTTGGAAAGATACTGACCGCAGAGGAAGCGGGTGAATATTTTATGCTGCTACAAAAATGAGAGTTGTTTATTATTTTGTAGAGTATTTAAAAATATAATTATGTGCAAAAGCAGCATAGAAATAAGGAAAGATTTGAAAATATAAAAAGTAAGAAGGGAGGAAGCTGGTTTCATATTCCTTTGAAAGTAATATGAAACTGGGAATGTATGGCTGAATACTTATCACCAGGTGTTTATGTGGAAGAATTTGAGTCAGGAGCGAAACCGATGGAAGGTGTGGGGACAAGCACAGCAGGTTTTGTTGGTCTGGCCGAGAGGGGGCCTGTGGAGGGGCTTCCGCAATTGGTTACAAATTTCTCTGATTTCAGGAGAACATATGGAGGATATTTGTCTAAAAATGAATTTGAGGACTATCGTTTTCTGGCATATGCGGTAGAGAGCTTTTTTGTGAATGGCGGTTCCCGGTGTTTTGTAACACGCGTGGCACCGGAAGATGCAAAATGTTCGGTGGGCTGTGTGCCATCAAAAGAGAATCCGGTTGTTACGTTTATGGCAAAGAATCCGGGGGGATGGGGAGATGATATCAGCATAGCGATTGCATCGGCATCAAAGGCAAAGACACAGATTTTAGAGGTGTTTCAGACGCAGGAGGGAAAGAAATACCGGGCGAAAAACAGTGCCGGATTTAACGCAGGAGATATTGTTGTATTTACAGATAAGGGGACTGCGTTATATAATAGGGTAGTAAAGAATCAGGACAATGTTCTGACCTTCGAAAAAGATTTCCCGGACCAGATAGTAGATACGAATCTGCTTCCGCTGAAGGTGATTACTACCTGTGAGTTTTCTCTGGAGGTTCGCTATCAGGATATGACAGAGACATATAATAATGTTTCTTTTAATATTATGGCGTCAAACTTTATTGAAAAGGTAACGGCAAAGTCGGATTTAATCGTGGCAGTTTATCAGGCAGGCGCAGCAAAGCCGGAGCCTGCTGCTTCAAATGCTGAAAAGAGTGAGGAAGGCAAGGAGAAGAAAAAGCCGCCTGTACCGCAGATAGCAGGAAATGAGATTTTACCGCCAATCGAGCTTTTGGCAGCATCTTCTGTAGTATTTACAGGTGGAAGCAATGGTTCCGTAGCGAGTATTTCAGCGGCTGATTTTATCGGAGTTGATAATGGCGCCGGAAGACGTACCGGAATACAGTCATTTGTTGATAATGATGTTGTATCCATTATGGCAATACCTGGTGTAACGGATGCAAATGTGCAGCTTACACTGGTGGCACATTGTGAAAATCTTGCAAGCCGTTTTGCCGTACTGGATATTCCGAAAGATGCAAAAAAGGTACAGGATGTGATTGCACACCGTGACATTTTTGATTCAGAGTATGCAGCACTGTATCATCCATGGCTTGAGGTCTTTGACCCGTTAGATAAGAAAAATATTGCCATTCCACCATCAGGCGCAATGCTTGGCATTTATGCGAGAAGTGATAATTCCAGAGGGGTGCATAAGGCACCGGCAAATGAAGTGGTTCGTGCCTGCGTAGGACTGGACTGTCAGTTTAATAAAGGAGAGCAGGATATCTTATATCCGAGGGGAATCAATTTGATTCGTTCCTTCCCGGGGCAGGGCATCCGGGTCTGGGGTGCCAGAACGGTTTCTAGCAATGCAAGCTGGAAGTATATTAATGTCCGCCGTCTGTTTATCTTTATTGAAGAATCCATTAAAGCAACTACAAGCTGGGCAGTTTTTGAACCGAATGATGAGACATTATGGGTTCGGGTACAAAGGACAATCAGTGTCTTTTTGACCAATTTATGGAGAGGCGGCTCTTTGGCGGGAAGTTCGCCGGATGAGGCATTCTTTGTAAATATCGGAAGAAATACCATGAGTCAGGATGATATTGATAATGGACGTCTTATTTGTGTCATCGGTGTTGCACCAGTGAAGCCGGCAGAATTTGTAATCTTTAGAATTACCCAAAAGACAAATGATTCTGCTGAATAGTAAAGAGAGGAGTGAATGAGAATGGCTGGTTATCCACATGGAAAATTTAGATATAAGGTTGAAATTGATGGACTGGATGCGGGTGGATTCTCCGAAGTAACCGGATTTGATGCGTCTATTGATGTTATCGAATACAGAGAGGGAGATATGGTTCAGACACCGATGAAAATACCAGGATTGAAAAAGTATGGAAATATCACTCTAAAGCAGGGGCTTGCAGATTCTATGGTTTTGTATGAATGGATTATTGCCGGAGTAAATGGGGCAGTTGAGAGAAAGACCATTACGATTACCCTGTTAGACGAGGAGGAGGCTCCGGCGGCTTCCTGGCAGGTAATTAATGCATGGCCCATGAAATATACGGCGCCGGATTTTAATGCAACGTCTTCGGAAGTGGCAATTGAGACACTGGAAATTGCACACGAGGGAATGACACGCGTATCATAAAGATATTACTTTGGTGGTTAAATATCGACATTTCATCACCGGAGTGATACAATATTGTGATTCTTACAGGAGGAGGTGAGATGTATGCCATTTGAGACAGAATTTCCTTTTACCCTGCCAAGGGGTTTTGTAGATATGGAAGGAAATGTACATAAGGAAGGAATTATGCGTCTGGCAAATGCAGGAGATGAGATTTTACCGCTGCGGGACCCTAGAGTACAGCAGAATCCGGGCTATTTGACGATTATTCTTCTGTCACGGGTAATTACAAAGCTTGGAACACTTCCGGCAGTAGATACCCGTGTCATTGAAAAACTGTATACAATGGATTTAGCATATCTGCAGGATTTGTACCAGAAGATTAATACAATGGAAATGCCGGTTTATCATGGTGTGTGCCCGCATTGTAACCAGATTGTGGATATTCCGGTAAATTTTATGGAAGCCGGTCAATAGAGACATATCCGGCGGATAAGATTTATGAGGAAGCGGCATTTATTGCATATTATCTGCACTGGGGGCATGATGATATTATGCGGCTGAGCCATCGGGAACGCCTGCGCTGGTGTGATGAAATATCCCATATTAACAGTAAGCTAAATCAGGAACTGGAAAATGTATTTAAGATATGATGCCCCAGCATCATGTTATTGTCTGGCAGAATGGAGTACAGAGTATGGAGAATTTAAATAGGGAAAGAGGGGAATATCTTACTAATTATGTCTTTGAAGTGCAGTTCGGTTCTTTGAAGTTTAGTTTTTCAAAGGTATCAAATATCTCTTCGCAGACAGAGTATGATGTGGTTGCTGACGGTGGAATTAATGACAGAATGTTTCTGTTTGAAAAACCAAACCGTAAGCCGGATACGATTTCATTTGAACGCGGAATGAAATCGGGTCAGGATACGGATGCGTTTTTAGTAGAAAGAGGTATGAAGGTACATGGGATTCATATTTTTGTAAAAAAAGACGGTTATACGGAAAGGACATTTTTTATTGAAGAAGGCATTGTGACAGGAATAAGCTATACGGATTTGGATGCCAGCCGCGGAGAAATTCTTATTAAGAAAATGGAAATGCAGCATACAGGCATTAAAGAAGAATCGGTATAACAGGATTGTGAGCAGGTGTTTCATGAAAAAAGAGCCGGATATACTGCATACAGTGCAGTATGTTAACAGAAATATTGTTACAATACAGAAAATCCAACAGACACATAGGCGCCAGATGGCGAATATGTGTTTTTGGAATGTAGATTTTGCAAATCGTATTATTAAAAAATATATGATATCCGGTTCTTATGATGCACTGAGTGGCAAGATGGTCTGGCTGGATACAGCAGAGAAGGGGGAAGAGGGAAAGAATCAGGCGCTGGTGGAACAAGTCTGGAATTTGTATTTTTATTGGAAGAATGAGATGGTTTCTCTTAACAGAACAGGAAGGTATAACTTGCTGACCGCAGTGAATTTTGAAAATATTGTGCAGGAAAATCTGCGATATCTCAGTAATTATTATTATGAAACAACTCGGAGGGGAGATGTCAGTTGGTGGATACAGAATCATTTCGAAGAGTTTTATTCCATACAAAGTAGTATCCTATGGGGAAACAGGAACTGTCTGCAGAAAAAAATAGTATTTCATAATCAGGGACACCATGCTTTGGCTGAGGTTTTAGGACAACCAGAGAAAATTTTTGAAATCAGCAGTGCTGTGCGGGCAGTCAGACAGTATATAGAAAATAAGCAAAAGAATCAGCACATAGTTGTTTTAAAAAATTTGCTGGCACAAAATAAGGTGCAGTATCATAGCGCATTGCAGTTATCCTATCAGCACTTTGACGCTGTGAAGAATATAAGGATTCAGAAGTCAGTGCTGCAGGGAATCAATGCACTGCATACAAGTGTTCGAGAAATGTTTTTTCAAAATATTTTTAAGAAAAATATCGATATTAGGAAAATACTTTCACAGCAGACAAATATACAGAATGCCGACATTAGGGAAGTGCTTTCACGGCAGGAAAATAATCAGAACACTGATATTAGGATAACAGCTTTTCGGCAAATCAATAAAAAGAAGATAATTGATGGTAAGATAGCATTTCAGCAGATAAATATGCAAAACACAGGTGGCAGAACAAAAAACTTGCAGCAAACCAGTGTACAAAAAGCAGGCAATAGAGTAACAAATTTACAGAAAATTGATGTACAAAACATAGCTAATAAAGTAACAAGCTTACAGCGAATCAGTGTACAAAACACAGGTAATAGAGTAACGAATTTACAGCAAATTGATGAACAAAAAACAGGTGACAGAACAACAGTGTTACAACAGATAAACAGGCAGAATACAGATAGAAGGAAAACAACAATGCAACAGGTAAGTACACAGAATGCAGAGATTCAGGAATCAGAATTACAGGAAGTAAGTGTACAACAGAAGGATGCAAAACAAGCGGTTGTACAGGAATTTTCTTTAACAGAGGAAATGCTGTTCATAAAACCAGTGTTTACAGAGGAAAGCGCTGTCAGAGAATCTTTTACAGGAAGCAGGCAGAAAAATAATTATTATACTAAGACTACGCAAAGAGGAATTGCCAGTTGGTGGATACAGAATCATTTCAAAGAGGTTTATTCTATACAAAATAATGCTGTATGGAAAAACAAAGAATGGTTACAGAAAGAAATAGTATTTCATAATCAGGGATATTATGCTTTAACTGCGGTTTTAGGACAAACAGAAAAGAAGCTTGAAATGAATCGTATACTCACCGTTAGGCAGAATATTGAAAACCAGCAAAAAGTTCAGTGTATAAATGTTTTAAAAAATTTGTTGGAACATAATAAGGTGCGGCATCATAGCGCATTGCGGTTATTCCATCAGCATTTTGACGCTATGAGGAATATAAGGATTCAGGAATCAGTGCCAGAAATCAATGCGCAACATGCAAGCAGAATGGAAATAGTTTCCCAGCAAAGAAACAAGCAGAATACCGATATCAGAAACATAGCGTTACAACAGTTAAATATACAAAAAACAGATGACAGTACAACAGTATTGAAACAGGTAGATGTACAGAATATAGATATAAGCGATACAGCAATAAAGCAGGCAGGTGTACAAAACAAAAGGACTCAAGAGTCAAGGATACAAGAGATTTACCCAATACAAAGGAATGTCATATGGAAAAACAAAGACTGGTTACTGGAAAAAATAGTATTTTGTAATCGTGGATATCATGCGTTGACTGCGGTTTTAGGGCAAACAGAAAAGAAGTTTGAATTAAGCAGCGCTATACATACGGTTAGACAGCATATAGATACATCTCATCAGCATTTGGGTTCTGTAAAGGATATAAGCATTCAAAAGCTGGTGCTGCAGGAAAAATATATACTGCAGACAAGCATACGGAAAATAGTTTTCCAGCAGATTAATAAGCAAAATACAGATATTAGAGATATTACATTACCGCAGGTAAATATACAAAATGCTGATACTACACTAGTGGTGTTACAACAAATGAATGTACAGAAAGCAGATGCCAAAGCAACAGCGCTACAGCAAATAAATATACACAAAACAGATGCCAGAACAACAGAGTCACAGCAGATAAATATACAAAAAGCGGATGTTAACACGGCATTACAACAGGCAAATATACAAACAGCAGTAATGCAGCAAGTAAGGACACAGGACATAAATATTGGAGAAAGTATTTTCCAGCGAATCAATATAAAAAATACAAAGATTCAGGAAACAATGGAATGGGAAGCATCTGCATCACAGGACAAAAATAAAGAATCAATTGTGCAGGAGCTTTCTGTGCCATATAGCGGGAATAAAGAAGGAATTGCGCAAAAATTTTCGGTTTTGCAGGATGTGTATAAAAAGAAAAAAGAACAGAAATATTCGTCAGGATATCATCATTTTGTTTATCATTTCCAAGAAGCGGGCTATGATAAAGCAAAAGACACCGTATCCCAAAAGCCGATATTATCAGCAACCAGTTTATCTGGCAATCTTTTTGAGGAGTATAATCAGTATAATGAGGTGGTTTGGGCAAAAGCAGAGAAGGGGAAATATCAAAGCGAGAAAAAGCCATCAGTCTGGCAGCAGGGCAGAATGCTTTATTATCAGTCTGGCAGGAGCGGGAATAGTAATATAGAACAGAGACAGATGCAGAACCTTATGGCAGAAGTACAGCAGCAGTTGAGAAAGAGAGAAGAAATCGCAGTGCAACAAAAACAGCAATTACGACAATTAGAAGAAAAGCTGGAGCAGCAGGAAAAGATAATCGAGACGCTGACAGAGGAGCAAAAGCAGAGGAAGGGGCAAGCAGATGTCGAGGATAGCAACAGTCGGTTCACACGTAGGAAATTGTTTGAGGCAGAATTAAAATTAGAAAAAATGCGTTATGGAATTGAGTAACTTATTCATTTAGTATATCAGAGAAGAATAAAAATAAACTTATTTTAGAATCACCTTTCGTAATATATGATAAAGATGAGACTATTTGGGATGAAATTTATTATTACCCTATTTCGTATAAAGATAAGATTATTTTAGTTATGTCAGTTATTAATACAACAGAGGGATGGGCACTTTCTGCATCTCGGGAACTTGTCAAGGAATTGAATGATTTAGGATATCAAAAAGATAGTATACATGTGCATTGTTGTGATGATGAAAATCAAATTAAGCAAGTTAACTCAAATAATGTAACTAGTACAACGAATATGTTGGTCATGATATAAGTGTGAAAAGCAAAGCATTAAAATACTATGGTATCCATTATTCAATACAAACCAGTGCATTGTCATGGAAAACTGTAATAAAAAATATAGAAAATAAACAGCCCGTTGCAATGTCTACATTTAATAAAAGTAGTGGCCATGCGGTTACGCTGATTGGATATAGATTTCGTAATGGGAATAAGTACATTGTATTATGGAATTCAGGGAATGAAGAGGTACAGACAGTGCTTTATAAGGAGGGAAATACTGTATATCAGTATAATAATAAAGCTTGGACATGGACGAAGAGTTTGGCAAGTTATATCATTTAAAAGAAGGTGGTAGTTATGAAGAGAGGAATAACAGCAGTTTTAGGTGTTGTAGTTGTAGTGTGTGTTGGTGTATTAACGGTATTTTTTTATAATAACAACACTGCTAACAATGTAAAGGGAGCAGAAGTAAATGATGTAGCAGGAGAAAAATTATATATG
>CANRVD010000061.1 GCA_947643145.1 uncultured bacterium | reverse complement strand
TTTGTGCAAATTGACGAAGTATAGACAAAAATTTACCTTTTGACCCTAACATCATAGAATATGATAAAGATAGAAAGGGGGAGTAAATTACTATCCCATCAAGAATTACTTTCGAAAAAGCATACCTACTAAAAGGTAAGTAATTGAATTAGGTTATACTAGTACAACGAAAAAAGCACATTATTTCCATAACTGGAGAAAATGTGCTTTTGCTTTGTAAAAACTCTCTGCATTTTCCCTAAGTGTTTTACTTAAAGATTCTAAATCACCTTGTTTGTTATTTATTAAATAACAATTTAGGCGCAATGGTTACTTGTCAAATAACTATACACATCTTCTTATCAACTTTAAAATACAAAAAAATGTTATTCAACAAATAACAACTTGGGTATAGTTGTTATCTACCAAATAACATAATAGCTATTTTACCATATATTGTCAAGAAAATATCATTTTTTTTCTGTTTTTACCAAAAAAGTAGTGGGTTTCATATCGGAATTTATAGAAATGTCATTTAAAAGTTCATTTTAAGTCGCTTTAGTATTAAAAATTAAATTTAATAGTAATTTTCTTATCTATTATTTTTGCTCCTTTTATCCTTAAGTAAAACACTTAGGGAAAGTGCAAAGGAGATAGATAAGATGACAAAAGAATTAAATGTTTTGTACCAATTTGATAATAATTATGCACCATATGCAGGAATTTCTATGCTTTCCTTGTTTGAGAATAATAAACATATAGATACGATAAATGTATACTGTGCGGCGATGGATGATGTATCAGACGAAAATATCAAATGGTTAAATAAGACCGCTGCGGGTTATCACAGGCAGATAAGTTATTTAGATACAATGGCGGCGGTAAAGCAGATTAAAGAAATGAAGTTGGGCGTCTGGAATGGTTCACTGGCTACGTGGATTAAAATTTTTATTATCGGTGGTTTCATAGAAAAGCATAATAAATTGTTATATATTGACAGCGATACGCTGATAGAGGGAAGTCTTGCAGATTTGTGTGACTATGATTTTGAGGGAAAGGCGGTTGCCAGTGTGGTGGACAGTCTTGGATTTGAGCGTTTACAGCAGTTAGGTATTCAGGAAAATAAATATTATTATAATGCTGGAGTTATGTTTTTGAACTTAGAGTATTTCAGGCAGCATGAGGGCTATTATGACAACATGATAAAGCATTTGGCAAAGAATGTGGACAGATATCCGGCCAATGACCAGGACTTGTTGAATGATTATTTTGGGAAGAACATAAAGCAGATGAGTCCCCAATATAATCTTCAGGGGTTCCATTATATGTATTCGGATAACTTATACTTTAAAGTGTATGGAAAATATGACTATTACAGCAAAGAGGAGATTGAAGCAGCTAAAAATGATGTCAGGATTCTTCATTTTTTCCGGGCGATTGGTGACTATCCGTGGACGGAAGGTAACTATCATCCATTGAAAGCAGAGTTTGAGCGATGGAAAAATATGTCCTTGTGGAGAAATCGGCCAAATGAGGAAAAGAAGAGGAGCCTGGTATTTAAAATTGAAAGAAAAATGTATCGGTATTTACCAAAGGCAGTTTTTTTGCATATATTTAAGTTTATTACTAAATATGTAGTTGGATAATGCAAGGATAATAAGTATCAGGCAAACCGATATGAGTGATTATTTGTGATTTGTTGTATGAGAAAAAATCAGGTGGATATGGAAAAATGAAAATATACATAGTAGCGCATAAGAAATTTACGCCTTCGGTTACTGGCAGCATATATTGCCCTTTGCAGGTGGGGGCAGCAATTAATGAGACGCTTCATGATGACTGGATTAGGGATGATAACGGAGAAAATATATCGAAAAAGAATTGGTCGTACAATGAATTGACAGGTCTTTATTGGATATGGAAAAATTCGAAGGAAGATATCATTGGATTATGCCATTACCGAAGATATTTTGTCAGCAGAACTGGAAAAATAAGTAATTTTTTATTTCATACAAAAAGTGGCTTCCTGCCTGAAAAATATATTGAAGACAAAGCCCTGCAATATGACTTACTGGTACATAATAAAACATTCTTCCTTTGTGGAAATGGGAAACAGTTTAGGAGTACAAAGTACCCTGATGATATGAAAGTTGTCCGTGAGGTCTTGGTCAGTGATTTTCCACAGTATGTAGAAAGCTTTGACAGGGTAATGAATAGAAAAATGTGCCACCTGCTAAATATGCTGATAGGAAAAAAGGCAGTTGTAGACAGGTACTGTGAATGGCTTTTTGCGGTGTTATTTGCAGTGGAGGAAAAAATGATACGTGAGGGAGAGACAAGCTTTGACAGGCGGATGGGCATGATAGGAGAGAGGCTGTTAGATGTATGGCTTATCAAAAATAATATTAGGATAAAAGAAATATTTACAATTAATACAGAGACTAATTGAGGTATCACTATAAAAGATGAAAGGGTAAGATGCAAATCATGGATTTAAAAGAAAAACTCAAAATATCAATTTGTGTTTTTATGAGCGTGGTATGTCTGCTTTTACTACTGCTGATAAAATTTGGGATTATCATTCAAATAAATGCAAGTATTTCCATTATTTTCTTTTTTTATGCAGTTATTAGTTTTGAGTTACTCTTATGGAACATCAAGAAGATAAGTTTGTTAAATACTACGACCAGAGTATGCTTGTTTGGCTTTTTGGCAATTTTCTATTCCCTGTATATGTTTCGGAATGACTCAAAATTACAAGGTGATAACCTGGCCTTTATTGTGGGAGGATTGGGACTTTTTCTGTTTTATCTGGAAGTATTTTTGGTGATAGGCAGATTTATAAGAGACTTGAAAGTTTCATGTGTATGTTTAAAAAATAGAATGCTGCAGGTGGCAGCAGAGTATTGGCAGCTTATTTTATTGTGTTTTGCTTTTCTTCTTGGAAGTTTGGAAACATGGAATGCATGGACAATTAATGATGCCTCTATTTATCATGAGGGGATTCAGGTTGCGAATGAGGAATGGAAATTTTATAATATTGCCGCCCTGAACTTAGGCGCTCATGGTGGTTATGCCTATTGTATTTTTTTGTTGATAGGCGATTTTATCACTCCGCACGCAACGCAGGGAATTGTTTTAGTTAATATTCTTATGGCTGTCCTCACCATTGTGCTTTTCTACAAAATTATTGAGTATTTGTTTCCCACAGCAACTAAGACAGAATATACTTTGACAACAGTTGTTTTTGCGTTTTCTCCCCTGCTGTTTGGAATGGTTTGTGATATGAATCTGGAGTTTCCACAGCTATGTTTTTTTACGTGGCTGATATATGCCTTTTTATATGATAAGACCATATTCAGTGCCATCTTTGGTGCACTCTTTGCATTTACCAAAGAAACAGCCGTACTTGTGTACTTCTTTTTTTGCTTCGGCAGGCTGGGAAAGCAGTTGTTGACCCAAAAGGTTTCATGGATAGAAAGAATAAAAAAAACTCTTATTGGTTTTAAACTGGAGATACTTACTGGTATCCTGTGGCTGTTTTTATATTTTCTGAATCTGAATGAGGCTTGGGCGGTTCAGTGGACAGGGGATACTGTCAACCAAAAAGGTGTTGCAACAATAAATTCCTTTGGAATCTGGGGGGAATATATAATTGAAAAACTGATTCAGATGTTTGTTTTTAATTATAACTGGATTTTGTGGCTTATCTTAATGATTATCCTGTTATTCAATGTCAATAAAATTAAAAATATTCATTTAGGCAAATTGTCGGCTCCACTATGCTTTTCTGTCCTGGCATTTTGGGGATTTCAGTATTTTTATATTACGTGGACGAATTATCGTTATATATCTCTGTGGTGTTTTTTTCAGGCAGTGGCGGTTGCTGCAATTTTTTTGGGAATCGAGAACAGGAAAAAAATAAAAACTACTTTATTAGTTATTATAGATGTCTTTATTGTGATGTCTAATTTTACCTCTTATGATTGGGTATGTAACGGCCACTATTTGCAGAGGAATTTTGGCAATGGGTGTCTGAATGTTATCAATTTGTTTAGTTTGGACTGCATAGACAATATGCAAATAACCAGAAAATTAGATAAGGAATTGGATAAATATACGGATACGAGAGATTGTATTGCGTATAACAGGCAGTATTTATATGGGCCTGCCCTGATTCAGGAAATATTTCAGGATATAGAGTATGAAGCGGATAAGTTAATGATTATTCCTAATCTTTACCATGATTTTAATACAACCTTTAATAATATTTTTTACAGGGACGCCTATGTTTATGAACTGGAAATGCTGTACTGGAATAAGGATGGAAAATTTTTTAATGCCAATACCTACCGGGATGGAAAAGAAAATTTTGAAAATAATCCTGCATATGAGAAAGTGAATATTGTATTACTGGATAGCTTAAAGCGGTTAGATGAATTACAAAATAGCTATAATGATATATATATCATATTTCCAAAATACAGTTCTGATTTTGATTTTAATGAATTTACAAAAGGGAGTGATATTGATTATATAGATTCCTATCAGAAAAATGTTTTTAAGATGGAATTATATAAGCTTCGAAAGTAAGGATAAAGAGGATGGAAGTTTGAAACAAGCTACGAGCCAAAAGGGAATTATGACAGGTGGCAGATAGAAGTTAAAAATGTGTTTTGAAGGGGTAAGAAATGGGACATACTGTGTCAAAGAATTATTTTTATAATTTAATATATCAGGTTGTAAGTATTTTGGTACAGGTAATTACTTTGCCGTATCTAACAAGAATGATAGGCGAGGACGGCATAGGGATACAGAGTTATACAAATTCTGTTGTTTCATTGCTTATGGTATTTGCAGTTTTGGGAATTGACTGGTATGGGCAGCGGGAGATAGCAAAGGAAAAGGATAGGAAAAAGCGATGTTCTGAAATTTTCTGGGAGCTTTGTATTTTAAAGTTTTTTTCGTTTCTAATTTTATCACCAGGTTTTCTTATATTAGTATTTGCAGATAAAAAGTATGCGGTATATTATTTGGCATTACTGATTCTGTATATTGGGACAATGCTTGATATTTCGTGGTTTTATAAAGGTATGGAAGACTTTATAAGAGTTTCATTACGAAATTGTTTTGTTAAAATTGCGGGCATTATTTTAATATTTCTTTTTGTAAAAGAAAAAGAGGATATTTTAAAATATATAGTTATATTGTCCTGTTCGACATTTTTTGCAAATTTGACGATGTGGGTGGGTGTGGGGAAAATGCTTACGAAGGTGTCTTACAGGGATTTACGGATACGAAGGCATATAAAATATGTTGTGCAATACTTTATTCCGACGCTTGCTTCCTCCGTATATCTTTTACTAGATAAGGCGATGATTGGAGTCATCACGAAAAATGAGTATCAGAATGGTTTCTATGAGCAGGCGGTACAGGTTATCAATATGATGAAAACAGTTGTTTTATCATATAACATGATAATGATTTCAAGAATGACAGTTCTTTATCAAAGTAACCGTTCTTCTCAAATCAGGAAAGCTTTGGATAAATCCTGCAGCTTTATTTCGTTCGTCAGCTGGCCGATGTGTTTTGGCCTGCTAAGCGTTGCCAAGGAATTTGTGCATGTATATTATAACACCATGATAATGGATGTCGTCAATATTTTATATATTTTCAGTCCGGTCATTCTATTTGTTGGAATCAGCAATATGCTGGAGAGCCATCTTATAACCCCGTTAAATATGAGGAGAAAAGGAAATATAGCGGTTGTCGTGGGTGCAGTCAGTAACTTTATCATGAATATTATACTGATTCCGTATTTTCATGCGGCGGGCGCAGCTATGGCATCTGTTTTGGCCGAATTAATCATCATGATTATCTATATCGTGTATTCAAATACATATTTTGCTTTTAAAAATATTTTAATAAACTCTTATAAAAAGTGTACCGCATCGGTATCTATGTTCTTTCTTTTAAGGATTTTGACAAAAAATACCAGGTCAGATATTTTGTCATTAGTAATTAAGATAGGTCTGGGTGTAGTGGTATATGTACTAATATTGTATATTTTGAGAGATGATTTGGTTTTGGATGCAATCAAATATAGTAAGAAATGGCAAAAGAAAGAAAGTAAGCATCAGGGTCGCAAAAGACGTGAAATAGGAGATTAAAATGAGCGGTAGGGATATCGTACATTTAATGGATAAGGAATATTTTAATATAACCGGTAAAAGACTGCCGTTTTATTTTTACAGGGAAAGGTTAGCAGGTAAATTCTGCTTCTATGGTATGATGATTGAAATTAGAAAATATATACTGTACTTTACAAAACGTATGTGATATAATGGGCATAGAGTTTAAAGCAGGGGAATATACGAGAAAAATGTGTGCATTGACAGGCATCTAAGGTGTGGTATACTATGAACAATCAACAAATCATAATGAAGGTGGTGATAAGATGACAGACAGCGAAAAAATTGACCGCATTCTTTTAGAAATACAGGGCATGCAGTCAGGGATGCAAGGCATGAAAACAGAAATGCAAGGCATGAAAACAGATATTCAGTTTCTGAAAACAGAAATGCAAGGCATGAAAACAGATATTCAGGTTCTGAAAACAGAAATGCAAGGCGTGAAAACAGAAATACAGAACATAAAATTGGATATACGGAACACGAATGACCGAATTGACAATTTAGAAAAACAAGTAAAGCAAACAGAGTGTGCTTTAAAAGAGGAGATACGAAAGGAATGTAACTTAGTCCTTGACGAAGTGGAAAGGGTACATATTCTCTTTGAAAAACATAGAAACGATCAATCAGTCCATACAGCATAACTACAATTATATAATCATATTTCACAACATAGATATAAAGTCTATTAGATAGTATGATAAAAAGATATAAAAAAGACAGGAACTTCAAAATGGAGGTTATCCTGTCTTTTTGGGTTTGTCAATTATTTTGCAATAATAGGTATGCTATATCGAAATGCATTGTTTTTTGTGCGACGGTTCTGCTGGTTAACACTGAATAACGGTTCCGGTTTTTCCGGTTAGTCCGTCAAGGGCGGTGTTAAGGCTTGTAATCACAGCTTTTCTGCCCTTTGAGGAAGAAGCGAAGGAAACAGCCGCTTCGACTTTTGGAAGCATAGCTCCTGTGGAAAAATGCTTTTCATCGATGTAATTGGTAGCTTCTTCTACGGTCATAGAATCCAGTGTTTTTTCATTTGGCTGGCCAAAGTTTAATGCAACCTTTTCCACGCCCGTTAGAAGCAGTAAGATATCTGCATTCAGTTCTTCGGCGAGACGGGCACTGGTAATATCTTTTTCGATAACAGCACTTGCACCTTTTAGGCGTGTTCCCTGCTGCAGTACGGGAATTCCACCGCCGCCTGCGGCAATAACAACCTGTCCGGCATCTAATAACACCTTAATGGCATCTAATTCATAAATTTCCATAGGACGTGGGGCAGCGACAACACGCTGGTAGCCTTTTCCTTCAACCGGAATAACATGATTCCCTTTTTTCTCTTCTGCCTTTGCTTCCTCTTCGGTCATATAGCGTCCAATTAATTTGTGTGGATGTGTAAAGGCAGCATCAAAAGGATCAACGCGTACCTGTGTGATTAAGGTGGAGACCGGTTTGTAAATGCCGCGGTTTAAAAGCTCAGTTCGGATTTCATTTTGTAAGTCGTATCCAATATAGCCTTGACTCATGGCACTACAGATAGACATTGGTGCAACGGTGTTACTTGGTTCTAAACGGCTGTATTCTGTCATAGCAGCGTGAATCATGCCAATCTGATGGCTGTTGCTGTGTGTAATCACAATCTGATATTTGGCTTCTACCAAATCAGCAATGGCGGAAGCGGCGTTTTTTACGGCTTCCTTCTGCTCTGGGAATGTGTTCCCAAGTGCACTGTGTCCAAGTGCAACAACAATTCTTTTATTCGTCATGGTAATTTCCTCCTATATATGCTATTATATTACTAATCACATTCGATTAAAGTAAAAAGATATGTTACTATTCATCGTGAATAGTAACTAAGATAACCTATATTCTATCATGACAGGGTGGGAAAAGCAAATATGGAAATGTAAAAACATTAATATTTCACTGCTTTAATAATATATTACATCGAAGTATTATGGGAAGGGGAAGGGAGAGGATAAGAGATGAAAAGGAAAAATCTGCTTTATATTTTGATGGGCGTGATTCTTTGTGTTTGTGTGGGAATCATAGGATTTATGGCGGCAGAGGGGGAAAATATATTAGGAGCTTTGAAAGGAAATGAGTCGGAGCAGGTTTCTGAAAATCAAGGGAAAATAGGAGAGAGTGAGACTTCTAGTGGAAATAAACAGGGAAAGGTAATAGAGAATGACGGAGAGGAAGAAACAGAGAAAAGCATTATCCAGCCTGCAGGAAAGACGTTGAAAGAAAGAGTAGCGGTTCCGGATGGCTATCAAAGGATAGCATGTGAAAAGAAAAGCCTGGGAAGTTTTTTACGGAATTATCCTATGAAAAAGGATGGAAGTGATGTTCTCTTATATGATGGAAGCGGGAAGGGGAATCAGAGTGCCCATGCAGCAATATTCAAGCTTCCGATAGAGGAAGAGGATTTACAGCAGTGTGCAGACTCTATTATGCGTGTCTATGCGGAATATTTTTGGAAGACGGGGCAGAAGGAACGGATTCAGTTTCATTTTGTAGATGGTTTTCTGGCGGATTATAAAACATGGAGAGATGGTGGGAGGATACAGACAGGAAATACAACAAGCTGGGTGCGTTCTGCGGGATATGATGATTCTTACCCAAATTTTAAGAAATATCTGCGGATGGTCTTTGCCTACGCAGGGACACTTTCGATGGAGAAAGAATCTAAGAAAATTTCGCTGTCAAAGTTACAGATAGGGGATATCTTTATCAAAGGGGCAAGTCCGGGACATGTTGTTATGGTTGTGGATGTTTGTAAAAATGAAGAAGGAAAGAAGGCATTTCTTTTGGCGCAGGGATATATGCCGGCACAGGAATTTCATCTTTTAAAAAATATGAAGCATGAGGAGGATCCATGGTATTATGAAGAGGAGGTTTCCTATCCGTTTCAAACCCCGGAGTATACTTTTAAGAAAGGAAGTCTGAGGCATCTAACATATTGATTTTTACATTAAACTTATACTTCGCAAATTTTGCGATATTTAACCTCAGAAGTAATAGAAAATGGGAACGCCGGAGCATTCCCATTTTCTGTGTTTATCAAACCTTCTATACTTCAAATAATAAGTCAGCGTATGTAGGCACCGGCCAAAATTTTTGGTCAACCAGCATTTCAAGTTCATCAATTGGTTCCCGAAGCTCGTTCATTGCTGTAAATACAGAATTTCTAAAGAAAAGTGCCCGTTCCTGTCCCTCAGGGACGTCTGCTGCTTTGGCAGTAATTGCTTCAAGGTCTGTCAGTGCCTTCTGTGCCTGTGCAAGAAGAGAAGAGCACTTGGTAAGCAGTTCTGTCTGAACAGATACATCTGCTGACGGGCAGGCTGCCGCGATACTGTTAATGGAATCAGCAAGGCTGGTTACATAGCGGATAATAGAAGGGATATACTGCTTACCTGCCATATCAATCATAGTCTTAGCCTCGATATTAATAGTCTTTGAGTAGATTTCAAAGTTGATTTCTGCTCTGGACTCTAACTCTACCTTTGTAAGGACGCTCTGTCTTTCAAACATAGAAATTGTTTTATCAGATACAAGGTACGGAATTGCCTCTACGAAAGACTTTACATTTGGCAGTCCGCGTCGTTTGGCCTCTGCAACCCAGTCATCAGAGTAGCCGTCTCCGTTGAAAATGACTCTCTGGTGCTCTGTAACGGTTCTCTTAATCAAATCGTTTACCGCACTATCAAAATCTGATGCTTTTTCTAATTCATCGGCAAAATCCTGCAATACATCTGCTACCATTGTGTTCAGGGTAAAGTTTACGCCTGAAATGGACATGGAGGAGCCGAGCATGCGGAATTCAAACTTGTTACCGGTAAATGCAAATGGTGAAGTACGGTTTCTGTCAGTTGCGTCCTTTTTCAGTACAGGAAGCACATGGACGCCAGTATCAAGTTTGGAACCCTGTATGGAAGAAGAAACATCACCTTTTACAATCTGCTCAATAATATCTTCTAACTGCTCTCCAAGGAAGATGGAAATAATAGCAGGAGGTGCTTCGTTTGCACCAAGCCTGTGGTCATTTCCCGGATTGGATGCAGAAAGACGGAGCACTTCTGCATGTTCATCCACTGCTTTAATAACAGCAGACAGGAAAAGCAGGAATTTTGTATTTTCATGTGGTTTTTTGCCAGGGTCAAGAAGGTTAATTCCTGTATCTGTCACAATAGACCAGTTATTATGTTTACCGGAACCATTTACGCCTGCAAACGGTTTTTCATGAAGAAGGCATTCCAGATTGTGCCTCTTGGCTACTTTCTTCATTACCTCCATCACTAACTGGTTATGGTCTGTTGCAATATTTGCAGTAGAGAAAATAGGAGCCATTTCATGCTGTGCAGGAGCAACTTCGTTGTGCTGTGTCTTTGACAGGATACCTAATTTCCAAAGCTCTTCATTCAGGTTTTTCATAAAAGCGGCAACGCGTTCTTTGATGGCACCAAAGTAATGGTCGTCAAGTTCCTGGCCTTTTGGAGCAGGAGCGCCAAATAAAGTACGGCCGGAGAATATCAGGTCCCTGCGTTGCAAATATTTATCGCGGTCTACCAGAAAATATTCCTGTTCAGGGCCGACAGAGCAGGATATTTTTTTCACATCATCGTATCCAAACAGCTTCATAATACGGACAGCCTGTTTGCTGATTGCTTCCATAGAGCGGAGCAGGGGGGTTTTCTTATCCAATGCTTCACCGGTATAAGAGCAGAATGCTGTTGGGATGCAGAGGGTAACACCTGCTGCATCTTCCTGTAAGAAAGCAGGAGAGGTACAATCCCATGCCGTATATCCTCTGGCCTCAAATGTGGCACGAAGACCACCGGAAGGAAAGGAGGAAGCATCCGGCTCACCTTTAATTAATTCTTTTCCTGAAAATTCAAGCACTGGTTTGCTCTTGGTTGCAGGACTTAAAAAAGAATCATGTTTTTCAGCAGTAACGCCAGTCATAGGCTGAAACCAGTGTGTATAGTGTGTGGCACCGTGGTCAAGAGCCCATTCCTTCATTGCGTGTGCTACGACATTTGCAATATCAGAATCCAAATCATCCCCGTTTTCTAATGTTTTCTTCCAGGATTTGTATACATCCTTAGGAAGTTTGGCCTGCATTACTTCATCGTTGAACACATCTTTTCCGAATACCTGTTCAATAACATTTGTTTCCATATTGATACCATCCTTTCATATTCATGAACTAATTCATATATATATCGTCCAGACGTCAAGATGTCAAGCCCTGATACAATGAAAATCTAGTAAAACTCACGTATGTATTGTACCATAAATGCCGTTGACCGGACTGATTGGAAAACGTTGTCAGATTCTGCCTGATGCAAGGCGTATCTGAAAGCTCATTCCTACGTTTTGCACGCCCCAGCAAAAAAAGGCGAACTCAAATAAATTGAGAACGCCTTTGTTCTGTACAGTATTTAACCAACTGCTACTACAATAGCACATTTTCTTTGATTTGAAAAGCCCTTTTTTCATTTTTTTTAATGAAATAGGAAATTGCTCTCAAGTACTGCGCTGGCATTCTCCCTTTTAGTAGAATATGTATTAGAAGATGTGTAAAGTCCTTGCAAAACCACATAAAAAAAGTATAATAAAAGGATAGCTGTCTTTTAGGGAGGAATTATTTTATGGAAGAAAAAAATAATCAGAAGCCATCTATATTGAAAGATGCTTTTTTAAAGTGGGTCGGGCTTTTTTTGGTCGTTGTTGCCGCGCTGGCAGTTTTCTTTGTTGTCTATAATGCGGATGATATTATTGCTGCAATCGGACATTATGTCGGGATTCTGCGTCCGGTTGTTTATGGCTGTGTAATCGCATATATCTTAAATCCGTTGATGAAGACTTTTCAGGAGTGTTTCCGGCGTATTTTTGAGCGCAGGGGAAAACATCTTACAAAGAAAAAGAAGCAGCTGATAACGGGGATTTCCATTACGCTTTCGCTGTTAACCGGAATTCTCATTATTCTGGTGCTGTGCTGGATGGTGATTCCGCAGTTGGTTTCGAGCGTATATTCTTTAATAGAAAATGTACCGTCAAAAGCAGATTATTATTATAAAATGTTAAATAAAAACATCCGCAATAACAAATTTCTGGTAGATAATATGCAGGATGTAGCCCTGAATGTAACAGAATATGTGGATAATCTGTTCAAAACAAAGTTGATGCCGTGGATGGAAACGGACCTTCTGCCAAGCGTTAATATGGTTGCCAGGGAATTTGCCAATGGAATCATGGGCTTTTTAAATGTGTTATATAATCTTTTTATTGGAATTATTGTGGCTATTTATATTCTTGCAGGAAAAGAAACATTTTCTGCACAGGCGAAAAAGCTAGTGTATGGCATTTTTAAGAAAGACCATGCAGATGTAATCATTGAATATGTTAAAATGTCAAATGGTATGTTCAGTGGTTTTATTGTAGGAAAGATTGTTGATTCTACGATTGTAGGTATATTATGCTTTTGTGCCATGACAATTATGGGGCTGCCGTATGCATTGTTAATTAGTGTTATAATTGGTGTGACAAATGTGATACCGGTATTTGGCCCATATCTTGGACTGATTCCAAGTGTTTTTCTGATTCTGATTGTCAGTCCGATGCAGGCATTGTATTTTGTGATTCTGATTGCTATTTTGCAGCAGTTGGATGGCAATATCATCGGGCCGGCCATTCTCGGTGAGTCAACAGGGCTTTCCGCCTTCTGGGTGCTGTTTTCCATTCTTTTGTTTGGCGGATTGTGGGGAATCGTAGGTATGATTATCGGTGTGCCTTTGTTTGCCGTGATTTACCGGATTATTGCGGATTTTATTAACTGGCGTCTTACGGGGAAGCGGTTGTCTGCTGTGACAGATAATTATATGAATTTAAAACACATTGATATCAGGAATGATGAAGCATATTATATCGAATACACGGAAGAAGAGATGCGCCGAAAATCAAAATCAGAAAAAAAGAGCAAAAAGAGCAAAAAGAGAAATGACAGGTGGGAGAAGTATAGAAGGATGCTGCAGAGCAGGAAAAAGACGAAGCAGTAAAAATGATTACATAGGTGAGGAATGGAGAGTGTTATGGTTAAGAGTATGACAGGATATGGTCATTTTGAAGAAATGACAAAGGAGTATAAAATAACGGTAGAAATGAAGTCAGTGAATCACCGTTATTGTGATATTTCAATTAAGCTTCCAAGAAAGTTTAATGCATTGGAAGGAAAACTGCGTAGTTTGATGAAACAATACGTGGGCCGGGGAAAGATAGATATTTATATTAATTTTGCCGATTATACGGATGGTGATGTGAAGGTACAGTACCATGAAAGGATCGCGCAGGATTATGTCAGGGCAATCCGTCAGGCAAAGGAGAGGTTTTTGCTGGATGAAGGACTTACAGCGGCATCTCTGGTACGTTATCCAGAGGTCATTTCCTTAGAAGAGGAAAGTCATGGAGTGGAGGAGTTCTTCCCTGTGATTGAAAAGGCGCTGAAGGGGGCAGGGGAGGCTTTTTTACATACAAAGGAGCTGGAAGGAGCCAATCTGCAGAAGGATATTCTGGGTAAGCTTTCTTATATCGAAACACTGGTTGCTTTTGTGGAGGAACGTTCACCAAAGTTACTGGAAGAGTATAGAAGTAAGATACAGAATAAGGTAGAGGAGCTACTTGGGGAGAACCAGCTGGATGAAAAAACTCTGGCTACAGAGTTAATCATCTATGCGGATAAGGTTTGTGTGGATGAGGAAACAGTGCGCCTTAGAAGTCATATCAACCATATGAGGGAAACCTTTCAGGAAGAGGAATCGGTTGGGAGAAAGCTGGATTTTATTGCGCAGGAGATGAACCGTGAGGCAAATACGATTTTATCCAAGGCAAATGATAAGGAATTGTCACAAAAGGCGATTGATTTAAAGACGGAAATAGAAAAGATTAGGGAACAGATACAAAATATTGAATAAAAAGTTACTACCATGAATGGTAACAGAAGAAAGGAAGGTCTGTGTATGCTTGTTAATATCGGATATGGTAATGTGGTTAATATGGATAAGGTAATTAGTATTATCCGGGCAGATGCTGCGCCAATCAAACGAATGGTACAAGTAGCAAAGGATGAAAATATGGCGGTGGATGCAACCTGTGGAAGAAAAACAAAGTGTATATTGGTGATGGACAGTGGACATCTTGTTCTTTCAGCATTGCTTCCGGAAACAATTGAGAACAGAGTAACAGAAAATCCTTCCGCAGAGAGGAGTCATGAAGATGAGTAAAAAAGGTATTATTGCAATTATATCAGGCTTTTCCGGTGCTGGGAAAGGAACTGTAGTCGCAGAACTGGTGAAAAGGTATGGTTATGCTGTTTCTGTTTCTGCAACAACCAGGGCACCAAGAGAAGGGGAGGTAGAAGGAATAAGCTACTTCTTTAAGACAAAGGAAGAGTTTGAACAAATGATACATAACGATGAGCTGATAGAATATGCACAGTACATAGACAATTATTATGGGACACCGAAGGAATACGTGCTGGAGCAGGTAGCCGCAGGAAAAGATGTATTATTGGAAATCGAGATGCAGGGAGCCTTAAAGGTAAAAGAAAAGTTCCCAGAGGTCTCGTTGATTTTTGTAACACCGCCCTCTGCTGCAGGGCTTCGTGAACGCTTGATTAACCGCGGTACAGAGTCAATGGAAGTGATTGACAAAAGGCTTGCAAGGGCAAAAGAAGAATGTGCTTATATGAAGGAGTATGACTATATTGTAGTCAATGATGATTTAGAGGAATGTGTGGAGCAAATGCACCACCT
Source organism: uncultured bacterium (assembly GCA_947643145.1). Classification (GTDB taxonomy): domain Bacteria; phylum Bacillota; class Clostridia; order Lachnospirales; family Lachnospiraceae; genus Butyribacter. The sequence goes on along the minus strand of CANRVD010000061.1, from coordinate 3,654 downwards.
GCTTCAGTCAATTCACTTTTCTAAGAGCAACCAGAAGGATTTTATGGAAAAAATTCGGAAAGACTTTGACTGATGCCTATCAAATCTGTTATACTATAAGTTATGTTAGCTAGTATAATCCATTAAATTGGATTATACTAGGAAAATAGCAAGAAAGGGGATATAATAATATGTTACATCCATCATATCATGATTTAATGAGTACTGTAAACAGTGAGGTAGAAAAAGGAGAAACTCCTGTTGTAAATAGCCGCTATTCTATTGTTCTGGCTACAGCAAAGCGTGCACGCCAGTTGATTGACGGTGTAGAACCGCTTGCAAAAGCGAACTGTCCAAAGCCATTGTCTGTCGCAATTGACGAATTAAATGAATCTAAGATTCATATTCTTAGTGAGGAAGAAATTAATACTATGGAAGCAAAGAAGGCACAGGAAGAAGCTGAGATTGCCGCTATGGCAGAAGAAGTCATGTCGTTTGCAGAGGAAGACTAAAAATATGCGCAGCAGGAGTGCGCAGGATTGGAGAGAAGTGTCATGAAAGATTTGGATACCGTAGAGAGTGAGCAGGAAGAAATACTGGAGGAAGAAAAACAGCAGGGTGCGGATTATTCTGTGCCGGAAAAGCAAAAGAAACGGGGAAAAGGAAGTTTTATCTGGGAATTAATTATTTATGCAGTGATTATTGTACTTTGTGTAACCGTTGTTCCAAGGTATGTAATTCAAAGAACGCAGGTAGACGGGGACTCGATGAAAAATACGCTGCATGATGAGGAAAGTTTACTGGTGGAAAAGGTAACATACCGTTTTAAAGACCCGGAGCGGTTTGATATTATTACTTTTTATCCAAGAGGACGTGACCATAAGGATTATTATGTAAAACGCATTATTGGTCTGCCGGGAGAGACGATTCAAATCACCGGAGACACCATTTATATCAATGGCGAGGTATTAAAGGAAGAGTATGGCAAGGAACCGATGGAAACAGCGGGAATCGCAGAAAAACCAATTAAGCTTGGCGCAGATGAGTTCTTTGTTCTGGGGGATAACCGGAATGAAAGTATTGACAGCCGGAATGGGGATGATGTCGGAGTTGTTAAACGGAAAAATATTGACGGCCATGCGGTTTTGAGGATTTATCCATTTTCTGAATTTGGGACGATACAAAATAAGAATGCCAAGTAATTTTATCATTAGTGTACTGACACATTGTTCAGTACACTAATGTTTCAGTGAAAAAATATATTAATAACCAAGAAAGACGGGGATAATAATGAAAAAGGCAGGCAGGAAAATCATAAGTATTATTCTGGCAGCAGCAGTTGTCTTAAGCGGAACAGCTTCCTTTGTTGGCAACAGTATGACTGCAAGGGCGGAAAAGAGCACGAAAAGCCGCAGTGAAATTAAAATTGCTTTGGATGCAGGGCATCAGAGATATTCGAATTCTGGGACGGAGCCGGTAGGACCTGGTTCTTCTATTAAGAAAATGAAGGTGGCCGGTGGTGCAACAGGTGTTGCGACGAAAGTACCAGAATACAAGCTGACGCTGAAAGTGGCGAAGAAGCTTCGCAAAGTCCTTGAGGAAAAAGGATATCAGGTCTATATGGTCCGTACTAAGAATAATGTCAATATCAGTAATAAGGAAAGGGCATTACGGGCAAATAAGAGTGGTTCTGATATTTATATCCGCCTTCATGCAGATGCTTCAGGTTCTTCCAGTGTAAGAGGGGCAAGTATGCTGTATCCGTCTACGTCCAACCCGTATGTGAAAAAGCTGAGCAAACCATCTAAGAAGCTGTCACAGTGCATTTTGAAACAATACTGTAAAAGTACAGGCATCAAGAGCCGGGGACTGAGCAAACGAGATGATTTAACTGGGACAAACTGGAGCAAGATACCGGTTACTTTGATTGAAATGGGCTTTTTAAGCAATGCCTCAGAAGACCGTTTTATGCAAAAAGACGGAAATCAGGAGAAAATGGCTGAAGGAATGGCTGAAGGAATAGATGACTATTTTGGGTTTTAGTGTTATACTGTAGTAGGAAAGGAGAAAAATACTATGACTGGATTAGTGAATTTAATGGAAGAGACTGTCTTAGAGAAGATTGACCAGCTTTGGAAAGGAACAGAATACTGTCAGTGTGAAAAATGCCGGATGGATATTGCTGCTTTTGCGTTAAACCGTCTGCCGCCGAGATATGTGCAATCCTTGACGGGAAAGATGTTACATAAATTTGATGCCAATACGATACAGATGGATGCGGAGATTACAGCAGTTGTATATAATGGCATCCAGATTGTTGGAAGTGAACCACATAAAAACGACAACCAGTTCTAGTGTACTGTAAAAAGGTCGTTTTTTGGCATTACTATTTATGAAAATTAGAAAAAAATTTCATAAATTAGAATATTTTTTCAAAAAATGGAAAAAAAGACTTGCATTTTATACGAGTCTGGTGTATAGTATCACTTGTCGGTGCAAAACGGCAGCGACAAGTTCATATGGTCTGTTGGTCAAGCGGCTAAGACGTCGCCCTCTCACGGCGAAAACAGGGGTTCGATTCCCCTACAGACTGTTACTGTTTATTTTATAAACAGCCCAACCCGAAGAAAGCCTGCAAAGTAATGTTTGTAGGCTTTTTTGATATTGATGGGTGTTGAATGTGGTTTATATATCAAATGTATAAAGTGCAGTTCAGAGCCTTTCAAGGTTATTCGTAAACATAAAATATGGGGAACTTAGTGGGTAAAATACCCATAGGTATTTTTGCTTTATGGGTACGCTGAAAATGTTTTGGTTTTGCTATAATATTGTTTTATCATTTGAATGTAAAAAATACATTATATGAATTATGTATTTATTTTTCTGGTAAGCTGCAAGAGAAAAGATGAAAGGTTTAGGGATACATGAAAGAATGGAAGCCTGCACTTGGCAGGACATCACTAAAAGGGATTGCATTACTTACAATGCTTTGTGACCATATTGCCTGTGTTCTTCTGACAGGAGAGCAGTGGCATGGATTGTACCGCTGTATGAGAATGATTGGAAGGGTTTCTTTCCCTGTTTTTTGTTTTGTGCTGGTTTTGGGGTTTTTATCGACTTCCGATATTAAAAAATATATCAGCAGGCTTTTTCTTTTTGCGGTATTGTCTGAGATTCCGTTTGATTTGGCATTTTCCGGCCGGCTTTTTGACTGGGGAAACCAAAATGTTATGTTTACGCTGCTGATTGGCCTGCTGGTACTAACAGGGCTCCAGCAGTTTCAGACAAGAGTTTGGCTGCAGGGAGTTGCCTGTCTTGTTGGTTGTTTTGCGGCATACATACTGAAGACGGATTATTCTTATTTCGGAGTGGTATTGATTATTATCTTTTATCTGTTTCGGGAAAACACAGTTTCCAGATATTTGTGGGCGTCGATTTTAATTTTTTCCGAGGGAGGAATGGAGATATATGCCATACTGGCTCTGCTGGTCTGCTATTTTTACCAGCCGCAGAAGCGGGAGCCGGAGATGCCGAAATATTTCTTTTATCTGTTTTATCCGGTGCATCTGCTGGCGCTATGGGGTGTTGCTTTCTTTTTGGCATTTTAATCATGGCATTTTCCCAGGACAAACGCATGAGTGAATAAATTGTGAACAAACACCACTTTTACTGTAA
>CANRVD010000060.1 GCA_947643145.1 uncultured bacterium | reverse complement strand
TGTATATCAAAAGAGACGGGATTTAGACCAGTTTGCAGGTTTTATCCGGATTTTTCTGTATATGGCACCGTTAATCGGGTTGATTTTGTTAGAGAATCTTAGCTCGGCAATTATCGTGGCAGGAATTACATTTGGGATGTGCTTTGTGGCAAGCCGTAAGAAGGGATACTTTGTGGGGATTGTCCTGATTGCAGTAGCAGGGCTGGCAGCAGTTATTTTGCTGGGTGAGGGCTTCCGTGTGGAAAGAATCCGTATGTGGCTGGATGTTGAAAATTATGCCAGTGCCTTTCAGATTCGCCAGGGGCTGTATGCTATTGCTTCCGGCGGGCTTTTTGGAAAGGGGCTTGGGAAGAGTATGCAGAAGCTGGGCTTTATTCCAGAGGCATATAATGACATGATATTTTCTGTTATTTGTGAGGAACTGGGCGTCGTGGGCGCTGTATTGGTAATTATTGCTTTTTTGGCACTTTTCTGGCGGATTGTTGTGATTGCCTGTCATGCACCGGATTTATTTGGAACGATGCTTTGTGTGGGAGTCATGGTTCAGTTGGCGATTCAGGTGGTCATCAATATTGCGGTAGTAACAAATTCCATTCCGTCTACAGGAATTCCATTGCCGCTCATCAGCTATGGAGGCACTTCTGCCGCTATTATAATGGTAGAAATGGGGATTGTTTTAGGGGTTTCCAGGCAGATAAAACAGAAGTAAGAAAGGAAGATACTTAAGCATGGCATGGTATAAAAAACTTTTGGTTACTTTGGCAGTTTTGACAGCGCTTGTTTTGTTTCTGTTTTTTGGGCTTACGATTAAGACGGTCAAAGTAGAGGGAACGAAGATATATTCTGCGGAGGAAATCAAGCAGTCTGTTTTTACCAGAAGATTTTCGGACAATATCGCATTTTTTTCCATATATAGTAAGCTGTTTGGAATAAACAAGCTGCCATTTGTGGAGGATATTGAAGTTCGTTATGATGATATTCATTCTATTACGCTTCATGTGTATGATAAAGCAATCAGTGGGTGTATCCGCTACATGGGTCAGTATGTATATTTTGACAAGGATGGGATTGTTCTGCAGAGTATGGAGGAAAAAAGGAGTGGTATTCCTGTCGTGACAGGGATTCGTTTTGGTACTTTTACTGTAGGAGAGGCTTTTAATGTTGAAGATTCGTCCCTGTTTGCTACGATTATGAATTTATCCCAGCTGATTTCCCACTATAATATGGGAGTTACCCAGATTCATATAGCAGATGGAGGAGTTACTCTTTACGCAGGAGATATTCTGGTAATTCTTGGAAAAAAGGAAATGTATGATGACGAGATGTCGGCCCTTTCCAGTGTGCTTGAAACTGCAGAAAAGGAGCAGTTAAGCGGGACAATCCATATGGAAAGCTTTCAGAGGGGGGATAAAATAATTTTAAAAAGTCAGAAAAAAGCAGAAAAAAAGAGGGGAACGGCAGAAAAGTAGGTGAAAAAAGAACAAATATTCTCTTGATTATTGGCTGGTAAATGGGTATTATATAGATTAGGGTTAAAGTGGTTAGTTATTTTTATGAATATAGGAATGTTGGATGAAGGAGGAGCAGCTTTGTTAGAGATAAAGTCAGGAAATGCAGAATTTGCTGCAAAGATTATTGTGGTAGGTGTTGGAGGCGGTGGCAATAATGCCGTAAACCGTATGATAGATGAAGGCATTGCCGGTGTAGAGTATATTGCGATTAATACGGACAGGCAGCATCTTATGAATAGCAGGGCATCTACTACCTTACAGATTGGAGAGAAGCTGACAAAGGGGCTGGGAGCTGGAGCGAATCCAGAGGTTGGTAAGGCAGCTGCAGAAGAGAATAAGGAAGAAATCACAGAGATGATTAAAGGAGCAGATATGCTCTTTGTAACCTGTGGAATGGGCGGTGGTACTGGTACCGGAGCAGCACCGGTAGTGGCTGAAATTGCAAAAAATCTTGGTATTCTTACCATTGGAGTAGTTACCAAGCCATTTACATTTGAAGCAAAAAACCGTATGAATAATGCGCTTACAGGAATTGAGACTTTAAAAAACAGTGTCGATACATTAATTGTCATTCCAAATGACAGACTTCTTGGAATTGTAGACCGCCGTGCGTCTATGGCTGATGCTTTGTTAAAGGCTGATGAAGTTTTACAGCAGGGTGTTCAGGGAATTACAGATTTGATTAATGTTCCGGGGTTGATTAACTTGGATTTTGCAGATGTGCAGACCGTTATGAAAGATAAGGGGATTGCGCATCTTGGTATAGGAAGCGGCAGTGGGGACGAAAAGTGTCTGGATGCCGTAAAGCAGGCTATTTCCAGTCCTTTGCTGGAGACAACCATAGAAGGGGCTTCCCATGTTATTATTAATGTTTCCGGTGCTGTTGCGTTGCAGGAAGCAAATGAAGCTGTTTCTTACATACAGGATTTAACTGGTGAAGATACCAATATTATATTTGGTGTGGTAAATGATGATGATGATTCTGACAGTGTTCAGGTTACCGTTATTGCAACTGGCTTAGAGAGCGATGGATTTAGCAGTATGGCTGCTTCACAGCCGTTATTTGGTACGGTGCCACCAAAGACCAATTTCCCTACCAAGGAGGGGCAGGTGCCTGGAAAACCGCAGATGGCGGCATCAAGAAATGTGGCAGCAGCACCGACGCAGGCAGCGACACAAGTTCCGGGATCGGGAGTGCGTCAGGTGATGCAAAATAGTAATGTAGCACAGGTAGCAGCTCCGGCAGGAAATTTCAACCGTCAGACAACGGATGACAGCGGTATCAAAATTCCGGAATTTTTGCAAAGAAAGCGTTAAGCAGGGATTTAGATAAGTATTATTATAAGTAAAATAGATGTTTATTCTAGCGTACTGAATGATGCAGTCCGAGCAGGTGAAAAAGCCTGTTCGGACTTTTTAAACTTATAGGAAAGGAAATGGAGGTTTTGTATTGAAAAATTATCAGAAGCAGGAAGAAAACTGGAAAATTGTCAGAAATCGTGTATGTATCCGCGCCCTCTTGATTTTTTTAGGTGTGGTGCTGATGCAGGTGTTTGCATACATGGTATGTGTAGTGGGAATGACGGTATTTGCATTTTTAACAGGAGGGGATGGATTTTCTAAGCTGGCTGGTCTTGTAAGTGCAGAGGAGCTTGGAAGATTCATGGTCTGGGTATCGTTAGTCAGTGCCCTTTTTTCGATGATATGGTGCGGCATTCTCTACAAAAAATCAACTTGGCGGGAAGAAGCATTCGATTACAGGCAGGCTTTTTGTCTGAAAAATGTTTTGGCCATATGTGGAACCGGTGTGGGAGGATGCATTGTACTTACGATGTTTTTGTCTTTTTTAGCAATGATGATTCCGCAGGCTTTTTCATCTTATAATGCGATTATGGAAAATTTAACAGATACCAGTATGATGGTGACGCTAATCTATGTTTTACTGGTAGGCCCTGCTTCGGAGGAATTGATTTTCAGGGGAGCGATATTGGACCGCTTTTATCTTGCCTTTCCGTTTCTTCTGGCAAATGTCCTGCAGGCAGTGCTTTTTGGAGTCTATCATATGAACCTGATTCAGGGGATTTATGCTTTCTGTCTGGGATTTGTGTTGGGGATGATCCGTCAGGTGACGGGAAGCATTCTGGCACCCATCTTGACACATATTCTGTTTAACAGCACTTCTTTTGTGCTGGATTTGCTTTTTCCGGCAGATAGGGAATTACAAATCGGGCAGGTAGTAATTCTTATTCTGGCAGGGCTGGTTATTTGTGTACTCAGCTTGGGACATTTTTGGAAAGAAACAAAAAATAGTGAAATAGTACAAAAAAGTATAAAATAAGTTATCTTTTTCTGTGAAAATGTGATATACTTTATCTATTAACACAAGTATTGCTAAGATGGTTAAAAAGGCGGTTAAAAACAGAGAATTTTAGCAGGTAATACTCGATTTTTTATCGCTGGAGTAATAATATCATCCGGAAAATATATTTGCGATTGGAAAGCTGCCGGAACCGGCAAGGAGGAGATATCATGCAGGGAAGATTAGAAAATCTGGATTTCGAGCATTTTAATCAGGTATTTACACTGCTTGGAAGAACTACGGATGATTATTTATTTATATTTGATTTGGAAAAGGATGTATATGCAATATCAGAAACAGCGGTAGAGCAGTTTGCTTTGACAGAGTCGAGGTTTTCTGATGCAACCAGAATCTTAAAGGGGGTATGCCATCCCGACGACTGGTCAATGTTAGAGCAGAATATCGCAGGAATTAGAAATAAGACGATAAAGGAACATAATTTGGAATACCGTTGGATGAGCAAAAAAGGATTTCCTGTCTGGATTAGCTGTCGCGGTCAGTTGATTTTGGATAATAGCGGCCGGATACGGTATATGGTTGGAAGGATTACGGAACTGGGAAGGAAAAATCCGATAGATAATGTTACCGAATTATATCGGGAAGTCAGATTTCGGTCGGATTTATCCGAGTTAAAGTCGCTTGCTAAGAAAAATGGTTATCTCCTTCAGATTGGAATTGATAACTTCAGGGAAATTAACGACAAATATGGCAAGGAAATGGGAAATGAAGTGCTTTTTTCGGTAGCGGAGTCTATTCGTGAGTGTGTGAAGGAAAAAGGTACGGTGTACCGGATGGACGGAGATGAGATGGCAATTCTGGTACTGGAAGCGCCGTTTGGCGAGGAGGAACCAGCAAGAAAGCTTTACCATGAAATCAGAAGTCAGGTGGATATCATGATATCAAAAAAAGGATATCAGTTGTTTTATACGATTTCAGGAGGAAGCGCTTATTTTTATCAGGCAGATGAGGATAAAGCTTCTTCGTTAATGGAGAAGGCAGAATTTGCCCTGCATTTGGCAAAGCAGAGGGGCAGGAATACCTATATTGCTTATGATGAGGAGGAATACAAGCTTTTTGTGGAGCGTTTGGATATGCAGGAAAAGCTGAGGCAGTCCGTGATGGATGGATTTAAAGGTTTTAAGCTGTATTACCAGCCAATTGTTAATATTGAAAAGAAAAAAATTCTGGGAGCAGAAGCGCTGCTTCGATGGAGCCATGAAAAGTTTGGCATGGTATCCCCGGTGGAATTTATTCCTCTGTTAGAAGAAAGCGGTTTGATTATTCCGGTAGGCCGCTGGATTATTAAAACGGCAATGAACCAGTGTAAAAAGTGGAAAGAAGCGGATGAGGATTTTCGTATTAATATCAATTTATCCTTTATCCAGATTAAGAAAAGTAATATTATCAGCGATATTGATGACTGCATGAAGGAGCTTGATTTTGACAGCCGCAATGTTCTTTTTGAGATAACAGAAAGCGGTGAACTGGAAGAGGGATATATGACAAAACGGATTTTGGAGTCATTTCAGAGAAGAAAATTAAATCTGGGCATAGATGACTTTGGAACAGGATATTCCAATCTTCGTTACATCAAGGAAATGATGTTTGATTTGGTCAAAATAGACAGGGAGTTTATCAAAAATATTACACAGAGCCAGTATGATTACCTGGTAGTGAAGCAGTTTACAGAGCTTTCACACAGCTTGAACTTAAGAGTATGCTATGAGGGGGTAGAGACATATGAGGATTTGCAGTGTGTTTTGCAGCTAAAACCGGATTACATACAGGGATTTTACTTTGCAAAGCCGGTTACGGCAGAGGTATTTGAAAAGGATTATTTATGTAACGAGTTAGAATTTTAAACAAATGATTTTATGTTATAGGATGATGTTGAGGGCATAAGACTCATTTTTGTATATACTTCGTCAATTTGCACAAAACAAAATAGAAAGATAACTAAGAAAGCAGAATAATAATTTTTATCTCAGGACTGTTCAATGTTGTTTGCTGTTTTATGCACTATTACGTGCTTTGCCAAGCGAAAGCGTGTCCTGAATGAAAATTATTATTCCACTTTCTAGATTATTGTATCATTGCGCAAATTGACGAAGCCCTAAACAAATGGAACTTTTGACACCCTGGTTTGTATAGGAAATTGCCCGGTTAAAATAATTTTACCCCATCTTCCTGTCCGAATACGGCAAATCCGTCAAAATTCTGTGCTTCCAGTTTATTTAAAAATTTGCCGAGTTTTTTAGGGCGTTCAAAAACAGAAACCATATACTGGCTGCGGAGTTCTTCCGCATAGGAAAGTGCCTGTGCATAATTGTCAGAATCATAGAACAGGGCAATCCGCTTTTTGCGTCCTGGTATTTCGTAGTTACGTTCCATCAGGATGCCAAAGATTCGTTCAAATCCTATGGAAAACCCAACGGCAGGAATATCTTCATTCAAAAACTTGCCGATTAAGTTATCATAGCGTCCGCCGCCTGCGATAGCTCCACTATAGCCTTCTGCTTCTACTTCAAAAATAGTTCCGGTGTAATATCCCTGTCCACGGACGAGGGAAGGGGTAAAGACAACCGGGAAATCATTTCCGGTAACGGAATTTATAGTATCCATAATATATTTGAGGTTTGCAATATATTCTGCATCGCATACTTCTGCAATCGTGTCTAAATTCAGGGAACTGTTTTCAAAAAGTCCGGTAAATTTGCTGACAGCCGCTTCATTAAAATCTGCTTCAGCAAGTTCTGCCTTTACACCATCAATTCCGATTTTATCTAACTTGTCAAAGATAATAGCAAGCTTTTCATTGTCTTCTTCGGCAAATCCGGCATAGGAGAAGATGCTTTTTAAGATGCGCCTGTCGTTGATTTTAACCTGAAAGTTTTGAATGCCGATTCTTTTTAATGCTTTTGTCGTTGTTAGAATTAGATCTATTTCAGCATCAGGGGAAGGATTTCCGATAATATCAATATCGCATTGTGTAAATTCACGAAGTCTTCCCTTCTGCGGACGTTCTGCACGATATACCCTGTCTATCTGGATTACCTTGAAAGGAGTAAAAAGCTCATTGCGGTTATTTGAAAAATAGCGTGACAGGGGAAGAGTCAAATCATAACGAAGTCCCATATCAGAGAGCAGAGCTTCTTCTATTTTTTCTGCCTGCAGCACGGAAGTCAGTTTTTGCCCACGTTTTAGTATTTTAAAGATGAGGTTTAGGTTTTCGCCGCCTTCACTTTTATCAAGATTGACGGCGTCTTCTATAACAGGGGTTGCAATGCGGGAAAAACCGGCATCCTGATACGTATCAGCAATTACATTTTGTAAATAATCACGGATTGCCATTTCACCGGGTAAATAGTCTCTGGTTCCTTTAACTGGAGTTGTTTTCATAGTTATTTCCTCGCTTTCCAATATGCCGGATTTGCCGGCACGATAATGTTATGATTAAACAGATGTTACCATAAATGGAAGGAAACAGCAACTTTTTATGAATTCTGTTTTGACTTATTGCCCAGAATAGTGTAAACTTATACCAAATATGCATAAACGGTAAAATACGTATATGCAAGAGTAGAACCGGCTAGCCGGTGAGATAACAGCTATGGAGGAAATATGGAAAAAAAATTAAGGGTAGGTATCCTTGGTGGTACCGGAATGGTAGGACAGAGATTTATTTCATTATTAGAAAATCATCCCTGGTTTGAGGTTGCTGCAATTGCAGCGAGTCCACGCAGCGCCGGAAAGACTTATGAAGAAGCGATCGGCGGACGTTGGAAAATGCAGGCTCCAATACCGGAAGACGTTAAAAAAATTGTGGTTGAGGATGTCAGTAATGTAAATGAAGTTGCTTCAAAAGTTGATTTCGTATTTAGTGCTGTTGATATGACAAAGGATGAAATCAAAAAGATTGAAGAGGCATATGCTAAGACAGAGACTCCGGTTGTTTCTAACAATAGTGCGCACAGATGGACACCAGACGTACCAATGGTAGTACCGGAACTGAATCCGGAGCATTTTGAGATTATTGAGGCACAGAAGAAGCGTCTTGGCACAACAAGAGGATTTATTGCAGTTAAGCCAAACTGCTCGATTCAGAGTTATACACCGGCACTTACTGCATTAAAAAAGGCAGGATTTGAACCGAAGACAGTTGTAGCAACAACGTATCAGGCAATTTCCGGTGCCGGAAAAACATTTAAAGATTGGCCGGAGATGGAAGGTAACATTATTCCATTTATTGGCGGTGAGGAAGAAAAAAGTGAGCAGGAGCCGCTTCGGATTTGGGGACATATTGAGAATGGTGAGATTGTAAAGGCAGATGGTCCGGTGATTACAACGCAGTGTATCCGTGTACCGGTACTTGATGGCCATACAGCTGCAGTATTTGTGACTTTTGAAGATGGGAAGAAGCCAACAAAAGAGCAGATTTTAAAGGCTTGGAAGGAATTTAAGGGGCTTCCTCAGGAACTGGAGCTTCCAAGTGCACCAAAGCAGTTTATCCAGTATCTGGAAGAAGACAATCGTCCACAGGTAGCATTAGATGTTGATTTTGAAAATGGTTTTGGTGTTTCAATGGGACGTTTGCGGGAAGACATTGTATTTGACTGGAAATTTGTAGGTCTTTCACACAATACTGTAAGAGGGGCCGCAGGTGGAGCGCTTTTGACAGCAGAACTTCTTACTGCGCAGAAATATATTACAGCGAGATAGGAAGGACAGCGGCTATTGATAAAACGTTTTAACAGAAAGGAGAAATAAGAATTAATATGGCAAATAATCAATATCGTATTTTGGTTAAGGGGATTGTAAAAAGAGACAATCGGTATTTAGTGGTAGAAAAGTGGTATGATGATAATATTGCAGAGCCGTATAAGTGGGAATTTATTGATGGTGTCGCAGAATTTGGTGAGTCGCCGGATTCGGCAGTAGTTCGTATTATTCAGGAACAGACTGGTTTTACATCCGTAGTTGACCGTATTCTTTATACATGGACTTTTATGTTAGGCTCAGAATGTAATTTGGGACTGGCATATCTTTGTTTAACAGATATGGATAAGCATTCTGTTATTCTTTCCGAAGAACTGCATGAGGCAAAGTGGATTGAAGCGGATGAAATTTCTGACTATATTCATAACAAGAGAATGTTAGAAGATTTAGAAAATGCAGAAATTTATTAATTGGAAGTATATTAGTACAACGTTGTGAAATAATGTAGCAATCGCAGTATTATATTACTGTAGTTTAGAGACAACAGAGTGCATCTGTCAGAGCGGTTTTGACAGATGCTCTCTGTATATATAAGAGCATTAACAGGAATGGGGGAAAGCATGGGAAAAATCTTAATAAAACAGGGGCATCTGGTAAATCCTGCAAGTCAGACTGATAAAGTCTGTGATATCCTGATTCAGGGAAATATGATTGCAGAAATAGCAGATGAGATTTCGGATGAGGATGCAGAGGTGTTAGATGCCACTGGGAAGATTGTGATGCCGGGGCTGATTGACTTGCATGTTCATTTGCGGGAGCCGGGTTTTGAGTATAAGGAGACGATTAAAACGGGCAGCATGGCCGCAGCGCATGGTGGTGTGACGACAATTTGCCCGATGCCAAATACGAATCCGGTTATTGACAGCCCAGAACGTGTTAAGGATTTGTTGGAGAGGGCAAGAGATGCACCAGTGCATATTCTGCCAGTTGGGGCAGTGACGCTTGGGCAGCAGGGAAAGGAGCTTGCAGATATCAAAGGGATGAAAGAAGCTGGTGCTGTTGCCTTGAGTGAAGACGGTAAATCCGTTATGGATGCCCTTTTGTACCGAAAGGGGCTTTTGGAAGCTGCCAAATATAAACTTCCAATGTTTTCTCATTGTGAGGAAAAGAGTCTTGTTGACGGCGGCGTGATGAATGCGGGAGCAAAGGCAGAAGAGCTTGGGCTGCCTGGAATTACTAATGCAGTAGAGGATGTCATTGCCGCAAGGGATATTTTTATGTCAAAAGAGGCAGGGAACCGTCTTCATCTGTGCCACTGTTCTACAAGAGACAGTGCTACTTTGGTAGAATTTGCAAAGAAGCAGGGACTTCCTGTGACCGGAGAGGTCTGCCCGCATCATTTTACTATGTCAGATGATGAAATTACAGAGGATCATGGAAGATATAAGATGAATCCGCCTTTGCGGAGCAGGGAAGATGTACAGGCTTTGAAAGAGGCCCTTCGGGATGGCATTATGGATGTGATTTCTACAGACCATGCGCCGCATGGAGAAGAGGAAAAGAATCAGTCTATGAAAAAGGCACCATTTGGAATTGTGGGAATTGAGAATTCTTTTGCGATTGGATATACGGAGTTAGTAAAGAGGGGCTACCTGACATTATCCCAGTTAGTTGAGAAGATGAGTGTGAATCCGGCAAAGGTGCTTGGGATTGATAAAGGGAATATAGCGGTTGGAAAGACTGCGGATGTAGTTGTTGCAGATATTTCAGAAGAATATGAAATTGATCCGGAGGAGTTTTTTTCGAAAGGAAAGAATACACCTTTTGCAGGGAAAAGGGTATTTGGAAAAGTAGAGACAACGATAGTCGATGGAGAGATTGTTTATAGCGAAAAAAGGCAGAAATGAGGAATATTATGATTAATAAGCTGATTACGGAAATTCAGAAGAAAAATGCCCCTGTTGTGGTGGGATTAGACCCGATGCTTGGTTATGTGCCGGAGCAGATACAGAGTGCTGCTTTTGATGGATTTGGCGAGACACTGGAAGGAGCGGCAGAGGCAATTTGGCAGTTTAACAAGGGAATTGTGGATGCGGTATATGATTTAATTCCGGCGGTAAAGCCACAGATTGCCATGTATGAGCAGTTTGGGATTCCGGGAATTATGGCATTTAAGAAAACAGTTGACTATTGCAAGGAGAAGGGGCTAGTAGTCATTGGTGATGTAAAGCGCGGTGATATTGGTTCTACGTCTGCGGCTTATGCCGTAGGACACCTTGGAAAGGTGACGGTAGGAAGCAAATCCTACTATGGTTTTGACGAGGATTTTATAACGGTAAATCCGTATTTAGGAAGTGATGGAATCAAGCCATTTATTGATGTATGTAAACAAGAGAAGAAGGGAATTTTTGTTTTGGCAAAAACTTCAAACCCTTCCAGCGGAGAGTTTCAGGACAGGCTGGTTGATGGTTCGCCGCTTTATGAGCTGGTAGGAAAAAAGGTAGCGGAATGGGGCGAGGAATGCATGGGTGATAAATACAGCTATATTGGCTGTGTGGTTGGTGGAACATATCCTGAGATGGGCAGGGTACTTCGGAAAATCATGCCAAAAGCCTATATTCTTGTACCGGGCTATGGTGCGCAGGGAGGTACCGCCAAAGATTTAATTCCGTATTTTAATGAAGATGGACTGGGTGCCATTGTAAATTCTTCCAGAGGAATTATCGCTGCATATAAGAATGAGAAGTACGCAAAGTTTGGAGCAGAGCATTATGCGGAAGCTTCTCGTCAGGCAGTGGAAGATATGATTGCAGATATTAACAGCATCTTTTAAAAGGTTTGGATTTTTACTAACACATAAAAGGAAATCTTTTAACCTAACAAATGTCTGCACGTTGCTTGGCACAAATATTGTAAATGACAAAAAGCGAAGGAAAACGAATTTCACAAGGTAAAATACGTTTTCCTTGCAGAAATGAGGAAAAAATGTCAGAAAAGAAAAAAAGTATAGCGACAGTGGTAAGTCAGGATATAATTTCGGTGGGGATTTACAGTATGTGGCTTTCCTTTCCAAAGGAACAGGATGTTGCGGCAGCAGCAGTTCCCGGGCAGTTTATTTCATTATATTGTAAGGATGGAAGCTGTCTGCTTCCAAGGCCGATTAGTATTTGTGATATAAACAAAGAGGAGAGCAGCCTGCGTATTGTTTACCGGATAGTGGGAAAGGGAACGCAGGAGTTTTCAGAGCTTCTGCCCGGAGATACGATTATGGTAGTAGGTCCATTGGGGAATGGTTTTACGCCTAAATCTGGGAAAAGTATTTTAATTGGTGGCGGAATTGGAATTCCTCCAATGTTAGCGCTGGCAAAATCGCTTTCCGATGAGGTTAGCGTTGTTTTAGGCTATCGGACGAATGATTTGTTCCTTAAGGACGAATTTGTTTCCTATGCAAAGGTCTATGTTTCGACAGAGGATGGAAGTGCAGGGACAAAGGGAAATGTAATTGATGCCATCCGTGCCGAAGGACTGGAAGCAGATACGATTTATGCGTGTGGACCAGTGCCAATGCTTCGTGGCGTGAAGGCATTTGCAGAGGAACAGGGGATTGCAGCACAGATTTCTATGGAAGAAAAAATGGCGTGTGGAATTGGTGCCTGCCTTGCCTGCGTGTGCCAGTCTGCAGAAAAGGATGCGCACAGCAATGTAAACAACAAACGTGTCTGTAAGGATGGTCCGGTATTTGATGCAAACGAGCTGCTATTTTCAACGGAGTTTGGAAAGTAGGCAGAATCTTCGTGTTAGTGTAAGAGGAGAATTGTCTTACGCATGGTGTTTCGAATGGCTGTGAATAGTAACATATAGGAAAGAAATAGAATAATAAACCGATTGGAAATGGAGGCTTGCAACATGAGTACAAGTGTGAACCTGTCTGTTGATTTTGCAGGAGTTCCGATGAGGAATCCTGTTACGACGGCATCCGGGACCTTTGGCTCCGGTGCAGAATATAGTGAATTTGTAGATTTGAGTGCCCTTGGTGCTGTTACAACAAAAGGTGTGGCAAGTGTGCCGTGGCCTGGAAACCAGACACCAAGAATATGCGAAACCTATGGTGGAATGCTGAATGCAATCGGTCTGCAAAATCCCGGAATTGATTTGTTTCTTAAACGGGATATTCCGTTTTTAAAACAGTATGATACCAGAATTATCGTTAATGTATGTGGAAAAACGCCGGAAGAGTATGTCAGGGTAGTGGAACGCCTGGCAGAAGAAGAGGTAGACTTACTGGAGATTAATATTTCCTGTC
Source organism: uncultured bacterium (assembly GCA_947643145.1). Classification (GTDB taxonomy): domain Bacteria; phylum Bacillota; class Clostridia; order Lachnospirales; family Lachnospiraceae; genus Butyribacter. The sequence continues at coordinate 5,778 of CANRVD010000060.1, read as the reverse complement.
CGAATGTAAAGGCGGGCGGGATTGCGTTTGGACAAGACCCTGTTTCGGTGGAGAAAATTACCAGCCAGATTAAGGACAGGGCAAAGCAGCCGGTTATTATGAAATTAAGTCCAAATGTGACGGATATTGCACAGATAGCGCAGGCGGCAGAAGCTGGTGGAGCAGATGCCGTATCTCTTATCAATACGCTGACAGGTATGAAGATTGATATTAACCGCCGTACTTTTGCACTGGCGAACAAAACAGGTGGAATGTCCGGTCCGGCAGTAAAGCCGATAGCAGTCCGTATGGTATATCAGGTGGCACAGGTGGTAAAGATTCCGGTTCTTGGTATGGGAGGTATCACTACGGCAGAGGATGCGTTGGAATTTATTATGGCTGGTGCAACGATGGTAGCAGTAGGAACGGCAAACTTTCACAATCCGTCTGCTACGGTAGAGATTATTCAGGGAATTGAACAGTTTATGAGGGAAAATAAGGTAGCGGATATCCGGGAATTAATTGGATGTGTCCGTTAAAGACGGGAGGGGTTTTGATAAAAAAGGTCTATTTTGCATGGGAATATGTTTCACAATCCTATTGGCAGGGTGTTCCCATGAGAGCAAAGAAACAGAGGAGGTGCCAACACAGACTCCGGTAGTAACGGCAACAGCCGCTGCCACAGCAAAATCAAAGGAGGAGACAGAACGAAAGGAAATTGTACATTATAAGAAGCTTGGAAAGAAGACTACTTTTCGAAAATGGAAGTTTACGATAAAGAATGTAAAAGAAAAGTCTGCTATTAATATAAAAAATATGGTGCAACTTATGCGCCTTCTTATGAGAGTTCAAAGTATGTCTGTGCTGCCATATCTGTTAAGAATACCGGAAAGACAGCAGATTATTTTCTGCCAACAGTTGACATGATTACGGATTATAATAAAGTTGTTTGGGAGAGCCTTTGTGATAAGCAGAAGCAGATCATTGCGGATGCAGAAAAGCTGGTAAATTTTGAGGATGATCTTTTAGGAAGGATTGTTGCACCAGGGGAGACGGTACAGGGAGTTGTTGTTTTTCAGATAGATAAATCGGAGAAATTGTCTGAGATTTCCCTGAAAATGGGTGAGGAAGATAATTATATTATATTTCTACCGCATTGATTAAAAACTGGAACCAGCAGAGTCACTGCGTTTTTTAATGAATTTTGGAAGCGAATCAGTTTGCTTTTTCCCTAAATATATGTTAAAATGGATAGAATTTAAAAGAAAGGCACGTTTTGTGTAGGTGGAGAAATGATAATTCGATAACTTTTTTCGGTATTGCTTCGGAAGTAGAAATTGTGAGATTTCATTGCCGAAGTAACAAATCCAAACAGTTAAAAATGACCTGTAAGCAGGTTTGTTTGCGTATGCCGAATCAGATTATCATTATCATTTAAAACCTTATGCCAGTACATTCGTAGCTTGAATCATATAGTTTTTTTTGTGTGTGAAGTCTGTTTTCGGTAAGAAGCAGACTTTTTGTGTTATAGGAAGTTTTTAGAATTGATATTGCACTTTTTGCATATAGGAAAGTGTTTGGAATGTAGTGGAAGGGGGAATATTATGCTGCAAATAAAAAAACTTACAATTACGCACAGAAAAGATTCTAAAATGATTTTGGAAGATTTTTCCATGATATTGAATGACGGCGACAAAGCGGTAGTGATTGGAGAGGAGGGGAATGGGAAGAGTACTCTTCTAAAGTGGATTTTTAAGCCGGAACTGGTAGATAATTACGCGGATGCAAGTGGAGAGCGGATTCTGAATGGCGAAAGGTTTGGCTATCTGCCACAGGAACTTTCTACGGAAGACGGCCGGAAAACAATATATGAATTCTTTACAGAGAATATTCTGTTTTGGGAAAAGACGCCAAAAGAACTTGGGAAACTTGCCAGAAATTTTGGGCTAGGGCAGGATTTTTATTATAAGACCCAGCTTATGGGAACGTTGTCAGGAGGCGAAAAGGTAAAAGCACAGTTAATGCGGCTATTGATAGAAGAACCGACAGTGCTGCTTTTGGATGAACCGTCAAATGATTTGGATATTGAGACATTGGAGTGGCTGGAAAAATTTATTTTGGAAACGGAATGCAGTGTTTTGTTTATTTCACATGATGAGACGTTAATTGAGCGGACTGCGAATGTAGTGGTTCATATTGAACAACTGAGACGAAAAACAAAATGCAGATATTCTGTGATACGGATGCCGTACAGGGAGTATGTTACGCAGAGAAGGGCAAATTTTAATAAACAGGAGCAGGAAGCACTGAACCAGCGCAGAGAGCAGAAGATAAAGGAGGAAAAATTTAGGAGAATTCAGCAAAAGGTAGAAAATGCGCAGCAAAATGTTTCCAGACAAGACCCGCATGGTGGCAGACTTCTGAAAAAGAAAATGCATGCTGTGAAATCAATGGAGCACAGGTATGAGCGGGAAAAGACTGATTTGCTTGAAAGACCAGAGGAGGAAGAATCGATTTTCGTGAAATTTGGTGAAAATATGCCTGCAATCCCTTCTGGAAAAAAGATATTGGAATATTCGCTGGAGGAATTACATTCTGTAGACGGGATAACAGTTTTGGCAAGGAATCTTTTATTAGAAATCAGAGGGCCGGAAAAAATCTGTATCGTAGGGAAAAATGGTGCAGGTAAAACAACATTGCTAAAGCAGATTGTATCGGATTTAGCGGAACGGGCAGATATCCATACAGAGTATATGCCGCAGGATTACGCAGATTTGCTGGATGCAGGGAGGACGCCGGTTGAATTTCTGTGTGAAACGGGGGATAAAGCAGAGGAGACAAAAATTCGGACCTATCTTGGCTCAATGAAATATACGGCAGATGAAATGAACCACCCGCTTGCAGAACTTTCCGGTGGACAGAAAGCAAAAGTTTTGCTGCTGAAAATGAGTATCTCTGGGGCAAATGTCTTGATTATGGATGAGCCTACAAGAAATTTTTCGCCGCTATCCGGTCCGGTTATCCGTCAGATGTTAAAAAATTATCCAGGTGCTATTATCAGTATTTCCCATGACAGGAAATTTATTGAAGAAGTCTGTGACAAGGTTTATGAATTGTCAGAGAATGGATTGTCCGTAGTATCTGTCATTAGATAGTTATTGTAAAGAGAAAGCAGATTGTATATAATAATTTAGAATGCGTTTGGAGAAACATCGTTCCAATGCATTTAATGGGACAGGAAGTTCCCGGTTTCAAAATAAGAAAAGGAGATAAGAGTGAAAAATAAATTTTTCACTCGGTAAGTTTGTGTCTGCGCGCTGCTTGCACAAACATTGCAAGAACTTTAGTTCTTTTTATGCAGCAAAAGCAGCGCAGAAATGAGGAAACATATGAAGGAAATTACAAGAAAGAAGCGTTTTATCGCTTTGCTGTTTGTACTATGTCTGGGGATACCTTTATTAAGTCCCATAGGGACAGGGAGAGCCATAGCGACAGCACAGAAAGAGGAAACTGGGCAGGATAAAGGAATTCAGGGAGTGGACGACCTGCCGGGCAAAAATATCGGGGTACAGATTGGAACAACAGGAGATACTTATGCATCGGATTATGAAGATGACGAAGCAGGTTCAAAGGTAACGAGGTTTAATAAGGGTGCCGATGCAGTGCAGGCATTGAAGCAGGAGAAGGTGGACTGTGTCATTATTGATGAACAGCCGGCAAAGGCATTTTTGGAGAAGAACCCGGAACTTAGTATTTTGGAAGAAGAGTTTGTAATTGAGGATTATGCTATCTGCATTTCCAAAAAGAATACAGAATTACGGGATAAGATTAATGCCGCGCTGGATACGTTGCAGCAGAAAGGGACACTGGCCAATATACTGGCAAATTACATAGGTGATGATACCAAAGGAACGCTGCCTTATGTGTCCAAAGAAAATCTGGCTAGAAAAAACGGTACGCTGACGATGGCAACAAATGTGGCGTTTCCACCATATGAGTATTATGAAAATGGTGAGGCGGTAGGAATTGATGTAGATGTAGCAAGGGCGATTGCAGATGTGTTGGATATGGAGCTTGTAGTGTCAGATATGGAGTTTGACTCTATTATTGTGGCGGTACAGTCAGGCAAAGCAGATGTGGGGATTGCTGGCATGACGGTAACAGAAGACAGGCTGAAAAATATTGATTTCACTGATCCCTATACTACCAGTAATCAGGTCATTATGGTGAAAACTGGAGAAAGTACATATACGACTTCTTTTGTCAATAAATTTAAACAGGTGTTTTTAGAAGATGCAAGATGGAAGTACATTCCACGAGGATTATTGAATACCATAATTATCACCTTATTTGCAGGACTGCTAGGTATTATCATTGGTTTTTTGTTTGCGATTGTACGTGTGTACTATGAGAGAAATGATGAGAAGCCAGCCTGGATTCGTGTTTTAAATCTGCTGGTGAAACTGTATCTGACAATATTTAGGGGAACACCGGTAATGGTGCAGCTTTTAATTGTATATTATGTTATTTTCGCTTCGATAAAGGTGAATCCGCTTGTGGCAGCAGTAATCGCATTTGGGCTGAATTCTGCCGCATATGTGGCGGAGGCTGTGAGAGCTGGAATTATGTCTATTGAAATTGGGCAGTTTGAGGCAGGAAGAAGCCTTGGCCTTACGTATGGGCAGACGATGACTTCTATTATTCTGCCACAGGCAGTTAAAAATGCCCTGCCAACGATGTTAAATGAGTTTATTGCGCTGTTAAAAGAGAGCTCTATTGTAGGATATATTGGATTGATGGACCTTACTAAGGCAGGAGATATTATTCGAAGCAATACCTATGAAGCAATGCTTCCACTGTGTACAGTTGCTGTCGTATATCTGCTGATTGTGGTGATTTTAACCAGCTTGGTAGGAAAACTGGAAAGGAGGCTGAAAAAGGATGCAAGATAGGGAAGTTTTGATTGAAATTAAAGATTTGTGTAAATCCTATGGAAATCATTTGGTGCTTGACCATATCAATACAACAATTTGTAAAGGTGAGGTTGTAGCCTTGATTGGACCATCCGGCTGTGGTAAGTCGACCTTTCTTCGGTCCATGAATCTACTGGAGAGGCCGGAATCGGGGGAGATTATCTTTGAGGGCACCAATATTATGGATAAGAAGGTTAATATCAATGAGATTCGCCAGAAGATTGGCATGGTGTTTCAGCAGTTTAATCTTTTTCCGAATATGACGGTGAAGGAAAATATTATGATCGCACCGGTAAAGTTAAAGCTGATGGGAAAAGAAGAAGCGGCAAAAAGAGCAGAACAGCTTTTGGTACGTGTCGGCTTGGCAGATAAAGCGGACGCATATCCGGTAAATCTCTCCGGTGGACAGAAACAGAGAATAGCCATTGCCAGAACAATGGCTATGAATCCAGATGTCATACTTTTTGATGAGCCAACCTCAGCCCTTGACCCGGAGATGGTAGGAGAGGTTTTAGAAATTATGAGGGAGCTTGCCAAGGAAGGAATGACTATGATTGTGGTAACTCATGAGATGGGATTTGCTAGAAATGTGGCATCCAGAGTTATTTTTATCGATGAAAAGAATATCAGGGAAGATGAAGAACCTGAGACTTTCTTTGAGCATCCGAAGAATGAGCGGCTGAAGGAATTTTTATCGAAGGTGAGATAAAGCTGAAAGCTGGTAATGGACAGGGTAACAGTATGGTTGCCCTGTCCATGTATTAGTACAATGAATATTAAGTAATTGGCAGTTTGACTTGCTTATTTTCCTGATAGCACTACTCCC
>CANRVD010000059.1 GCA_947643145.1 uncultured bacterium | reverse complement strand
TGACTTAGTTTCCACTTCGCATGGTATTTTCATGCGTTAGTGGAACTTCAAACCTTTTTTAGCGCGGAACCTCTACCATAATATATGCCTCAATCTGGTCTTCTACAGCAATATCATTGAAGCCGTCAAATACCAGACCACACTCATAGCCTGTAGCAACCTCTTTCACATCATCCTTAAATCTCTTAAGAGATGCTAACTCACCCTCAAAGATTTGCTCGCCTTCTCTGCTAATCCGTACCTTACAGCCGCGTTCAATCTTTCCATCCAGTACATAGGAACCTGCAATCACGCCGACACCAGATGCTTTAAAGGTCTGACGCACCTCTGCATGGCCAATCACTTTCTCCTCATACTCAGGATCTAACATTCCCTTCATGGCTGCTTCGATATCTTCAATCGCATTGTAAATTATGCGGTACAGACGGACATCTACCTTTTCCCTGTCAGCAATTTCTTTTGCTGTATTGTCCGGCCGTACATTAAATCCAATAATAATAGCATTAGATGCGCTGGCAAGCGATACGTCAGACTCATTGATGGCACCAACACCGCCATGAATAATACGGACAGCCACTTCGTCATTGCTAAGTTTTAAGAGGCTCTGCTTTACCGCTTCTACTGAGCCTTGTACATCTGCTTTGACAATCAGGTTCAGTTCCTTAATATTACCCGCCTGAATTTGTGAGAACAGACCATCTAACGTAAGCTTTGACTTTGTCTCGTCAAGCAGCTTCTCTCTGCCCTGACTGATATAAGTCTCTGCAATATTTCTTGCTTCCTTATCATTTTCTGTTGCCATGAAAATTTCACCGGCATCTGGTACATCATGCAGTCCAAGAATCTCCACAGGTGTAGATGGAAGGGCTTCCTTTACCCTCTGTCCATTTGCATTCATCATCGCACGAATTTTTCCATAGGCAGAACCAACTGCAATATTATCCCCTACGCGCAGCGTACCCTTCTGTACCAGAACAGTTGCAACCGGGCCGCGTCCCTTATCAAGCTGTGCTTCAATAACGACACCTCTTGCCTTACGGTTTGGATTTGCCTTCAACTCACAAACCTCTGCTGTCAGGATAATCATTTCCAATAACTGGTCAATACCTTCCTTCGTATGGGCAGATACCGGAACAAAGACTGTATCTCCACCCCAGTCTTCCGCAACCAGTTCATGCTCCACCAGCTCCTGCTTTACACGTTCAATGTTGGCGCTTGGTTTATCAATTTTATTGACTGCAACAATAATTTCTACTCCTGCTGCCTTTGCATGGTTAATTGCCTCAATCGTCTGCGGCATAACACCATCATCTGCAGCAACCACAAGAATGGCAATATCGGTCGACTGGGCACCACGCATACGCATCGATGTAAAGGCTTCATGACCCGGTGTATCTAAGAAAGTTATCTTCTCCCCATTGATTTCTGTCACATACGCACCAATATGCTGTGTAATGCCACCTGCTTCCTTATCCGTAACATGCGCTTCTCTGATGGCATCCAGAAGGGAAGTCTTACCATGGTCAACGTGACCCATAACACAGACAACCGGAGGACGCTTTTTCATCAATGCCTCATCCTCTTCAGCCTCTTTCAGAAGCTCTGCAATCCTATCTACCTTTTCTTCCATTTCTGCAATACAGTTGTATTCCAGTGCAATCTCCTCTGCCTCCTCATACGTAATTTCATGATTCAGCGAAACAACATTTCCCTGCAGGAAAAGCTTTTTAATAACAGTTGCCGCAGGAACCTTCATAATATCAGCCAGTTCCTTAATCGTCATCTTCTCAGGCAGCACAATATTGCGGATTCCATCCTCTGGCTCTGCCGGTTTTGCTACCGGTTCCGGTTTGATAAAAGCACCCTTGCGGTTTGGGTCTTTCTTTTTATTCCGCATCTTGCCCTGTCCAAATAAATCATCCTCATAATCTTCACTTCTCTTATCCCTGCCATAACGTTGTTTGGCACTTTTGGAATCCTTATTGGCGCGCTGCTGGCGTGACTGCTTAACCTCAGACTTCATGCTGTCCATTGGTGCAGAAGCGCTTCTTCTGGAATCATTTCCCTGCGGCCTGCCTCCTTTACCTGCACCATTCTGACGGTTATCACGATTCCCATCACGTCCGCCACGGTTATTATTATATCCACTCTCGCGGTTTCCATTACGGTTTCCGCGGTTGCTGCCGCCACCGTCACGGTTTCCATCACGATTGTAGTCACGGCCAGCCTCACGGTTTCCGTTACGGTTATTATTCCCGCGGTTTCCATTCTGACGGTTCTCCTGGTTATTTTCACGGCCCTTGTTTCCGGAAGGGTTCTTTTTCGCCGGCATCTTTTTCTCCTTTGCTGCTTCCGTCTTCTTACCTGCCGGCGCCGTTTCTGTTTTTTCTCTGGCTGGTGCTGTCTTTTTATTGCTTTCTTCCTTTTCCTTTGGAGGTTCTTTTGTTTCTATTCTCTTTTCCTCCTTCTGTGCCGTTTCCTTCTCTGTGACAGCTTCCTTTTTCTCAGGTGCTTCCACCACAGTCTCCTTCTTTTCCGGTACTGCTTCTTCCTTTACAGCTTCCGCTTTTGCAGGAGCAGCCTCCTTTTTCTCAGGTACTGCTTCTACTACAGTCTCCTTCTTTTCTGGTACTGTCTCTTCCTTTACAGCCTTTGCAGGCTGCTTACTGAAATGTTTCAATAAAAATCCAATGGCTGCATCTTCAATACTGCTTTGGGCACTTTTTGCCTCAAAACCGTTCTTATTTAACAGCTCGATTAAATCTTTACTTTTTATACTTGGAAATTTTTCCTGCAAACTTCTTGCAATATCATATATTTTCATTTTTGCCATATGTTCCTATGACCTCCTAGTCCATTTTCTTCAAAATTGCCTGTGCAAAACCCTTATCAGTTACCGCCAGAGAAGCTCTAAATTCCTTGCCGAGCGAATGTCCTAACTTATCCTTTGTGGAATATTCACGAATCGGCACCTCATAATAATTGCACATATTTCGAAACTTCTTTCTGGTATTTTCTGAAACATCCTGCGCAAGGATTACCAGATAAGCTCCCTGGGATTTCACTGCATTCTCTGTCATAAATTCTCCGCTAACCAGCCTGCCTGCTCTCATTGCCAGGCCCAGCGTGCCAAGAACATTATCTGTCACCGCCATGTCTCATCTCCTCCTCCAGTTCCTGATATACTGCTTCGGGAATTGTGGTCTTTAAGGAGCGTTCCAGGGACTTCTTCTTTCTGGCAAGCTGCAGACATTCCACCGAATTACATATATATGCACCTCTGCCGTTTTTCTTGCCTGTAAAATCTACAATAATCTCTTCCTCCGGAGTTCGGATGATACGAATCAACTCCTTCTTTTCCCTGCGCTCATTGCACCCGGTACACTGCCGCATCGGAATCTTCTTCATATGCACTCCGCCTTTTCCTCCCATATTACCACCTCCGTTTCGCATTTATCATATTATGGTTGAAACACCGGGCTGCCGCTGCTTCACCAGCACAAACATCATGGAAAGAACGCTGTTTTTGCGTTCTTCTTAAGAATGACTTAGTTTCACTTAAGCGGTGTTCTTTACCGCCTTAGTGGAACTTCATTCTTTACATTCTTTACATTTAATATCTATCTTAAATCCGGTCAGCTTTGCAGCCAGACGCGCATTCTGTCCTTCCTTGCCAATCGCCAGGGATAGCTGGTTTTCTTCTACAATGACACGCGCTGTCTTCTCTTCCTCGTTTACTTCCACAGAAGTAACCTTTGCCGGGCTTAATGCATTTTCAATCAATATCGCAGGAGATTCGCTCCAGTCGATAATATCAATCTTCTCTCCCCGCAGTTCCTCCACAATCGCATTGACACGGTTTCCATTCATTCCCACACAGGCGCCGACGGCATCCACATTCGGATTCTGTGTATATACTGCAATTTTGGTACGCGAGCCTGCCTCCCTTGCAATACTTTTAATCTCAACCGTTCCGTCCTGAATCTCCATGACTTCTTCCTCGAACAGCCTTTTGACAAATTCAGGATGGGTACGTGATACAGTAATACGCGGTCCCTTTGGGGTATCCTTTACTTCTACAACATATAGTTTAATATGTTCTGTCGGCCTGAAACGTTCTCCTGGAACCTGCTCACTTTCCATCAGAATCGCATCTACCTTGCCAAGATGAATACATATGTTCCGTCCACTGTAACGCTGTACCACACCGGTAATCACTTCCCTCTCTTTTTCCAGAAACTGCACATACAGTACTTTTCTTTCCTCTTCCCGTATCTTCTGCACAACAACCTGCTTCGCCTTCTGGGCTGCAATTCTGCCAAAATTCTTTGGTGTTACCTCGGTTTCTACCGTTTCCCCGACTGCCACATCACCATACTTTAAGTTTGCCTCACTCCATCCGATCTGCAGAACCGTATCCTCAACCATGTCGTCTTCCACAACCTCTAACTGTGCAAACACTCCAACTGCACCAGTCTCACGGTCAATACTCACTCTAATGTTATCAGACTTCCCATACTGATTTTTGCAGGCAGCTAATAAAGAATTTTCAACTGCCTCCAGTATAATATCTTTACTAATCTGCTTTTCCTTCTCAATCGCATCAAGTGCCTCAATTAACTCTGTACGGTCATTTACTGTTGCCTTTTTTCTAGCAGCCATTTTCTAATTCCTCCTTACTATTCCTTCTCCTGGGGAACTGTAAATATTATTTACAGTTCCCTAAAATCTATTGTTAATTTTACTGTAGAAATATCCCCACGCTGTATCTCATAATCCTTTGCAAAGTCTGTATCCAGCGTTATTGTTTCTCCGGTAAAAGCTTTCAATGTACCGGTAATCTCCTTAACAGACACCTCTTTTCCATTCTTTCCCGCAGGAACCTTACGGCTTTGATAAAATTTCACATCTACCGATTCGCCAATACTGCGGTTAAAATCCTTGTCTTTCTTAAGCTGTCTTCCAAGTCCCGGGGAACTCACCTCCAGAATATATGCATCCGGGATAAAATCCTCCTCATCCATCATATCACTCCATCTGCGGTTGACCAGCTCACAATCGTCTAAGGTAATGCCGCCTTCCTTGTCAACATATGCCCTGAGATACCAGTTTCCGGCTTCCTTCACATACTCAACATCAACCAGTTCAAAATGATTTTCTTCCATCAGCGGCTCTAAAAGCTTTTCCGCACGCGCTTCATATTCTTCTCTCTTTGACAAATATACTACCTCTTTCCTGATTCCTCTTTTCAAAATGAAAGAGTGGACTTGCCAGCCCACTCTTCACTACTACACTACAATTATCGTAACAATACTAGCACTACTTTCCCAAAATTGCAAGTATTTTCAAGCTTTTTTTCCATTTTTTCAGTAAATTTGGCACTTTTACCAAAAATATACCCTATTCGGAATAAATATGATATCTTTTCTTCTGACTGTCTGTCAGTGAAATCCCCTTTACATACTCCTTTGCCTTTTTGACAATCTCATGATTGGAGTACAGCGGCATTTTATAAAGCGTATGTTCACCGTCGTATACAATGACCTCCCCATCATCTGCCGTAGCTACATAATTCGGAATCACGCCGACTATTTCCTCGGAGCCATCTTTGCTATACAGATATGCGATATTTGAACCTACCGTCCTGCCGGACGACTCCGTATCGCCGCTTTGGTACCAGACTACAAAATATGGAAGGTTTTCTCTGGTAGATACCCCATAGACTCCTGTGCTGATAGAAGAAATGTCGAGCACCTTTTTATAAGTCTTTGTCTCATAAATTTCCCTGTAGTCATTCAGAAAATAATTTCCATCATCAAAGAGTATCGTTCCTTCCGTTGTTCCTGACTCTCCACTGCAGACTACCTTTTCTTCTTTCAGGGAATATACATACCAGGTATCTCCTTTTTCATTCCGGTAAAAAACAGCTTCTCCTTTTTCATAAAAAGTAGATAACACCGCATCTTTTAGTATAATATCCTTTGTTCCGTCTTTCACCATACAAATCAAATTTTCACTTCCAAAAATCTGAACGTTATCTGTAAAAATTCCTCTGTCATATCCTTCCTTTAGCGGTACTGTCCCAAGTTCCTTTCCAGAAGCTGCATCATAGGCAATTAACTTCCCATCCTTTGCAACCGTCAGGCGTGACTTGTCATCGCTGTAAAAATAATACGAATCATCATCAAAGGAAAAACACTTCGTCATTGTTTTGGTATCAAAATGCGCATTTTTTCCATATGCATAATCCTGCACACTGACATAATCCCCGGTTGCCGCTTCTATAGAAAGGTTATCAAGGGATTCATAGTCCATGTCCCTTAACGTGGTACCGCCAAGCATCTGCAGATTTTTTGTGGAAAACACCTGAACCCTGTCCTCCATGCCATTGCGGAAATCAATCAAAAAAGATTCCCCATTTGATGCTGCCGTCATCCATTTTTCCGGCGCACTTTCATTTACCGAAGAAATATCAAGCGAAATAACATCATCACGCTCCTTCTCCCTTCTCGTATAGACACGTATATTCTGCCCCCAGAAATCGCTCATGCAGGCATATTCCTCCGTCAGTTCTAACATATAGTAGCTCTGCCCGTTTCCCTCTACCATATTGATTAGTTCTTTATCCTTGCCCTTGCCATGATAAAAAAAGCTCTGTCCATTCTTTAAGGTAACGGCGAGATACTCCCCCTTTGCCTCCACCGAAACAACATCTGACAAAAACTGTTTTTTCCAAATAATTTTTCCTGTCTTGCTGCTGACCTCCAAAAGCTTTCTTTCCTCATAGTAAAAACAGCTTTCATATCCTGATACCGCAATATTTTCCAGTGTCCTGTGCCGGATTCTTTGCGCAGTACAAAGACTTGCTTCCTGCCCATCTGGGTATCCTGACGGACAACGCAAAGACAGTGGTCGTTGATAAAAGAAATCTGACGGCAGCTTTCCTCTGTCGGAAGAAACATCCCAAGTCCCGTTGCCGTATCGGTCAGAAGAATACCAATCTCATCTTTGGCATCCTGCGATAATACCGCAAATCTGCTGTCCGGGCTGATACAATACAGATTAAATTTCTTGTCCACTCCTAACGGGGATTCTGCCCTCTTTTTTCCGTCTGCATCATAGTAATATAACATTCCCTCGTCCATATTATAAACAGCAGCCACATCCCCCTGCTCACTCAGAACAAGCTGGCAGCCTGTCTCCCCGGTAAACACAGTCTTCCCGGAATACACATTGACTGCCTGTAATCCATCCTTCCCAAGATACAAAAGTGTCTGGCTGTCCGGCAAAAACCTTGCACAGCGGCTTCTATCACTGGAACTGGCATTCCTGATTTCTGTCAGCTCAAAATGCCCTAAAGACTTTCTGGTATCCATCTCATAGACTTCCACCTCGCCTTTCAGCATATTGGCAGCCGCTGTATGATACCGCTCTACCAATAGAAGTTTCTTGTCATTGCTAATTTCTACCTTTGTATCATATGCCTCTTCTTCAAATTCAAATACCTTATCCGCCTGATAACCGCTGCTAAAATCATAAATTCCAAGCGCATCGGTAAGGGACTTCATAACACTTGGCACAAATGGCCTGTCTGGATTTGATAAATCCTCTGGAAGCGCCTGAAGGGCAAGAAGCGCCGCTGTTGACCGGTCTCCATTCAGATATGCTTCCCCTGCGTACTCCGACAAATAGTAGGACTGCCCTCTTAATGTCTGCTGCATTGAATCATCCAGCCTGTCATATGCAGCATTCAACTGGACATTTTTACTGGCTACAACGCCTATAAAGATACTAAGACAGGCAAAGATTACAGATACCAGTGTAATGGCCCTTTTCCGCTCGCGCTCTCTCTGCCTCTGTCTCAAGTCATCATAATCCAGATTTAACATCCGGGAAATAAAGCGGAACTTCTCCTTGGTTACTAACCTGATAGTCTGACGTTCTGTCTCTGCCCTGACGTCTACCGCTAACGGCTCAATATTTACAATTTTCCCATCCTGCTCAATTTCCGTTAAAATTTTCGGAAAGCTCTCCTGCGGCTCTCCCTCCACCAAAACGACAATAATATTATCCCTGCCGCGTGTTTCAATAAAGTATTCGATTTCTTCCATGCACCAGACAGATTCCTGATACCGTTTTGTACAGATGGCAATCAAATATTCCGATTCATCTAACCCCTGCTTAATAACTTCCGAAAGATTACTCGCTGCACGCAAATCATCTGCATCGCGAAATACCTTTCCAAAACTTTTCTTTCCGACTTCTTTCGCAATCTTTGCCGGAAAACGATACCGCTCCGTCTCCCTTTGAATCTGCATGGCCACCTTTTCATCAATCCCGCCATGACGGTAACTAATAAATGCTGCAAATTTCATATTTTTCCTCATTTCTGCAAGGTGAACTTATTCGCCTTTGTTTTTTGCTGCATAAAAAGAACTACAGTTCTTTACACACTTCCAAACATGCCAGCTGCGCTGGCACAAACAATCCATGAAAAATGCTGCTTCTGCATTTTTCGAGTGTGTTAGTAACTCTTCGGCGATGCACCCTCATGTGCATCGTCGATTTTAGAGTTTCTTACACACTTTACTCTGCTATCTCTTCATAGGTTTTAAAGAAAATATCCCTTTGGATTACATAGATATCATGAATATCATCTTCACGACAGGCAATAAAATCTCCTATTTCCCCCCGGTAATATTTATTCGCATCCCATGCTGTAAATACCTTGACATTCTTTTCCAAAGGTTTTGCATAAATTTTTGTCGTTCCGGCTGCCACACAGGTTCTCATATGCTCGATTAATTTATAGATTTCCCCGTCAATATTATTTCTGACCGTTGGCGCGTACTCCATTATAATCTCTGCTTCTTCATCCACCATACGGTAAGTTTTTTCAAACTTCTCCTTACGGATCGGATATACTTCGCCTTCAATGCCAATCATAAAATACAAATCCTTTTCCACAATCAAATCCACGTCACCTTCCAGTGTACGTACCAGAATCGGAGTACCTTCTGCCAGAAAATCAGTCGCCATGGCTACCCCTACTGGAATCGCCTTCTTCAAATATGGCTTCAGGGTGTTTCTGTCAAGCTCATAGTCTTTAGCATAAATAACCTCATATGTATCATAATAGGTACACATCCTCTCACACAGCACAGCAAAAATGTCCTCATCAGGATATACTTCTTTAAAACTGTTACCAGAAATAAAACCACCTGCCTTTGTCAGATGTCCACCGCCATTTCCAATATTCCTGCAGAGAAATTCCGCCATTTCATTTGCCTTTACTTCCTTGATACAGCTCCTGACAGAAAGTTTGTACCCACCTGGATTCGGATTATAGGCAACACAGGTATCTACTTCTTCTACCTGAATGACAAAATCACTGATAATTCCCAAAATATTGGGATCACACTGCTCTGACGGAATAACGGAAAAACGGTATTCTTCATCATAATATTTTTTTGTCAATGCCGTACTTGCTATCTCCAGTTCTTTCATGGATAAATTTGTATTCATCAGACGGAACAGCAGCAAATCATTTGTTTCCAACGTATCACGCATATCCTTGTCAAGCGGGTGGTAAATCTCTTCAAACTGGTTTGTATCGCTGTATAAGCCATAATACAACGCGGTAGACAGATTAATGTCTTCGCTTATATCATAGCCAATCCGCTGGAATAAACTCCATACTACCGTTGCACAGCTTCCCATATTGGATTTAATACAGTAATTTTCATTCTGCATCAAACCACACTGGTGATGGTCAACCATTGCAATCTCATTCACCGGAAATCTTGTTACATTTCCGGCTCCATACTGACAGTCTGCTGTAATGAGCAAATCACATTCCGGCGCTTCTGTCACATACTGTATCGGAATCCCCAGTTCCTTTATCATTAACAGCAGGTTTGGCTTTGTAATCCGATTTCTTCCGCTATAGATAAAAGATGTATCGATTCTATGTCTGCTATAATAATGGTATAAGGCAAATCCAGATGCCAGTGCATCTGCATCCGGATTATCATGACACTGGATACAAATCTTTTTTCTGTCCAAAAAACGCGGCAAAAATTCATCCACCCCCTGAATCATCTCTCCTACATTTCCCTCTGCATAGTCCCCTTTAATTTCCATTACTACACGAATATCTCTTTTCATCTCATCCTCATTTCTGCATTGTTTTCCTTAAGAACTGTAAATACTTATTTACAATTCTTCCAATCTTATTGACAGTGTCTGGCGGGTCAGGCCAGCAGGCAGCAGACAATACAAACTTATTGTCATTACTTGCCTGCAGGCACGCATTGCTGCCTACTTTTGACCCTGACATCATATATATCGGTTCTTTCTGACATTTCATTGATGCTCAATAATTCTTGCTTCATATCCTTTGTCAAATATGTTTTTTTGTACTTTCTTTGCCTCCTCCATATCAGGAAACTTACCATGTGCCACCCGGTAACAACGGTTGATTGGCTCAATATAACAGCTATATCCATCATCCTGCAAATGCTTTGCAAGGTTCTCAGCATTTTGATGATGCATAAAAACACCAAGCTCTACGCTGTAGCTGTCCACTTCATTACTTTCCAGACCTGCTCCCTGTATCGTTTCTAAAATCCCATTTGCAATTGCCTGGGCAATCTCAGGAAATTTTAAATCAAACAGGCGGTTATCCTGCTGCGTATTAATAAATCCCACTTCCACCAGTGCTGCAGGCATATCCGTTCCCCTGAGTACTGCCAGATTTGGACGGACAGAAGTTCCAAGATTGGTAAAACCAACTTTCTCAAGTTCTGCGTTGATATTCTGTGAAAAAAGCGCCGGAATTCCGGCATTCGCATAAACTAAGGTCTGCACCCCAGAATACGTATTCGGAATCTCACTGGAATTTCGGTGAAGGGAAATAAAATAAGACGCATCGCTGCGATTTGCAATATTTGCCTTTTCATTTGGACTTTGGTATACATCTGTCGTACGGGTATACAATACGTCAACCCCATTATTTTCCAGAATATTTCCCACCGCAAGGGTAAGGTTTAGCGCATCGTTTTTTTCAGACCTGCCATCAAAGGAAGCACCATTGTCAAAACCACCATGACCTGCATCAAGCATCACTGTTGCCATCTTAGCCATCTCCATTTCTGCAAAATATGCTGATATCTTCCCAATATTATATGCACCATCTGGCTTTCCGTACCACTAAAAAGGGTTGAAGTTCCACTATCGCATGAAAGAACCATGCTAAGTGGAACTAAATCAAACCTAGGAAGAACGCAGAACAAACGTTCTTTACTCCAGATATACCGAGAACTTTCTTATACCGTAAAAAAGAGGAATGCCAGCACATTCCCCTAGCAAAAACCGCAAAGCGATTTTTGTTGCAGGAACGCTTTGCGTTCCTTTACCACTACACTGTTGCGAAGTTTCCTATAAGGATGAAAGTGTCAAAAGGTTCATTTTTTCTTATACTTCGTCAATTTGCACAAAAGAAAAAGATAACTAAGAAAGCAGAATAATCATTTTTATCTCAGGACTGTTCGAAGCCGTTGGTGCTTAAACAGCGTCGTTTGCTGTTTTATGCACCATTACGTGCTGAGCCAAGCGAAAGCGTGTCCTGAATGAAAATTATTATTCCGCTTTCTGCATTATTGTATCATTGTGCAAATTGACGAAGCCGATATGTAAATTTACCTTTTGACACCTTAATCCTATAAGTTAAAAAAGCGCACCGGCTTCACTGGTGCGCTTTTTTAATCCATCTAAAACTGGTAAGTCTTATTTTACAAGCTCTTTAACCTTGGCAGCCTTACCAACTCTCTTACGGAGATAGAATAATTTAGCACGTCTTACCTTACCCTTGCGTACTACTTCAATCTTATCAATAATCGGAGAATGCAATGGCCATGTCTTCTCAACACCAACACCATTGGAATTCTTTCTAACAGTAAATGTCTCTCTGGCACCGCCATTCTGTCTCTTAATAACGGTTCCTTCATACACCTGAATACGCTCACGGTTACCCTCGATAACCTTTGCATGTACCTTGACCGTATCACCTACGCGAAACTCTGTGATATCAGACTTTAACTGTTCATCCTCAATTTTCTTAATAATATCGTTCATTGTGTGACCTCCTTCTCTATTCATGTTGACATTCTTAATACTTATGTGCCTTTGCAACCGTAACAGAGGAATATCTCTACTCACAACTTCAACAGAATACCATACTTGTCCGTTTATTGCAAGAACTTTTTTCGGCATCCAGACAATCACTGAAACAGTTCAAAAAGCTCCTCCCTGGTCAACTGGTTGATAAAAACTTCACCGGAATCAATGACATGGTTCGACAATTCTTTTTTCCTGCGCTGCAACTGGTATATTTTCTCCTCAATGGAGTTTTTCATCACATACCGAATCACATGGACATTCTTATTCTGCCCAATTCGGTATGCCCGGTCAGTTGCCTGCTCCTCCACAGCCGGATTCCACCACGGGTCAAAATGTATAACGGTATCGGCACCAATCAGGTTCAGTCCGGTTCCACCTGCCTTCAGGGAAACAAGAAAGACTTTGACCCTGCCTTCATTAAACTCTTTGACATATCGCTTTCTGTCTGCCGCCTTGGTAGAACCTGCCAGATAAAAATAGGCAATTCCTGCTTCGTCCAGTTCTTTTGCAATAATCGAAAGCATGGATGTAAACTGTGAAAAAACCAATACGCTATGTCCGCCATCCAGTATATCCGGAAGCTGCTCCATCAAGAGGTCTAACTTTCCACTACCGCTGGTATAATTTTCAACAAAGGTCCCTGGATGGCAGCAGATTTGGCGCAGCCTTGTCAGGGCTGACAGAACCTGAATCCTTCCGGCACCGCTCTGGATGCTCTTATTCTCTTTCATTTCCTCCTGAATCCTGGAAAGGTAGGAAAGATAGATTTTGCGCTGTTTTGCTGTCATCTCTGCCATACGCATTGATTCTGTCTTATCTGGAAGGTCTTTTAAAACCTGTTTCTTCATGCGCCGCAGGATAAACGGCTGAATCCGAAGCTTTAGCTCCCGCATAACCTCTTCATCCTCTCCGCGCATAATCGGCTTTTCATAAATATCGCTAAACTTGCTATAACGTGGAAAAAATCCGGGCATCACAAAATCAAAAATAGACCAAAGCTCTGATAAAGCATTCTCAATTGGTGTACCCGTCAGCGCAAAACGGTGTTTTGCCCGTATTGCCTTAACCGCCTTTGCGCTGAGAGAGCCTGGATTTTTAATAAACTGTGCTTCATCTATAAAGAAATGCTCAAAAATCCTTTCACGGTATAACTCAATATCCTTGCGAATCAACGGATATGTAGTAATCACCACATCCACCTGTTCCGATTCTTCAATGGCAAGCCGCCTCTCCTCCGGTGTTCCTAACACAATCCTTGTCGTAATATCCGGGGCAAATTTTTCAAATTCCTCCTGCCAGTTATACGCCAGCGAAGTCGGGCAGACAATCAGTGTCTTATCTCCGGGATTCGAACAGATATATACAATTGCCTGTAGTGTTTTTCCAAGTCCCATATCATCCGCAAGAATCCCTCCCATACCATAATACGCCAGTGTCTTAAGCCACTGATATCCCACCTTCTGATAGGGACGAAGCTTCGCCTGAATATTTTCCGGTATCTTCCATTTTGCCTTCTCTGGTGAATAAATCTCCTCCACCAGCTTTTTATAAGACTCCTCCTTCTGTATGCGGTTACCGCGCGGTAACATATCCTCCAGAAAAAGAGCGGCTGTTTTGGGGAGCTGTACCATTCCCCCATCCACAGTACCATTTTCCAAAATCCAGCTCAGCGCACGTATATCGTGGTCCGGCTCCTGTAAATTGATAAAAGCTCCGTTTTTCAGACGGTAATATCTCTTTTTCAGAACAATCGCCTTAAAAAATTCCTCCAGCTCTTCCTGAGGAATCTGGGAATATGCCAAATCCATTTCCAAAAAATCAATTCCTGTGTCCAGCCTGACTTTACCGGAAACATATCCTGACTTTTTCACAGAAACCGACTTATAGGCTTTTGAATAAAACACATCAAAGTTCTCTGTCAAAAGCTCCATCTTCTCCGTCATCAGATTAAAAATGTCCTCTTCTCTTTTCAAAAGAAAAGCATCATCCGTCACCTTAAAATTCAAATTGTATAAAATTCTGGTCAGGCGTTCCTCCTCTTCTTTATCCCTTACCAAAATATACTTCCCATTGTACGCCGGATGCAGCGGATTCACCTGATGGCTTCCATAACAGAACCGAATCGTCGCCTTGATATAACACTTCGTTTTTGACTGCATGGTATCTAAAAATAGCTGCGGTACCAGCGGCTCTACAATATAGTTATTCTTTAACTCTGCAGGCAGGGTTACATGAATTGACTTCTTAATCACGGGAAGCACTTTTTCAATGAATCCTTCTTTATTCTCACCCCGAAACTCCAATGCCTTTTCCTCTTCCGTAAAAAGCGTGGAATAAAACGGGAGAATATTGCAAAGATACTCCTTTTCCGGTAAATACAGGCAGTTATCATAATAAAGAATACTTCCGTCCTCACATAAAGAGACTATTTTTTTCTCGCTATCACTTTCCAGCAACAACACATCCTTATCTATTTTTAAATCAAGCGCAAGCTGAGGATTTCCCTCTATAATAACTGTTTCCCTTACCGGACTGCCATAGAGCGAAAGACTGCATCCGTTTCCCGCTGCAAGGCGCAAAAGCTTTACTAACATCCGCTTCGAAAGCACCAGCTCCTGTCTGCTAAACAGATTAGAATAATAGGTCTTTCCAAGCGTCTCCTGAATTTCATAAACCTCCGTCAGATATTCTAAAATTGGAACAGACTGTTCATCAAACGCGCACTCACCCGGAATAAAGCAAAACTCTTTCCCAAGCTTTATCGTCTTTTCCTCATAATAATCCGCAATAAATTTCTTTGTGTTGGTAACTTTATACATTCTGCCACACCCTGCCATCAGGCTCAGGTATGCCTTTGCTCCCTGTTCTTTTAAAAAATCCGGTATGGAAACCTGTAGATGAATATGGTAATACTGCGGTGTCAGACGACGGTATTCCCTCTTTCTGAAATATTCCACAATCTGATATGCTGTCTTTGCATCCGGCTCCTGTGTCTCATTGATTTCCTGACGTTTTTGGTAATCTGCAATAAATAAAAGCGTTGCCACAATATGTTTACAGGAACCTGTATATTTTACATAGGCCGGACAATTACAGGTACAGACAATTTCTTCCTCTTCCGGCTGAATCGTCACCACATACTGGTTACTTCCCTTTACCAGAGAGCGATATTGTTTATTGGTGTCATTCCATGTTACCTTTGTAACTGCGTGCGCAGCATAATAACGCATTCCCCGATAATACACAGTTTCTGAGGAAGCCATCTGCCGGATGGCCTCACGCGTAATTTTCTGCATATGAATCCGCCTCCATTCTACCATGTCAGATTTCCTGTCTGGCTCTCCAATTTTAATCTTTTAATAATTTAAGCTTATCAGCCAGAACCATCATCCTGCGCCCCATTGGAAATTCATATAATTCCTGACGGCTTAGCCCTCCAAGCTTTAATACAATCACAAAATAAAGGAATACGGCTGCCATAATGGCCGGAATTGCCGCAATATAGATACTTTTTGTCAAAAGAAGAAGTCCTTCATAAACAAGATACGCAGCAACTCCCATCACGGCAGATGCCAAAAGAGGGATGCAAAAAGTTCTCGTCACTTCCTGCCTGAAATCCAGATGCTTCCTTACAGATCTTCCATTCAAAAAGCAGACCAGCAGCGGATATGTGACATTTCCAACAACCAGCGCATAAGCGCCCAGACTGGTAAATTTCAAAAGCCCGTAAAGCAATGCAATATGAAGCACCAGTGATATCAGGGAATGCAGTACTGGAAGATTCATCTGGTCAATGCTTTGCAATACACCGCTTGTCACAGTTGACAAGGCATAGAAAATAATGCAGGAAGAACCTGTCATCAGCATAATTGCCCCAATCTTATAATCAGATCCCGGAAAAAGAATCCTGATAATTGGCTCCGCAAGCACTGCCAGTCCCATTGCCGATGGAAATGCCACCAGCATATTAAACTTTACAGCAGCGGATACCTTTCTTTTTACTTCCCTCATATCATTTTTCATAAAGGAGGAAACCAGCCCCGGCACCATCGAGGACGCTACTGCTGTTGATATCGCTATCGGAACACTGACTAAAATCTTATATTTTGTACTATAAATTCCAAGAAGGCTGCTGACTAACTCCCCGGCCGTTTTCTTCCCTTCCATCACGGCATTAAATATTGTTACATCTACGATTCCACTGAGCTGATAAACTGTCTGGCTCAGAATAATCGGAACCACCGTACAAAAAATCAGCCGGTATGTCATTCCCATAGAAGCATTGACAGACATCTGGTCTCTTCTTTCCTGCTTCCGCATAACCGGCAGGTACATCAGATATATAAAAAAAAGAATCAGAAAGGCAGTTAAGGCTCCAAGACACGTTCCAAGCGTTCCTCCTGCTGCACCCCACGCCGCAATTCTTGGTGATGCACTATGACTGCGCATCAGCATATATGCAGCAGCTACACTGACAAATGCATTTACTATCTGCTCAAAAATCTGAGAAAAAGCCGTAGGCATCATTGTCTTTTTCCCCTGAAAAAGCCCGCGGAACACACCCATTACTGCCACAATAAATATGGTTGGCGCAAGAACGCGCAGCGGAATGGCTATTCCATGATATTTTGAGAAAAACCTCGCTTCAAGCATGTCTGCCCCAAAAAAGACAAATAACGCTGCCAGTCCACCCGAAATAATAGAAAAAACCATTGAACAGCGGAAAATATGATACGCATCCTTATAGCATCTCTGCGCACATTTGGCAGAAACCATTTTTGATACTGCCATTGGCATTCCATAAGAGGAAATAATCAGTAAAATATTATAAATTTCAAATGCAGCAGAATAAATACCATTTCCCTCATCCCCAAGAATATTTGCCATAGGAATGCGGTAAACCAGACCTATCATACGAACCAGTATAGAGGCAGCTGCCAGCACACCTCCCTGCTTTAAAAAATCACTTGTCTTCCTCTTATCTGAAGCTTCCATCTAATCTTTCTCCATTCCCTGTACCAGACTTTTAAGTCCCAACTTCATCACTATTCACGGCCCTTGTAATCCCAAGGCTTTGCAGAATCTGTTCCTGCTTCTGCTCCATGATTTCCCGTTCCTCATCCTCTACATGGTCATACCCCATCAAATGTAACATGCTATGGGCAGTCAGAAAAGCAAGCTCCCGCTCTAAAGAATGACCGTACTCTTTTGCCTGTTCTACTGCCCTTTCTAACGATATCACAATATCACCCAGTAAAAGTTCTCCTGACTCCAGATTAAAATACCGGTTCTTTGCATCCGGCGTATCCAAATGCGAGAAATCTCCAGGCATTTCATAATCCACCATCGGAAAGGAAAGCACATCCGTTGGCACATCCAGCTCACGGAATTCCTGATTTAACCGCCGGATCCCTTCATTATCCGTCAAGGTAAGATTCACTTCGCAGTCATACAGACACTTTTCAGATGCAACAGCTGCTTCAATCACTCCAGATAACAATTCCTCATAATCAAAATCAATCTCTTCTTCTACTTCTTTTTCGAATAATATCCCCATATTCTTCCTTTCTGTAGTAACTCTGAAAGATCACAAAATCTTTATAGTGTTTCATATCGTCCTGCTTAGCATGCTTTTTTCATGCGTTTGCAGAACTTCAAACGTTTGTAAACGTATTTTCTATATAGAACTCCTTTAACATCTGGATTTGTTCGTCTGTCATGCCAGACTGCTCCAGATTCCCCTTTTCCAAACGGTTTTGGAAAATACTTGTTACCAGCTTCTGATTGGAAAGCTTTTCCCTCTTGCCGCTCTTCGTAAGAAAATCACTTGTTGAAATAATACAGTCACTCAACATTACAACTGCCGCTTCCACACTTTTCGGAAGCGTGGAACTGGTACTATGCTGACGCATCACTTCCAAAAGTTCCTCTGGAAAACCATATTCCCGTCCAATTCGGACACCTGCCTCAATATAATTTTCATCCTCTTCTACACGCCCGATTTCATGATAAAATCCGCCTGCCTTCGCCAAAACTGCATTGCCGCCAATCGCCTGCGCCGCCTTTTCTGATAAAATGGCAATTCTTTCCGAATGCTGGTACAGATTCTCGGAATATTCCTTTAAGTACTCTAAGAGTTCAAAATCAGGCTCTGCCAAATTCTGCAATATATCCTCTGGCTGCTCCTCCGCCGCTTCCTCTCTCTGTTCCTTTTCAAGCTGTTCTCCTGTCTCTTCCACGGACCCCCCTATCTGCTCCTCTTCAAACTGTTCCTCTTCAACTTCCTCTTCCTGTACAGACTCATTTAACTGTTCCTCTGCCAGCCCTTCTTCAATCTCTTCCACAGATTCCTCTATCTGTCCTTCTTCAGAAATATTCTCTACCGGCTCTTCTTCCTGCCCTTCAGCAAATAAATCTCCTTTTGGCTGTTCTGCCTGTCCTTTTATATACAAATCACTTTGTGTGGGTTCTTCCTCCAAATCCTCTTTCTTTACATTCCCGGACTGTTCCTCTTCAAACTCATCTTCTAATCCT
>CANRVD010000058.1 GCA_947643145.1 uncultured bacterium | reverse complement strand
TAAGTAAAAGGACAGTGAAAATGGATGGGCAGGATATTGCATTGACACCACAAGAATATAAGCTGTTAGAAGTATTTATACAAAATAAAAATATTGCACTATCCAGAGACAAGCTGCTGGAGTTAGCATGGGGATACGACTACGAAGGAGAGACAAAAACGGTAGATGTCCATGTTCAGAAATTGCGCAAAAAATTAGATTTGGAACATTCTATAAAAACGATTACAAAACTGGGATATCGTTTCGAAATATAAAGGTGGTGACAGATACGAAACTGTGGCAGAAGATATATCTTTTAACTATTTTTCTTTTTGTAATTCTTTTAAATTCCGGTATGTTTTTGGTATTTGATATGACATATCAAAAAAGTCTTTCCACTGAGCAGATAAAAGCAGAATCAGAATACAATATGATTGCAATGAGCATTTTACGAAGCCTGCAAAATCTTGCAAAACAGAACCGGCTTAATGAAATGCCTATTCAGGGCGTTCTTGAAATACATGAAAAATATTATGCAGAGCAAAAAATAAGTCTGATATGTTGGAAAGACGGTCAGTATCTTTATCCTGATGGAAAGAGCGGCACTCCAAGCCAAGACATATCTGATAAAAAAATGCAAAGCACAATCTATACCCAAAACGGAAAAAATATCATACAGATTCAAAGTATGCTGTATGAAAACAAAGCGAAATATTATCTTCAATATGAAAAGGCATTATCTGAGTTAGATACCGTTTGGAAGCAGTTAGAAAGAAAGTATTTGCTGTTTAGCGTAGGATTTTCTCTAGGACTGGCAATACTGCTGTTTATTTTACTAAACCGAATTATGCGGCCTATACAGGAATTGACACAGACCGTAGACGAAATGCGGGCAGGAAACTTATCCGCCAGAATTAACGTAAAAGGTTCTGATGATATTGCTACTCTTGGTAAGCATTTTAATAAAATGGCTGAAAAAATCCAAAATGATATTTTAATGATTCAGAAAGATGCACAGGCAAAGCAGGATTTTGTGGACAATTTTGCCCATGAACTTAAAAGTCCCATTACCAGTATTTATGGATTTGCCGAATATATTCAGAAAGCAAAAGTATCCGAACAGGAAATAACAGAATGTATGGAATTTATTATGGAAGAGAGTACAAGACTTTTGAAATTGTCCTATACTCTTTTAGATATGGCCAAAATGCGTAAAAAAGAAATCGCAATCAAGAGGGTATCCATTCATAACCTGTTTGACAGCATTCGTAAACCAATAGAAAAACACGCCGCAGACTGTGGTGTAATTGTAGAATTTTATGCTGATAATGAGGAAATTCTGGGAAATGAAATATTGCTGCAAAGCCTTCTTTATAATCTTGCCCACAATGGGATTTGTGCCTGCCATGAGGGTGGAAGAGTAACTGTGGCGGCAGAGCACATTCAAGGCAGGGTGTGTTTGACAGTAACTGACAATGGCTGCGGAATTCCCAAAAATGAAATAGAAAAGATAACAGAACCATTTTACAGGGTAGACAAAGCAAGAAACAGGACAGAAGGAAGAACAGGACTTGGACTTGCCCTGTGTAAGCAGATTGCCTGCATGCATGGAGCGGAAATCTGCTTTTTGTCAGAGGAAAATAATGGAACAAAAGTAATTGTTTCATTTTTTACCAGTTGATTATCTTTTTGTTATGGGAAGATTACATTGACAATGTATAGTATACGTGTAACAAGTTAACAACCCCGCCACAGGCGGCAGGTATGCAAGAATCATTTATGCGCACAAATGTAGATTTGCAAAACATTATTTAATGAGAAAGGAAGGAAGCGTTATGAGAAAAAAACACTATACGCTGATGACATTGGCATTAGCAGGGGTAATGGCATTTGGAGGTGCCGGGGTGCTGTCAATGAAAATATCTGATGCAAAAACACAGGACGGTATTATAACAGAAAAAGCAAATGGGGATTTCACCAGTGATGCAGAAGATATGATACAGCCAGAAGCAAATGGGGCTGAAACAAAAACACCTCAAGGAGGGACGGAAATTAATCTTCCTAAAGGGGCTGAAATTTTGGAGGAGACGGGGGATAGCCTTAAAATATCATGGGATGGCCGCCAAATTACTTATCATACAGCAAAGAGCGAAAAAGAGACCGAAGCGGATATGGGAATTGAGCGCACAGTAGTAACTGCCATCAAGTCAGTTCAGCAATACACTAAACAAGACCTTATGGGAAAAAATATTGAGATTTCACTACAAAAAAATATTTCCCAGGATTACGATGTTGTCAATAAAAAGAATTATGGCATCCGGTACTATGCAGTGGATATTGACGGCAAGAAAGGGCATAGTTATACCCTGTGCATCAACAGTATTACAGGAGAAGTGTTTGGATATGCGGATTATTATGATAAGGATGCTACCGCAGACAATAAAGAATATGATGCAGAAACACTGGAACAGCTAAAACCAGCATATGTGAAAATTGCAGACGAGTTTTTGAAAGACAGTCTGGAACATCTGGGAGATGCCAAAGAATTCTATGCATTCACAACAGGCTTTATGGAGACAGAACACGGTACCAGAAACACCTTCGATATCTTCTGCAAAACAGAAGATAATGATATTGTAATGATTACAATAGACCAGTTAGAAAATACAGTACTTTGCTTTGAAGTCAACCCACTTGGGGATTGATTTGGTAATTAATCGTTACTATCAGAATATGCCTATAAAAAGTGTATTTTATGCTTTTTATGGGCATGATTTTTTTACGATATAGGATTAGTCAAAAGGGTTCTTTTTTCTTATTCTTCGTGAATTTGCACAAATGAAAAAGATATGTAAAAGAAGGAAATTAACTTTTTTCGACAAATTGCCACAAATAAGTCACGATTCCTTTTTAAACTATGTTACAATATAGCCTGTTAATAAAATATTACTTAATGTACACAAAAAGAATGGAGGGCTTATGCAGAAAAAATTTACATCACTTTTTTTATCTATCGCAATGGCAGTTACTGCTTTTTCTTCTATAAGTTATACTGCCAAGGCAGATACCGCCACACAGACACTCAGTCCATATACTGGAATTAACTATACTCATTCCAGTACATTTGAAGGATTAAATATTTATAACGGAATCGATGTTTCAAGATACAATACAAGTGTTGACTGGGACAAAGTCAAGGCTGACGGCATTGACTTTGTATTCATCCGCATAGGATACCGCGGATATGGAAAAACAGGAGCACTCTGTAATGATACTGCTTTTGAATCACATATTAACGGTGCACTGGAAGCTGGTTTGAAGGTCGGCGTTTATTACTTTACGCAGGCGCTTAATACAACAGAAGCAAAAGAGGAAGCGAATTACTGTATAGAGAAGTTAAAGGATTACGAAATCACCATGCCCGTTGTATTAGACTATGAATTTCCTAATACCGGAAATGGCTTTGCAGGTGGGCGTATGTATGATGCCAAACTTAGCAAATCTGCCGCTACCAAAAACTGTACCGCTTTTTGCGAAGCTATTCAGAATGCTGGATACACACCCATGATTTATGCCAATAAAAGCGACCTTACTTCTGTAATTAATGGGGCTTCTCTTGGAAAGTCCTATAAAATATGGCTTGCAAATTATAATACCAAATCAACCTACACTGGTACATATGAATTTTGGCAATATACAGAAAAGGGAAAAGTTGATGGAATCGAAGGCAATGTAGATTGTAATTTTTGGTATACAGATACGGATATTCACACAAATCAACCAGAATCTGTCAGCATTTCCAAAGCGAAATTTGAGTCTGTTCCAGCTGCCATTTACACAGGAAAGAATATTGCACCAACTCCAAAGCTGACTTTAGACGGCACAGAATTAATCCTCAATACAGATTATGCTCTGAGTTATAAAAATAACCTTAATGTCGGCATTGCTACAATTACTGCTAAAGGAATCGGAAAATACAAAGGCACCGCAAGCGTTACATTCAAAATTCGCCCTAAAAAGGTAACTTCCTTTAAGAAAAAATCCGCTGCTAATGCTATTACCCTCTCCTGGACACAAAATAAACAGGCTACCGGTTATCAGATTTACCGAAAATCACTATATGATGATACGAACTATGAGAAAGTAAAAACATTTAAAAAAAATACAAAGATTACATGGAATAATACAAAACTTGAGAGCGACCATGAATATTTTTACCGGATTCGTGCCTATACCAAGGTGGACGGCAAAAATTACTACAGTGACTACACCAATCTGACTGCCGCTACTTTACCGGGCAGTAAAAAGGCAGTTATCGGCAAAAAAACAAAGCTCTATTCCTCACCTGCACTTTCAGAAAAGAGCCTTGCAACCATTCCCAAAAAAGCAACGGTTACTTATCTTGGACGTACCTATACAAGCGATAAAAACTATGTATTTCACATTAAATACACTGTAGATGGACAAACTTACAACGGATACTGTCCTTCTACCATCCACTTAACTTTTTAACAGCTAATGTCACATTCACAGCTAATTTTGGAAAATAATCATCCTCTTACGTGCAAGTAAGAGGATGATTATTTTCCAAAATTGGCGTGTAGGCTGTTCTAAAACATACGTAAAACCAGCGGGCATCAGACTCCCTCGTCAATACCCACTGGCCATTGAAACTGCTCCATATCCACATAACCATCCACCACTTTGATTCCGTCATTTTCCAAAAGCTCTATCTGTCGGTTCGAACCGCCAAAAGCAAAAGAAGGAGACACTCTTCCATCCTTTGTCACAACCCGGTAGCACGGAATCCCCTCCGGATCTGGATTCACATGAAGCGCATATCCCACCACCCTTGCCCAGCGGGCATTTCCTGCCAAATATGCTACCTGTCCATAACTTGCTACATATCCTTTCGGAATCTGCCGGACAACATCATATATCTTCTCGTATGCATTCTTTTCTTTCAACTTTTCCCTCATTTCCTATACATATTACTTCGAAAGTTAAATCTCACCATTTTTACTCATCTAAATTTCGCAAAGCGTAATTTCTATTGTCATAAACTACGAGCGTCGCACAAACAATAGATTGCTGACAAAGCCTGTAATCTATTGTCATGAATCAAATACCCCGCAGCAAGCTACGGGGTATGACTTAAGCTCTTTTTTCGTTACTATTCACAGCGTTCTAAACATCATGCAGAAAACCATGCTTTTTAGCCCTTATAATCAAATCGGTAAACCGTTACAGATAAAGGCGGTAAATGCATTTGAATGGAATATTTCTTTCCTTCGCACTCCTTCTTTTCTGCCTTGACCATTTTCTTATTCTTCACACCTGTACCGCCAAAACGTGCTTCATCGGACGATAAAATCCTTGTATAATCCCCCATACAAGGCACTCCAGTACGATACTCTTCATGTTCAACCGGTGTAAAGTTACAGATGAAAAGCAACTGGTCTTTTTTCTCCAAACCACGCCTTACAAAACTAACCGTACTTATCTCATTGTTGTCACAGCTCATCCATTCAAAGCCTATCGTATTGTAATCATTCACATACAAGGCATCATATTTTGTATACAGGTGATTCAGCTCTTTTACAAAGTCCTGCATCTGTTTATTCCGTGCTTCTCCTAAAAGCTCCCAGTCAAGACTGCGTTCTTCACTCCACTCACGGTACTGGGCAAATTCCTGCCCCATAAACAAAAGCTTTTTGCCAGGATGTCCGTACATAAAACCATAGGCAGTACGAAGGCTTGCAAACTTATCATCCAACTCACCCGGCATTTTATTAATCATAGAGCATTTACCATGCACTACCTCATCATGCGACAGCACCTGAATAAAGTTTTCGCTATATGCATACTGCATACTAAAAGTCAGGCGGTTATGGTTACCAGAACGGAAATATGGGTCCATTGACATATACTCCAGAAAATCATTCATCCAACCCATATTCCACTTAAACAGGAATCCCAAACCATGCATGGATACCGGCGAAGTAACACCTGCCCAGGCCGTTGATTCCTCTGCAATAACCATCGTTCCCGGAGCCCGCTTTTCAAACTGTTCATTCATATGATGGAACAAATTAATCGCATCATAGTTTTCCTTTCCTCCGTCTTCATTCGGCAGCCATTCCCCATCATCCTTACCATAATCAAGATAAAGCATAGAAGCCACTGCATCCACACGGAGTCCGTCTATATGGAATTTCTTCATCCAAAAGAGACCATTTGCCAAAAGGAAATTCTCCACCTCACGCTTATTGTAATTAAAAATATATGTTCCCCAGTGAGGATGTTCTCCTCTTCTTTTATCTGGATGCTCATACAAAGGTTGTCCATCAAAGTTGCCAAGACCGTGTGCATCTCTCGGAAAATGAGCCGGAACCCAGTCGAGAATAACATAAATTCCCTTACTGTGCATATAATCCACAAAATACATAAAGTCTGTTGGCATACCGTATCTTCTGGTTGGTGCATAATATCCGGTTACCTGATATCCCCACGAACCGTCAAACGGATGCTCCGCAATTCCCATTAACTCAATATGGGTATATCCCATTTCCAAAACATATTCGGCTACCATTGGAGCCAGTTCCCTATAGTTATAGAAACCATCCTCTGTTCCATCATCCTTTTTCTTCCAGGAACCCAAATGCATTTCATAAATCGCCATTGGCTTTTTGCACATAGATACACGTGTCTCTTTTTCACGCTTCTCCATCCACTTCGAATCTGTCCACTTAAAATCACGAAGGTCTGCAACGACAGAAGCATTACTTGGACGAAGCTCCGCACAATTTGCATAAGGGTCTGCCTTCATAAGAGTTTCCCCTGTGCGGGTTAAAATCTGGTACTTATAAATAGCCCCCGGTTCAACACCCGGAATAAAAAGTTCGTATACACCAGATACTTCCAATGTATGCATCAAATGAAGCCTTCCATCCCACAAATTGAAATTACCAACTACACTGACCGCTCTCGCATGAGGTGCCCAAACTGCAAAATATGTTCCCTCCACGCCATTAATTGTCATAGGATGTGCACCTAATTTTTCATATATTTCGTAATGCTTACCCTCCGCAAATAAATACAAATCATCACTGCTAATCTGTGGCCTAAATGCATAAGCATCATGTGTTACAACAACATCATTTTCACTATATTGGATATGCAAAAGATAGTCAGAAGAGTACTTCTTAGTCGGAACATAAATTCCGAAAAATCCACTTCCAGAATCCACCTCCTTCAGTTCAAGCTTATCCTTTCCCTTACTGTCCGTCACAAAGACCTTTTCCGCTTCCGGACGGTATACCGTAAATACCTGACCACTTCCAAAAGAATGCAGCCCCAATATACTATGAGGTGCATTATTCTTTCCATCCAAAACCTCGTCATACTCGACCCAATTAATCCACTGTTCTAATTTTTCCTGCATAATAAACCTCATTTCTGCGCTGTTTTCATATACATAGCAACTTTGTGCCAGACAGCGCGAAGACACTTTGATTAAAATAGTTCACAGTGCGAAACTTGCCAAAAAAAACCGAAAGCCTTCTAAACTGTCGTATAGAAGGCTGCACCAACGAACTCACACATGCATATATTATACGGAAAATATGCAAGAAAGTCAATGCAAATTCCCATTAGTTTTTATGCACATTGAACAATCCGTGTATGATAAAATGCATAAAGTGCAACGATTTTCTATCAATTTCGCATAGCAAAACTCTTGTTGAAAGGAAAATAATATTCTATGAAAGAAAACTATAACAAAACCATTTACGCCTGCTTTGTCGGTTATATCGTCCAGGCAATTGTAAATAATTTTATTCCTCTTCTGTTTCTGACTTTTCAGAAGAGTTATGGAATTCCATTATCTCAAATTACATTGCTTGTAACTCTTAATTTTGGACTTCAGTTGGCAATTGACCTGATATCAATCTCTTTTGTTGACAGAATCGGTTATCGCGCTTCTGCAGTACTCGCCCATGTATTTGCTGCAGTGGGTCTGCTCTGCCTGACCATACTGCCCGATCTAACACCAGAACCATTTATTGGCATTCTGATATCCGTCATCATCTATGCTGTTGGCGGCGGCCTTTTAGAAGTTCTGGTCAGCCCAATCGTTGAAGCCTGCCCTACGGATAATAAGGAAAAAACAATGAGCCTGTTGCATTCCTTTTATTGCTGGGGCCACGTTGCTGTAGTTTTGTTCTCAACATTATTTTTCCATTTTGCAGGAATTGAACACTGGAGAATTATGGCAATTATCTGGGCATTAGTTCCCATCTTAAATACCATTGCATTTTTAAAAGTGCCAATCGCTCCTCTGATTGCCGAAGAAGATACCGGACTTACAATTGGGGAATTGTTCCGCAATAAACTTTTCTGGGTCTTGATGCTGCTTATGCTTTGCTCTGGTGCAAGCGAACAGGGTGTCAGCCAGTGGGCATCTACCTTTGCCGAAAAAAGGCTTTCGATTTCTAAAACCATCAGCGACCTTGCCGGACCAATGTTTTTCGCAATTATGATGGGAACCTCACGGGCAGTTTATGGCAAATTTGGCGAGCGCATTGACTTACATAAATTTATGGTTATGAGCTGCCTTCTTTGTACTGCCTCCTATCTTCTGACCTCGTTAGCCCCATCCCCTGTATTAAGTCTTGTTGGATGCGGAATCTGCGGATTGTCCGTTGGTATTATGTGGCCAGGAAGTTTCAGTATTGCCAGCGCATCTATTCCAAAAGGCGGTACCACACTTTTTGCCCTGCTCGCACTGGCAGGAGATTTAGGCTGCAGCGGCGGCCCTGCTGTGGTAGGTTTTGCCGCAAGTGCATTTGGAGATAACCTGCGCAACGGTATTTTGATTGGAACCATTTTCCCAGTACTTCTCCTGCTGGGACTTTTGATGCAGAAAAAAAGGGCACAAACTTCCTAATCCAAAAAAGGCGCACCAACAAACAGTTGGTGCGCTAGCAAGAAATCCAAAGGACTTCTTGCAGGGGAGCGTGCTGACGTTCCCCTTTTCTATTATAAAGAATCTACCATCTTCTGAACAGCATCTGCCATTTGTGCAGACTTCTTATCCGCATCCTCCAGAGAATCTCCTACTACACCATAGTAGAACTTAATCTTTGGTTCTGTTCCGGAAGGTCTTACACACATCCATACGCCATCTGTCATATCAAAGTAAAGTACATTTGACTTTGGAAGACCAGTTGGCTTTACATCACCTGTTGCAAGGTCTGTAACGGTATCTGCCTGATAATCACGGAATGCAGTTACCTGATAGCCGCAGATTTCTTTTGGAGGGTTTGTGCGGAGTGTTGTCATAATCTCCTGAATCTTTGCAAGCCCTTCAATCCCCTTCATTGTAATAGACTGTACACCGTCTTTATAATAGCCATATCTCTCATACATGGCAATCATTGCATCCCAAAGCGTCATATTCTTTGTCTTATAATATGCTGCTGCCTCACAAAGGGCCATCGTAGCTACAATCGCATCCTTGTCACGTGCATGAGTACCAATCAGGCAGCCATAACTCTCTTCAAATCCAAAAAGATATTCCCCTTTGCCGGATGTCTCAAATCCAAGAATCTGCTGACCAATAAACTTAAAGCCTGTTAATACTTCAATCAAATCCACATCATAATATTTTGCAATCGCATCGGCAAGATTTGATGTAACAATTGTCTTAATCAGCTTACCATCCTTTGGAAGTCCCTTTGTTTCCTTAATCTGTGAGATTTCATAATCAGCAAGCAGGCAGCCGGACATATTTCCTGTTAATGTGATGTACTCCCCACTCCCAGTATCTTTTACATAAACACCAAGTCTGTCCGCATCTGGGTCAGTTGCAAGCACAAGGTCTGCATCCTTTTCTTTTGCAAGCTTTAATGCCAGCTCAAATGCTTCTGCTGCCTCAGGATTCGGATAGCTTACAGTTGGGAACTCTCCATCTGGAAGTTCTTGCTCTGGTACTACATAAACATTATCAAAACCAATCTCTTTTAAAACTCGTCTTGCAGGGATATTTCCTGTTCCATGAAGTGGTGTATATACAATCGTAATATCCTTACCAACTTCCTTAATGCTGTCCCAATGAATTACCTGCTTCTTTAACTCCTCAATGTACTTGTCATCAATTGCAGCCCCAATCTGCTCATAAAGACCCTTTGCAGCCGCATCTGCCTTGTCCATTGTCTTTACAGCCGCATAATCCGTGACCGCCTTAACTTCATCCATGATTCCCGTATCATGCGGTGGTGTAATCTGTGCTCCATCCTCCCAGTAAACCTTATATCCGTTATACTCAGGCGGGTTATGGCTTGCTGTAATATTAATTCCGGCAATACATTTTAATTCACGCACTGCATAAGATAACTCCGGTGTAGGGCGAAGTGATTCAAACACATATGCCTTAATGCCGTTAGCTGCCAGACAAAGTGCTGCTTCATCTGCAAATTCTGGTGACATTCTTCTGGAATCAAATGCAATCGCCACTCCCTGATTTGCCTTTCCTGCTTTTACAATATAATTGGCAAGTCCCTGCGTCGCTTTACGTACTGTATAAATATTCATGCGGTTTGTCCCGGCCCCAATAATGCCGCGAAGCCCAGCAGTACCAAACTCAAGGTCTGTATAAAAGCGCTCCTTAATTTCATTGTCGTCGTTTGCGATTGACTGCAGCTCCTTCTTTGTATCCTCGTCAAAATAAGGGTTTGCCAGCCATGACTCATAAGTTTCTTTGTAATCCATGAAATAATCCTCCTCCTTAATCTTCTCCACAGTGCTTGTGCAAACACCAGGATTTTCTATATATTTTATACTAAAAATATGAACGAAAGAATATGTTTAATCCTCGTCATCATCCCCTAAATCAGGTGTAGGAGACGCTGTATCATCCTTGACCAAATCAGCAAAAGACAGCTTTACATTTTTATCATCATCCAAAATATCAACTGAATAACTTTTTGTAACATATCCTGCATCACTTAGTGTAATCGTCTGGGAGCCGATTACTTTCGTAAAAGTACATGGGGCTAGTCCCTTATATACATTGTCAAGAAATACCTCCGCTCCTTCTGGTGCAGATACAGTAATCGTATGGTTACTGTCTATCTTTTTGGTAATCGTATTATCATCCTTTGAAGAAGGTGTTACCGTCGGCGAAGCCGTTGCCTTATTCTCCGAAGCTTCCGCTTTTTCTTCTATCAGATTAATCTCCAGTGGCTGTGATGGTTCTGCCACCGTCAGAACACCAGTAAATGACTTATATCCTGTAAGGGATACAGCAATATTATACTTTCCATAGCTTAATGCCAACGGCTTAGAATAATTCACTGCTGTTCCATTCAAATACAATGCCGCTCCTTCCGGCTCTATATGAAATGTCACTTCCCCGATATTTGTAGCTGTTGCTACATAATCGCTGAAATCAACTACTGTCTCCTCATCACTTCGGACAGTTACCGTCTTAGTGGCGGCGGCGCGCCGCTTGCAAAGGGTTAAACGATAGCTTCCTTCCGCCACGGTTATCAGCATATTTTCTGAAATAGGTACCATTAAACTGTTGCTTATCTCCGCTATTCCACCAAGGAAATCCTGATAATTTGTCAAACGGATATATCCATGCCCCGAAGTCCGTACCGCAGAATAAACATGAATTCCAATTCCGCGTACCGTGAGTACATCCTGATTATGAAGCTCCATCACCTCCAGCCTGTCATTTCCAGAAGCAAAATAAGTCATACTCGAATACTGGTATTTTTGCCCTGCGACAAGCATCATGTTCTCATCACCAGAAAAAGAAAACTTTTTGACATCCTGATATTCCCATACATCCTTCGGCACTTCTGCCGATACCAGCCAGCCATCCTCGCTTCGGTACGATGCCTGCAGAATCATTCCTGTTTCGACTTGTTCCCCGTCACGCTCTTCTTTAAACTTATCTGTTATTACAGAAGATGCGCCATAGTTCAATGTATTAATTATATCTGAATCCAATTCACGTATCTGGATCTGTCTTGCATCAACATTATTCTTAATTACGATACCGGTTATCACCTGTGTATCAACATCAGGCGATGCCTGTGCATACCCCTGACGTGCTCTTTTCCGTACAACGGTACAGGAAGTCAGAACTGCCGCAAACAATGTGATAATACAACAGCACAAAAATAAGCGATATGCTTTCTGCCTTTTTAACATTGTCAGCCTCCATGCTACGACTGCTTTTTCGGAGTAGCTAATGGCTCAAGTTTTGGCGTAGCACAAAACTTGCAGGTTGAAAGAGTCTTTCAACCTTTTATCCCCTCTGTTAATCATTAATCTTTTTTATCATATCACAATTTACCCTAAAATAAAAGTCCTTTTGCTTCCCGCAGAAAATTTCTTCGAAGCTCCTCCTGACTCTCAATCTTGAGAAGTTTGTCATAATTTTTAAGGGACATCCACGACTTCTTCCCATTATAATAGAAATTTATCTGCTTCCAGAATTTCTCCGGGAACAGCAACAGCACATACAGAAGTTTTGCTTCCTGTTTTACCAGCGGCCGCTCCTTTTGGTATGTATCCAGTATCCGAATTCCCTGCTTTGTGTTCCACCCATTCTTTTCCATTATTTTCCGCAAAAAATCATATAAATCGACAATCTGTATTCCAATATCCGCTTTTTCAAAATTCGTCGTAGCTATCTGCTGCTCTCCAAAAAGGATATTGTGATAATTATAGCTGCCATGAAAAACCCTTCTTTCTTCCATACACAGGTTTCTCAAATTCTCATAATTTATTTCTGAAATATACATATGGGCAAAACCCGCCTGGTCATAAAATTTCTGAAATAGATTTAAGATACAAATTTCCATTTCATTCCGTTTCTTCTTTCCCCGGATATAGTTGTACACCCGCTTCATCTCCCGCATATGGCGCTCCAGTAGGATTTCCAGATTATCATCCTGCAAATCCTCTTCTATATCCGTTTCCGCCGGATAATGCATCACGTTATGCAATCCTGCCAAATGTTTTGTCGCCTGACAGATATCATTTTCATCTTTTAAATTACATTCCCTTCCGAGAAACCAGTGCTTTAAAAACCACCTGTTTCCCATGGAATCTTTTGTCAACAGTTCCCCATTCGAATTTGATATTCCTGCATCTACCCTGGAATATCCCGCATCTGTTAATACCTGCTTAATCTGCTCCTGAAAAGCCAGTCTTCTTATACTGTCCTTATACTGTACCAGGGTAAACAACCCTTCTTTTGCTTCTAAAAGGATTGCGCCACGTATTCTCCTTTTGCCTGTCAACTGAATGGGATACTGTTTGATTATTTCCTCTATTTTCTCCTCCATCTTACAACCCTCCTAAGAAGTCTCGACGATTATCGTTCCTTTCATCTTATGCAAAAGAAGGAGAAAACATACCAAAAAATGGTGGCTTTGTTCACGTAAAGGTAAAGTAGAAGCACAAGATATCCAGTGGGTATCCGTTATGAGCGCATTGTAACAGAACGAAGAGGCGCAAGCCAAATCCCCCGTTAAGCTATGGACATGACTTGGGCTATTTTAAAAAGCTCCGTTCTGAACAAAAAATCCCCGTCAGGACATAAAGATGTCACTTATAGCAAAAATCGGTCACTCATAGCATTTTCCTTGCTATAGTTTATTTACCATGCTATGGTACTTATAAGATAGTAATGTACGAAACAAATATTATAATATAATGCCTAAGCGCTGCCTGGCATACTATTATTAACATTGAAACAACACCAAGCAGAAGGCAGCGCAGAAATGGAGGTAACATGAAAAGAAACGGCACAATAGTAAGCGGAATTATAATAACCGCATTACTAACTCAATGTTTCGGGACTTTCCGTGTATCAGTAAATGCACAGGAAATACCGGCAACAAAGCAATATGTTATCGTAGCAGAAGATGATAACAGTTATTCAGATGCAGTCGAAAAGATAACGAATAATATTACAACGAAAACTCCCATACTATCGGATAACAATGTAATCGTTGCAAAATTAACGGAAGATGAAGTTTCAGCTTTGACTGTAGAAAAAGATTTGTTAGTTGAAGAGGATATCATTTTATCTGCCAATTCAGCAGAAAATGAAACACTTCAGGAAACAACAGATGAAGAAGAGTCTATGGAAAGCATATCGGAAGAAACTCTGCTCAAAAAAGAAGAACTGAAACGCAGAAAAGATGAGATTTTTGCAAAGATTGCAGAAAATAAGGCAACTAATGATGGAACAGTAGCAGAGGATGAATGGAATATTCAGGCGATTAATGCAGACAATGATACGGTGCAGGAAAAAAGTATCAGCGAAAAAGTAAAGGTTGCCGTATTGGATTCCGGTGTTGATTATGTTTCCGGTATCAATCTGGCCGGATATGTTAATCTGGTGGAAGATGAGCAGGAAATTTCGCCTATGTTTCAGGATATGACCGGACATGGAACAGGTATCGCCGGAATTATAGCAGGAAATGGAGAAACGGGCATTCATGGCATAAATCCTAATGTCGAATTATATTCGGTAAAGGTACTGGATGATGAAAACATAGCGCCGCTTAGCAGAATTATCCGCGGAATCTATTGGTGTATTGAAAATGATATTGATATCATCAATATGAGTTTCGGAACAACTTCATACTCAAAGACACTGGAGCAGGCTGTTGCAGACGCTTATCATGCAAATATTCTGATGGTAGGCGCTGCCGGAAATGAAAACGGAAGTGTAGAATATCCGGCTGCCTTCCAACAAGTCATGGCGGTGGCAGCGACCAATCCAAATGCTGAGATAAGTAATTTCAGCAACACTGGGGAGGCACTGGAAATCGCAGCACCCGGTGAAAAAATCAGAACAGCAGGTTTCTTTAATGGCAATGTGGTAACACATGGAACCAGCATAGCAGTACCCCATGTAGTAGGCGTTGCAGCATTGTTATGGGAAAAAGATTTGACGAAATCAAACGAATTTATCCGCCAGTTAATTCGTTATAGCGCAAAAGAAATGCCGAATACAGAAGAATGCGGTCTGCTTGATGCAAAATATGCATTGGAAATCTTTGATTCCTTTGCTGAAAGCTTTGATGGGCAACAACTAGAATTAGATGCACAAATAACCGGAAATGCAAAAGAGCCAAAAAGCTTTGAAAATGTCAATAATGACACTTCTTATGTGGAAGGCAGATGGAATTCAAGCGGCCATAAGGATACCATTGATAGCGGCAGTGCAATTTTTAGCACTGATGAAATAAGAATTATTAAAAAAGGTGCTGTATATCCAGATACTCCTGATTATTTGCAAGGCGGACAAGCACATCCGCCTTGGCATGGAAAATGGAAATGGCCAGATAGAGATGGCAAAACAGGAACTGTAGTAAATTATGTCGCTGCATTTGATATGATTACTTCAATTGCTGCCTATGGCGAAAATCCTTCCTATCTTACAAGCCCAAGCGAAGTTCCCGGAATAAATTCTGCTACATTTGATGAAGTCAAAACAGGCATTACTACCTTATATTCGAAGTTCAGCAGTATCCTTGGTGCAGACAATACCAAAGCGAACCGCAAACTCTTTTTATTTGGATGTGGACTGCATACCATGACAGACACCTTTGCACACTCAACTACAAAACCAGATGGTACATTGATAAAGCATAATGACACGGTTAATTACACAAAACCAGATGATATTACGTATTATCCAAAACGGTACAAAGTAGCCGTAAAAGCCACAGAATATAGCCTAATCAGTCTAAGTCAGGGTGAATGCGGCGATGGATACGAAATATTAAAGGCATTAAATGATGAATATACGGATAATGCTTCCTATCTTATTATTAGGCTTAAAAAATATGTGAATGCAAATGGATATACAGGTGCTGTACTGAACCGGGCTAATATTGACAACCCAAATTAATCTATATAAAACTAATTTTACAAAAACATTCTGTGACAGGTAAGAACCTGTCGCAGAATAAATTATATGACATTCAATCATTAATGCTGCAAGCATAAGGAGGAAGGCAGAATGAAAAAGAAATTCACAATCCTATTATTAACTATTATATGCATATGCTCCATCTGTTTTATACAAACAGGAAACATCTGTACAGCCGATACATCGGATATTATTAGAAATGATGAAACAGGGATTCCTGACAAACAATTATATCAGGCTATCTTAGAAAACCTGGGCAAGGACAAGAACAGGGCATTTACAAAACGCGAAGCAGAAAATATCGAATGGCTGCAGGCCAATATTAATAAAAATGGTGTGGCTAATCTGAAAGGAATTGGGTATTTACGCA
The DNA here is from genome assembly GCA_947643145.1 of uncultured bacterium. Lineage (GTDB taxonomy): Bacteria > Bacillota > Clostridia > Lachnospirales > Lachnospiraceae > Butyribacter. The sequence goes on along the minus strand of CANRVD010000058.1, from coordinate 2,428 downwards.
ATTTAAAACAGTTAGACATGGAAGGAAACGGCCTGACAACTTTGGCAGGCGTGGAGGAACTTTCCAATTTGGAATCCTTAAGAGTAGACAGTGGCCGCCTAAAAACTCTAAAGGGCATTGAAACAATGTCAAGCCTTAGATATCTGTCTGTCATTGATAATGAGCTGACAAATCTCAAAGGCATCGAAAATATGACAAATCTGGAATGGCTTCTTGTTTCGGAAAACGACTTAAAAAACTTAGATGAAATAAAAAACTTAACAAGTTTAATATGTATAAGTGCATGGAGCTGCAATCTTAAAAGTCTTCCTGATTTAACCAAATTTCATAAACTGGATGCCAAAGAATGTAGTTTTACAGGAAATTATCTTTCGGAGAAAGAACTCAGGTGCAAACTGCCACAAAAATATTTTGAATCAGATGATGAATATGGTAAATGCCGGGCAAATGAACAAATTATTTATCAGAATCAAAATTATAAAGTTACCCTGACCTCCCCTGCAAAAAACAAAATAACCAAAAATACAAGAAAGATTACGGGCAGGGCGTATAAAAACAGCCGGATTATACTTTGTGACTCCGACGGAAAGACGAAAATCCAAAAAACCATAACAGACAAAAAAGGAAAATTCGTGTTACCGAATCTAAACCTGAAAAAATGGGCAGGCAAAAATCTAGTAATAAAAATTTCCCTTCTTTCCCCTTATGGAGATTATAACCCTGCCAGCAAAAGCCTTGCATTTAAAGTAAGAAAAAAATAATCAAAAGGACAGGAGAAGGACAGAATGAAAAAGAAAATAGCAATATTATTTTTAACTATTGTATGCATATGCTCTTTCTATTTTATAAAGGAAGGAAGCATCTGTACAGCCGATACATCAGATATCATTAGAAATGATGAAACAGGAATTCCTGACAAGGTACTGTATCAGGCTGTTTTGGAAAAACTGCATAAGGGCAGCGAGGAATCCTTTACAAAACAGGAAGCGGAGAACATTGACTGGCTGGATGCTAAAGATGGCGTTGCGAGTTTGAAGGGTATTGGATATTTAAGCAATTTAAAGGAGTTAAACTTGGAAGGCAACCATTTGGAAACTTTAGCAGGTGTGGAAGAACTTTCCAAACTAGATATGCTAACCGCAGAAAAGGGACGCTTAAAAAGTCTGGAAGGCATTGAAACACTTTCAAACCTTAGATATCTTTCTGTCATTGATAACGAGCTAACAAGCCTAAAGGGAATCGAAAATCTGACAAATCTGGAATGGCTGATTGCAGGAAAAAACAAATTAGCAAATTTAGATGAAATAAAGAACTTAACAAATTTAGTCAGCATCTGGATTCTGAACTGCCGCCTTGAAAAACTTCCTGATTTAACCAAATTTCCTAAACTGGAAGCTAAATATTGTGAGTTTAGCAAAAACAATTTTACAGAGAAAGAACTAAGAAGCAAACTGCCGCAAAGATTTTTTGATGAATCAGACAAGGATTATGATTGGGAATGGGCATATAACCAGATAATTACTCAATATTGTAATTATAAAATTACCCTGACTGCTCCAGCAAATAATAAAATAACAGGCAACACGAAGAAGATTACGGGTAAGGCATATAAAAACAGCCGGATTATTCTTTATGATTCCACAGAAAGAATTAAAATCAAAAAAACCATAACAGACAAAAAAGGAAAGTTTGTATTATCAAATCTTGACCTTAAAAAATGGACTGGTCAAACACTTGTCATGAAAGTTGCGATTCTTGCTACCCACCAGCAGCACTACCGCACTGTGGGTAAAATCTTTATTAAAGTAAAAAAGGGTTGAAGTTGCACTAATGCATGAAAAAACTATGCTAAGTGGAAACTAACAGGTGGCTTTCCTGCATATCTTCTACAGGAAAACCACCTTCTGCATTTTCGAACATACTCTTTTTCTAAGCAGCCTTTTCTTCCCTTATCTAAACAATTGGCTAACACGCCGGAAAATCTAATTCCTCCCTTTCTATATTAAAATGGTTGATTATCTCAAAAAAGCCTTGATTTACGGGCATACAAGCAGGATTTCAAGCTGAATTTACTACCAATTTACTACTTTTGAGGGAAAGAGCCTTGATATGCCGCCCGGAACCCTGCCAGCCCAGCCACCAGCACACAGCATTGAGAAAGAATAAATGAAAACTGAATACGACGCAGACGCGGCGTTTCTCTATCCCTATACGGGAGAACAGGAACGCCGCTTTTTTTATGCCCTCATGTTACGCAGTAGGGGCGAAAAAAGCCTTGCTATATGCGGCTTTGCGGGCGCGGTTTTGCCGGGAACAGGGTTTTATACCTAACCCCGGCAAAATGGCGTTCTATCGCGTAACAAATCCACAACCAAAGTCCAGCTAATAAATGTCAATAGGTAAATGAAAAATATTTTTCTTCTAAAAA
>CANRVD010000057.1 GCA_947643145.1 uncultured bacterium | reverse complement strand
ACCCGGCGGCCCTACCATTAAAAGATTGTGCGTTCCTGCAACAGACACTTCAATGGCACGGCGCACTAACTTCTGCCCGTTTACATCGCAAAAATCGGCCTGCACCGTCTGCCTGGGCGTTTCCACAGCGGGTACATCCGTCTCTGCAAACCTTTGCTCCTGAAGCATCTGCACCAGTTCCTTTAAATTAGAAACACCGATACTTTTTATGCCATGTACTACTTTTGCTTCCTTCAGGTTTCCGCGTGGTACAATGCAGTATTCCATTTTATTTTCATAGGCAGTATATACCATAGGCAGGACACCATGAATTTCCCGTATGGTTCCTTCCAGACTTAACTCTCCTATAAACACCATATTACTGATAAATTCCTGTGAAATATAACCGAATGCCGTAAGAACTGCTACCGCAATGGCAAGGTCATAGGCGGTACCTCCCTTGCGGATATCTGCCGGCGATAAATTGATGGTCACTTTCTTGGGCGGAAAACGAAAGCCCGCGTTCTTCATGCCGATTTGAACGCGTTCTCTCGCTTCCTTGACCTCGGATGACAGAAAGCCAACCAAAGAAAAGCAAGGCAAACCATCTGAAATGTCTGCCTCTACTTGAATCATACAGCCTTCAATTCCCCTGACAGCTGCACAAAAAGATAAACTATACATATTGCTCCTTTCCCTTGCGGTAAAGGAGACTTCCCTATAAGCATTATAGAACTGGTACCCTACTCTGTCAATGAAAAGTAACTATTTATCCAGTATTTTTTTAATTTCCTCCATAAAGGTGCTGACATCTTTAAATTCCCTGTAAATCGAAGCAAAACGGACATACGCTACTGCATCCAGCTCCTCTAGCAGATTCATGACAAGCTCCCCGATAAAACTGCTTTTTACTTCACGCACTTCTAAATTAAATACATCTGCTTCTACCTTGTCTACCAACGCATTCATCTTTGATACTGACACCGGTCTTTTGTGGCAGGAGCGGAAAACTCCCCGCTCAATTTTGGAGCGGTCATATGGCTCCCTTGTTAAATCTTTTTTGATTACAACAAGAGGAATTGCCTCAACCTTCTCGTACGTTGTGAAACGTTTACTGCATTTATCGCACTGTCTTCTGCGGCGGATAGAACTTCCCTCATCTGCCGGTCTGGAATCAATTACTTTGGTATCTTCTTCCCCACAATATGGACACTTCATGTTTCACCCTCCTAAACTTTACATCCATAACACTCTGCTAACATACCACAAAATGCCATAAAATGCAAGTTTCTTTCTCCTTTACCACTCGCACTTCTGAAGACACTTTTCAATTTCAACCTCAACCAGGATGACGTCTGTTCCAATTCTTTTAACATCGCAGAAGGGAATCACATATTCATGGTCCCTGCCAAGAATTCCAAAGATTTTACAGGGTCCTGGAATAATCAGTGAACATATTTTCCCTGTTTTACTGTCAAAGTCTATGTCACAGATATTGCCAAGTTTTTCCCCATCACACACATTAATAACTTCCTTTTCCCTGAGTTCACATAAACGCATAAACTAACCTGCCAATTTTTCCTTACTACATACTATGCAGCAATCCGTTATCACTATTCACATCTGTACTAAAAGGTGATACGTAAAAAAGCGCACCGACTTCGCTGGTGCGCTAACAAAAATGCTAAAGCATTTTTGTTTACATACCTCTACATACTGAGAAATTTCCTATCTCTTACGTACAAGTACGACAAGTCTGACTGTTTTCTGAAATTAGCCACGAAGAAGAACATTTTATCCCAAATAATTTTTCATTGCCTGCAAAGCCTTTTTTTCCAGACGGCTGACCTGTGCCTGGGAAATATTAATTTCTTCTGCCACTTCCATCTGTGTCTTCCCTTCAAAATAGCGCAATTCGATGATACGGTGCTCTCGCTTGGATAAACGGTCAATCGCTGCTTTTAATGATATCTCCTCTATCCAGCAATCCTCCCGGTTCTTTTTGTCACTAATCTGGTCCATAATATGAAGGTTGTCTCCGCTCTCCCCATATACCGGTTCATAAAGAGAGACAGGATTTTGAATGGCATCCAGTGCAATTACAATATTTTCCGGCGGGACATCAATTTTTTTTGCAATTTCCTCCACTGTTGGCTCCTTATCCGTTTCCTTCATAATCGCCTCTTTCGCATAGATTGCTTTATAGGCAGTATCCCGGATGGAGCGGCTGACATGAATGCTGTTATTGTCACGCAGGTATCGACGTATTTCTCCTATAATCATAGGCACTGCATAGGTACTGAATTTCACGTTCATTGTGACATCAAAATGGTCAATGGACTTCATAAGCCCAATACAGCCAATTTGAAATAAATCATCAATATTTTCTCCGGAGTTCGAAAAGCGTTGGATAATACTTAAAACCAGCCTTAAATTCCCCTTAATAAACTGCTCTCTGGCCTCTTTATCCCCATTCTGGATTCTGTCAAAGAGCTGCTTCTTTTCCTCATCCGTAAGAAGCGGTAGTTTTGATGTATTCACACCACAAATCTCTACTTTATACATTGCCATATCTGTCCTCTTTCCGTGCTGCCAAAGCTGCACTGCGATATCTGGCTCCTCCGGCCAAACTGATATAAAGTAGGATTTACCATTTTTTCTGAATTATACCTGTTCCATCTTAAGAATTTCCTTTTTCAGACGCTTCATAATTTTCTTTTCTAACCGGGAAATATATGACTGGGAAATTCCCATCATATCGGCCACTTCCTTCTGCGTTCTCTCCTTTCCATCCGTCCTGTTAATTCCAAAACGCAGTTCAATAATGTCCCGCTCCCTGTCATTTAATTTATTTAACGCCATCCTCAAAAGCCTTTTGTCAACTTCTTCTTCCAAATCTTTGGAAATAACGTTTTCATCTGTTCCCAGAATATCAGAAAGCAGCAGTTCATTTCCATCCCAGTCTACATTCAGCGGCTCATCAATCGAAACTTCATAGCGTATTTTATTGTTCCGCCGAAGATACATTAAAATTTCATTTTCAATACATCGGGATGCATATGTTGCTAATTTAATATTTTTCAGGGGATTAAAGGTATTAATCGCTTTAATTAAGCCAATCGTTCCAATGGAAATCAAGTCCTCTACACCAATCCCCGTATTATCAAACTTTTTGGCAATATAAACCACAAGCCTCAGGTTATGCTCAATCAGACAGCTTCTGGCTTCTTTGTCCTCATCGCTCCCTAATTTGCCCAATACTTCCCGTTCTTCTTCCGATGTGAAAGGGGCTGGTAATATTTCCGCCCCGCCTATGTAATGAATTTCTCCTGCTTTTTGCTGCCAGAACAGACCCGGAATTTCCGGCATAATCCGCAGCTGAAACCTGTTTGCCATTGATATCTTAAGCATTATTTCCTCCATTCTGCCATCAAGACTACATGATATTTAAAATCATTTGTACGTCCTGCCCTTCCTTCATGTTTTCACTGACTGCTACCAGAAATTCTTTCCGGCATCCTTCCCCATCAATCCGACTCCATTCCATCCGGTAGGCTTTTAAAAGCCCGTCACCCCCAATCGAATGATATGGAATCAAAAGCGGATTCTGCCCTTTTTCCAGTTCCATTTTAGATGCCAGTTCCTGTGAGATGACTGCAACCTTCTCTCCGGTATAAGGACTGATTAGCTGGTTCCCCGTATCATACAAAACCTTGATTTTTTCCTCTTTTCCCCTGTGAAATACCTTTGCAGTGCGGATATTTTTCCGGAAGTGCTCCTGTCTGGTTATCTCCCACCGAAACAGAAAAAACAATAGAAACAATAGAAATACTGCAAGCAAAATCCAGACTGCCGAATTCTTTCCGGGCGCTTTAATCCTTTGCAGAAAGCTTTGTATGGCTCCGGTAAAGCCTCCGGTAAAAAAGGTGAGGAAAGAAAAGACAGCACTGTCACCACCAAACTGCTTCCATCCTTCCCACCCAAATGCCAAAAAAACAAAAAGTCCTATCTGCAAAATGGCAGCTCCCATCTGAATCACTGCTCTTTCCCAAAAGAAATATGTATAACAGGCAGAAATTACTGCACTGATACAGGACAGGAAAAGAAAACGGCAGAACCGACACCTTTTTTGTCGCAGCATCGCGGTGATTATAAGCAGGAAGAAATTCATAATGAAGTTCAGGATAACATAAAAATCAACATAGAAATATGTTTCCACCCTGTCCTTCCTCCCTGGTCTTACTGAATGCAACATACAGTATCATTTCTCAGAAAACAAATGATAACCATACCTAGAAACCGTTCCTACATCTTTCTACTCCCCATCTCATTCAGAAAAACCTTACTTTAATCTTTATACCTGCCAGCCATTGTTTCTAAAAACTGTTAATGATTAACAGTTCCTTTGCTAAGTATAGCGAATCCTTTTTGCGAATAATGTCAAAGCATGGTACAAACCAAAAAGAGTCATGCTCCGTCTTTCGACAAAACATGACTCTTTCACAGTCAATATCGCATTACCTCTCAGGGGTCAGCTCCTTAGACACAGAAGTATCCTTCCATAAAAGAACTTCACTTTCACTTAAAACAGTTCCTCCGTCTGTACAAACCTGTAGATAAAAGGCATTTGGAATATCATCATCGGATTCTTCTTCCTCCTCTGGTCCCGGCGACGTTGCCGGAGTAGCTGTTGGCTGTTCCTCATCATCTTCTTCATCATTATATTCAATCTCATCTAAAATCTCCATATGACTGGAATCAATCCATTCTGCTTCTAATTCTTCTCCGTCAAAAAATATATGGGTATATGGCGTAAAACCCGTTCCTTCCACCACAAAACCGCGTTCACTCCTTGCAACATCCGTCAGACGAATTGGCTCCGTCCCCATTTGCAGCTTGGAAGGCTCATATGGTTTCTGACCTTTGTAGGCATAATTCTCCCCATACAACATATCATACTCTAAAACTTTCAAATCTTCATGGTAAGACTTTGTCCTCCACTGCGCCTTTTGATGGAACTTCGTAATATTTCCTTCCTGAATGCCTATGCGCTCCAAAACCTCAGAATACAGCTGGTAAGAAGCAAGATTTTTCTCACGCTTCAAAAATCCCATGTTATCCCAGATAATATACTGCGTCTGATAGAGGTTGGAATCGGTCAGCTCCTCTTTCTTAATGTCCAGACTTGGCAGATGATCGCCATAAAGGACTAAAACAGTCTTTTCCTTACGCTTTTCCAACTCCTTCACCAAATCTCCTATCATCTTGTCTACTTCATAGAGCTGGTTTACATAGTATAAATAAGCGTCCTCCATACCCTCCGGAGCCTCTTCCACCTGAATCTGCGCCTCTTCCACATCAAAGCCTTTATATTTTCCATGGCTCTGTACCGTAATTCCCAAAGTAAAATCAGGACCTTTGGAAGAATCCAGAGTATCCATAATAATCCCTGTCAGGACACCATCCTTCTTCCAGCCATTTGGATTATCCTCCAAACCATTCATATATTCCATAGAGGTAAAGGTATCAAAGCCCAAATTACAAAAAACTTTATTTCGTCCGTAAAAAGTCCCTTCGTTATTATGCACGCAATGTGTCTGATAACCAAGCTTTTTCAAATCATAACAAACGCTTTCTGAAGTAGTATCACGAAGAATTGTTTTGTATGGATATTCTGATGCGCCAAAATCCCTCTGGCTCATACCTGTCAATACCTCAAACTCTGTATTCACCGTTCCGGCACCTACCGTCGGCACAGTTAAGAGTCCTGCGGAATATACCTTCTGCAACTGGTGAAAATTCGGTATGGCATCCTTTGAAAGCTTTAAGGACTTTAACGTATCCACATCAAAGAAAGATTCCAACTGGATAAAGATAATATTTGGTTTCTCACCGGAACCCTTTTCTGTCTCCCCAAGACCGTCCAAAATCTCATTTACCCTTTCTTCACTGTAATCCTCAGGTTTTGTAATTCCGGTGTCAATAATACTGTTTGTAAAGCAATAGACAAATCCATAATTTTCATAGGCTTCTGAAATATTCGTATAATTCGTCTCCAATGCCTGCACCGAATGACTCTGGCTCCGCAGAAAGAAAATAGAAAATGCAACTAATGCAACTGCAATTCCTGAAAATACAATTTTCTTCTGCGTCGTATGTTTATGCTTTGGTGCCTTCTTAAACAGATAAATCATACTTACCAGTACCAAAATAACAGCAACCAGAATCATTGCAACATTCATTGCACTCAGATAATGCCCTGACACGCTGATTGCACTTTCTAACAGCGTGATATCGACAGCAGAAAAAGGTGTCACCCGAAAATTCAATGTGACATAATTAACAATGCCAAAGATTAACCATATCATGGAAATAACAGTATATACAAAGATTTCACGCTTAAAAAACAGCGCAACCGATACTGTCAGCATGATAATCAGCGTATTAAACAGAAAAAGAGACGGTCTTTCAAACATATACAATATGCCGGAAAGAACAGATTTTCTGTTGAGCGATTCAATCACTAACACTAATAATATAGGCATTCCTATATACATCAAAGCATATTTTATGATTCGGTTCCATTTTTTCTTATCCTTCATAGCATCTTCCCCTTTTAACCCAAACAAACCTAGTTGCAGCCCCTATAACTACATTACTGTTCCATCCACTCTTCGCACAGAAATCACAACCTTCAAAGATGCAGTATGACCTGCTTCATCCGCAATCGAAAGAACGGCTTCATAAATATTATTTTCTTTTTCTATAAATTGTTCTATCATAATCTGTGACGACAAGTCCTTCTTATCTGATGTTATCGCCTGATAGCCCGCTTTGTCAAGTAAATAAAATCTGACAGCATCCGCTATCTTTTCTTCGGATGCATTATTGGCACATCCCAAATCCTCTGTCGTCAGATTTAATTCAGTCGGTCCTTCCAGGGTAATAAAATCAACAGTAACCAAATATATTGTTACCACTCTTTTATTTCCTGCCTTATCTTTTAAAGTATATGTCGCTTTATATTTTACGCCTTCCTCAACTGTTTTAATGACAATCTTTACATCCTTCTTTTTGACAGCAGTAAGATTGTCAGAAACCTTTTTAATCAGATTTCTTGCACTGGTTTCGTTTATTTCTACCGAAGCATCCATCTGATAGGTACCGCCATCTGTAATACCGGTAATAACAGGAGCTTCCTTATCAATATACGCCTTTACCTTTACCACTGCCGGAACACTGGCATGCTGGGCGGTATATGTAATGCGGAATGTATTCGTTTTCAGCTTCTTTAACTTTACCGTGACATATTTGGATGCTAATTTTTTCCCTCCCTGCTTCACGGTTACGCCTTTTAACAGAAACTTCTTCGTAAGTTTACTCTTCGCCGTAACATAAACATCTTCCACACCGGAAATAACCGGTTTTTCCTTGGAAGCCGTCACCTTAATCTTTGCGGACTCTGCCGCTTTACGCCCAATTTCATCAATCAGTATATACTTTACCTTATAAACTCCGGGTGATTTAGTATCCACCTTAGAAACCTTCTCTCCCTGGTAAGTAATCTCTGTTGTTACCATAGAAGTAGAATCAAAACCCGTCGTATTTTTGGCTTTAATTCCTTTCATTATATCAAACTTTGCATTATATTCAACCGTCTGGTCCTTCACACCAGTTATGGACGGCTTTTTGCTGTTCCACGGATTATTTGGATTTCCCGTATCTGTCGGATCCCAGCCATATGTGTACGGCAGCTTAATTGCTTTTGGCTTTCCAAGCGGCCCCGGATTTGCATCCGAATAAATAACTACCTTTGTATAAGAAGGCACATTATCATAAATCCACTTTGCATCAGCAACCGTCAGGCGGACACAGCCATGTGAAGCAGTTGTTCCCAGCTTGTTATACGAAGAAATGGATAATGTTGACGGGTCATTCTGTCTGGTATACCATACGGAATGAAATAATACCCCACCATAAATCCGGGTGCAGTACTGTCCATAACATGGACCGTCTAACACATGCCACCGGATCTTCTCTCCTAATGAATATGTCCCAAGTTTAGTAGCATATCCGGTAGAACAAATCATTGCCTTAACTGCCTTATACTTTCCTTTTGCGTTCAGCTTATAAATTGTTACACAATTTGCCTGTTTGTTAATTTTAACCAGATAATCAGACGCTGCCTTTGCCTCGTTCCGGTTAAGACCTGTCCCAAATAGCAGGCAGACCATAAGAACCAGAAACAGAACACACCGCCTGTATACCGTTTTTTTCTGAAATTTCATGCTAAGATACCCCCAATTCAAAATTAGATGTTTTGTTATTGTTTGTTACGATTCACAGCTGTTTCAGACATCATGCGTAAAACCATACTCTTCACGGTCTGCTGCTGCAAAACCAGCAGTGAATAGCAGCATTATTCTGTCATATTTTTATAAATGCTCGCCACTTCATCAACCGGACCTTTTGCCACAAGCCTTCCGCTGTCTAAAATAATCGCTTTATTACACAATCTCTGAACCTGCTCTAAAGAATGTGACACAAACATAACCGTAACTCCTTTGTCAAACATACTCATCACCTTGTTTTCACTTTTCTTACGAAACTTCTTATCTCCAACCGATAATACTTCATCTAAAATAAGAATATCCGGCTCTACAACGGTCGCAATCGAAAAACCAAGCCGCGCACGCATACCAGAGGAATAATTCTTAATCGGTACTTCAATAAAGGCCCCAAGACCAGAGAAATCAACAATCTCATCATATTTCTCTTCTAAGAACTCTTTACTATAGCCAAGTACTGCCCCATACAGAAAAATGTTTTCTCTTCCGGTATATTCCCGGTTAAATCCAGCACCAAGCTCTAACAGAGGGGCAATGGAACCTTTTGTCACCACTTTTCCAACTGTCGGTTTTAATACACCGGATACCACCTTTAAAAGCGTACTTTTCCCAGAGCCGTTTAATCCCAAAACGCCCAGCCGTTCTCCCTTTTTTATATCAAAATCAATTTCCTTTAGTGCCCAAAACTCATTATATTTTAAATCCCTGCGAAGGAATTTAATCACATACTCTTTTAAGTTATCCACTCTTTCGTGGTTTAACTGAAAGCGCATTCCTACATTATCTACATGGACTGCCACATCCTTATTCATAGCAATTTCTCCCTAAATATATAAAATAAACTTATCCTGCTTCTTATAAAACATGCAGGAACCGATTAGCAGCGTAACAATTGCAACAATACCTGAAGTAATACTATATGACATATTGATTGTCGTTCCATATAAAATAGCGCTTCGGAAATTGGCAATACACATATATACCGGATTAATATCAAAAATCCAGCCATTTCCAGTATTTATAACACGGCTTATGTCATAAAAGATAGCAGATGCATACATAATCAGCATAGTCGCAACAGACCAGATATATTCTATATCCCTGAAAAAGACACTTAATGTAGCTAAAATCAGGCTTACCCCTAATGTAAAAATGAACAGGATAATAAGCGGTATGACTGCCTGAAACATATAAACCGTTACCTGTACCTTTAAAACAGCCCCTACACCAACCAATACAATTAACGAAATTAAGAAAGTAACGAAATTAGACAGTACAGCAGATATGACATAGATATACTTTGGAACATATACCTTCTTAATCATAGAAGAATTATTGCTAATCGACTTAAGTCCAGACTTAGATGCCGAAGAAAAAAAGGCATAGAGCAGACGCCCACATAAAATATAAACCGGATACTGTGGGTCATCTTTTCCAAAAAAAGTGCCAAATACCAACGTCAGAACCAACATGGTCAATAATGGTTCAATTAATGTCCACATAATTCCAAGGTAGGAGCGGCGATATTTTAATTTAATGTTTTTCTTCACTAACTCAAATAGTAAATATTTATATCGAAGAAAGTTTTTAACATATTTTGTGATACTCATAGCTTCTCCATTTTCAATTCTATTTTATGACAATACGCTCATTATTATATCATACCAATATAAAAAGTCAAATAAGGATTTTTTTATTGAATCCCATACAAAAATACGGTATACTATTATAAAAGGAGAAGGAGGAAAGCAGGATGAGTGAACCATTTGTATCGAATATCATTTCCGCAAAATATGATACTGCTCTTGATTTTCATGTAACCATGTATGATAAATTACCATACCAGCGTGATTCCGATTATTGTAATATTGAAAAACTGGCATTGATAAGTGGGCATGTTATAAAATATTACTTATATTACAGTCAGCCGGAAAAATTTTCTATTGATAATAAGGATGATATCATAGATAAGATTCTTGCAAATGTTGCGATAGAAGAAAAGAAATATCACTTGCAGAAAGCTGGCTCTGCCGCCAGCATAGCAGAGAAAGAGGATGTTACATCAGAGCATATCCAAACGCTTTTGGATGACCATGAAAATGCTTCCTTTGATGATATGGAGGATGACTATGATGATGACGAGCTTGCAGCACCTTCTGGTGCAGTAAATGCCTTTGAAGATGTAGAAGACTGGTAATAAAAAGGGGAATGCTAACGCATTCCCCTGCTTTTTTTCTAGAAAACTACAGTTTTGAATATCCAAACCCGTTTACTACAGCTTCCACCTTCATATTCTTCTGACAGAATGGGCAGTCTACTTTTGAAAATGCCTGATATCCTACGACAACCTCCGAATCAAATAACGTCTTTACCGGTATACCGTTTACTTCGTTGACAGTACTAAAAATAGAAGCGATTCCTTCTATCATTCCGCCATAATACTGGATACCTTCCATGCTCTTTTTAATAGTCTCACCTGTCGTAGTCGTTGCCAGCAAAAGGACAACATGCTTACCAGCAATCATATTCTTTGTATTGTCGCGGAAAATAATCTGATTGTCGCGGCTTTGTTCCGGCGAGATAACATAAACAGTCTTATGCTGATTCGTAGAAGCGATATGTTCTTTTTCAAATTCCTTTGCCAAAAACGCTCCAATCACCTCTGTGCCATCCATACAGACAACCGTATCCACATAGTTCAGGTGACCAAGCTTGCGTGCCAGTACTTTGGCAGACTCTTCCGCCTCCGCGATGCGTGACCGTATACCTGTTACATCAATATAGAAATTGATATGTGAATTGCTGGTTGCAAAATGTCCCGGAATCGCATGCAGAACCAGTTTATTGCTCTCCCTCGCATTAAATTTTACAATACGCTGCTCCATAATAACTCCCCTTTCTATTTTTTATGTTTTCCAAAGCCTTTTTTCTTTGGCTTTGAGCCATTAGAACCTACATTTTCTTCTGAGCCTTCTGCTGCTTCACTGCTCTCCTCTGCCGCGCCATACATTGCTTTATCAAATTCCTTTAACAAATCCTTCTGCTCATTATTCATCTTTGTCGGAACCTGAACAACTAAGGTAACATAATGGTCACCACGAACTGACTTATTCCGCAGGGATGGCACGCCTTTTCCACGCAGGCGCACTCTGGTATCGGTTTGTGTACCCGGTTTGATATTATAAATCACTTCACCGTCTATCGTTTTAACACGAATATCCCCGCCTAATGCTGCCTGGGCAAAAGTCATGGAAACCGTAGAATAAATATCTCTGTCCTGACGCTTAAAAATAGGGTCATTTCCTACAATAACCTCTACCAGCAAGTCGCCACGCTCGCCGCCATTAATCCCCGGCTCACCTTTATCACGGATTCGTACACACTGTCCATTGTCAATTCCTGCCGGAATAGATACGGCAATATTTTTCTTCTTGCTGATAAAACCGGAACCGTTACAATCCGGACAGCGCTCCTTAATAATTTTACCAGTACCATGACAGTCTGGACAGGACTGTACATTACGTACCACACCAAAAAGTGACTGTTGTGTAAATACCACCTGTCCCTTACCGCCGCATTTGGAACAGGTCTGTGGGGATGTACCAGCCTTTGCACCACTTCCATGACAGGAATTACACTCATCTTTTAATACAATATCTATCTCTTTTTCTACACCAAAACAGGCTTCCTTAAAATTAATGCGGACTGCTGTTCTAATGTTCTGTCCCTTCATTGGGCCATTGCTCCTTCCGCGCGAACGGCCGCCTCCAAAGAAATCACCAAATAAATCGCCAAAGATATCCCCCATGTCCATGCCGCTGAAGTCAAAGCCACCGGCTCCGCCAGCCCCGCCTTCAAATGCAGCATGCCCAAATTGGTCATATTGCCGGCGTTTATCCGCATCACTTAATATGGCATACGCCTCAGATGCTTCCTTAAATTTTACTTCCGCTTCTTTGTCCCCCGGATTCATATCGGGATGATATTTTTTTGCCAGCTTGCGGTATGCCGACTTTATCTCAGATTCAGATGCGTTCTTACCTACACCTAAGACTTCATAATAATCTCTCTTATCCGCCATAATAACCACTCCTGCCTTTTTCTGCTATTACTTCGGAAGTTAAATATCGCAAGATTTTGCGAAGTAAAAAACGATCTTTAACCGCCAAAGTAATATGCAACGTTTAAAAAGTGCAAAGGCCTGTAGTGTCTACAAGCCTGCACTATAAATTTTCTATATGCTATAAGCGATCTGATGCAGTTTTTTCCTGTATCTTTTTACCGCCTAAGAAAGTCCCCTGTATATAAGGTTTGATTTAGTTCCACTTTGCATGTTTTTTCATGCACTAGTGGAACTTCAAACCTTTTATACCTCACGGAAATCTCCATCTACAACATCATCTTCCGGTTCCTGACTACCCATATCAGGACCTGCACCAGCTCCCATATCCGGACCGGCTCCTGCAGCCTGCGCTCCTTCATACATCTTCTGGAATACATTCTGTGCGCTTGCCATCAGTTTTTCTTTTCCAGCATTCAGCTCAGCAACCTCATCCGGTGAAATAGACTCTGGATTTGTCTTTTCTACGATTGCCTTTAATGCATCAATATCTGCCTGCACAGCAGCCTTTTCAGAAGCATCAATCTTATCTCCTACTTCATCCAGTGCCTTTTGTGTCTGGAATACCATGCTGTCTGCATCATTTCTTGCATCAATTCCTTCCTTACGTGCCTTATCCTCTGCCTCAAACTGGGCAGCCTCCTTAACGGCCTTATCAATCTCTTCGTCAGACATATTCGAACCGGCAGTAATTGTAATATGCTGCTCTTTTCCGGTTCCCAAATCCTTTGCAGATACGTTTACAATACCATTCGCATCAATATCAAAGGTAACTTCAATCTGAGGAACACCTCTTCTTGCAGGTGGAATACCATCCAGACGGAACTGTCCAAGCGACTTGTTATCCTTTGCAAACTGACGCTCGCCCTGTAATACATTGATATCTACCGCACTCTGGTTATCTGCGGCAGTAGAGAATACCTGACTCTTCTTGGTAGGAATTGTTGTATTTCTCTCAATCAGCCTTGTAGCAACACCACCCATTGTCTCAATGGAAAGTGACAGCGGTGTTACATCCAAAAGAAGAATATCACCGGCACCTGCATCACCTGCAAGCTTACCACCCTGTACGGAAGCACCAAGCGCTACACACTCATCTGGGTTTAAAGACTTATTCGGCTCATGTCCGGTAAGCTGCTTTACCTTATCCTGTACTGCCGGAATACGTGTAGAACCACCAACTAATAACACCTTTCCAAGTTCTGAAGCTGTAATACCAGCATCACGAAGCGCATTTGTAACAGGTGTCGCTGTTCTTTCTACCAAATCATGTGTCAGCTCATCAAATTTTGCCCTTGTAAGGTTCATATCAAAATGCTTTGGACCTTCAGCAGTTGCTGTGATGAAAGGCAGGTTAATATTTGTTGTTGTTGCAGAAGAAAGCTCTTTCTTTGCTTTTTCGGCAGCCTCCTTTAATCTCTGAAGTGCCATCTTATCGGTAGAGAGGTCAACTCCTTCTGCACTCTTAAACTCATTAATCATATAATCTGTAATCTTCTGGTCGAAATCATCACCACCAAGCCTGTTATCACCGGATGTTGCAAGAACTTCGATAACACCATCGCCAATTTCGATAATAGAAACATCAAAGGTTCCGCCACCTAAATCATATACCATAATTTTCTGCTCTTTTTCATTGTCAAGACCATATGCAAGCGCTGCTGCTGTCGGCTCATTAATAATACGCTTTACATCAAGCCCGGCAATCTTACCTGCATCCTTTGTTGCCTGACGCTGTGCATCATTAAAATATGCAGGAACTGTAATAACCGCATCTGAAACCTTCTCGCCAAGGTAGCTTTCTGCATCTGATTTTAACTTCTGAAGAATCATTGCAGAAATCTCCTGTGGGGAATATTTCTTGTCATCAATTGTTACACGGTGGTCAGTACCCATATGTCTCTTAATAGAGGAAATTGTCTTATCTGCATTTGTTACTGCCTGACGCTTTGCAGGCTCACCAACTAACCTTTCTCCTGTCTTGGAAAAAGCTACAATCGAAGGAGTTGTTCTTGCTCCCTCTGTGTTAGCTACAACAACCGGCTTTCCACCTTCCATTACAGCTACACATGAATTTGTTGTTCCTAAATCAATACCAATAATCTTACTCATTATGATTACCTCCTAAATATGAATGTGAACTATATTATACTAATGTTACTAATTAACAACTTTAACCATGCTGTGTCTGACAACACTCTCTTTGTACAGATAACCTTTCTGCATCTCCTCAGCTACCATACCGCTTTCCAGGGTATCGTCATCCACCATCATCACTGCATTGTGCAGGTTCGGGTCAAATTCCGCACCAACTGCTTCAATCGGTTTTACGCCAAGTTCATCAAAAGCAGTCAGAAGCTGCTTGTATACAAGCTCTACACCCTGCACAAATGGGGCATCCTTTTCCTCCTCTGGGACGCCCAAAAGACCGCGTTCAAAATTATCAATCACTGGCAGCATTTTTTCTACAACTGTCTTAGCGCCGATTTCAAACATCTGCGATTTTTCCTTTTCGGAACGCTTTCTGAAATTTTCAAACTCTGCCAGCTGACGCATTCTCTTATCTTCCAAATCTGCCAGTTTTTCTTCCAGTTTTTCAATTTTTTCCTGATTTTTGTCTTTCTTCTTACCTAATGGTTTCTTTTTTCCGGTTTCTTTCTGCTCTAAAGCCTCTTCCTTTGCTGCTTCCTCCTGTCCAGAAACCTCATCCTGTGTTGCAGTTTCCTCTTCCTGAGCTACCTGCTCCTCTTTTTCGAATTCCTTTGTTTCTTCTGCCACTTTAACTACCACCTCTCTACATCTATACTTACCATCAAAACACCGTTTACTACTTCTTTTCTTTAAAAATGTCATCCAACTGGCTCATCAAAGAATTCAGCGTACCAATCACCTTATCATAATCCATTCGTTTTGGTCCTACAATCCCAATCTTGCCATAGACACCTTCCTGAATATGATACGTTGCTGTAACCATAGAACAGTCCTTCATGGATTCCACCTGAGTTTCATCTCCAATATAAACCTGAATATCACGGCTTTCATTATTCTTTCCCTTTTCTGGAAGTCCAAGCCAGTTATGGATAATTTCTTTTTCCTCAAAAGCGCCCAGTATTTCAGCAGCTCTTGTTTTATCCGATAACTCTGGATATTTCAGTATATTGGTGGCACCGCTGGTATAAATTGCCAAATCATCCTCTTCTACCAGTGTCTTGCCTACTACTTCAATAACAGAATCAACAACCTGCGTATGCTCTCCAAGCTGTTCCTTCAGCTTCTGAATCACTGCCAGATTAATCTCCAAAACATCCAAACCATTTAATGTAGTATTTAACAAAAAGTTAAGTTTTACCACCATTTCCTGATTGACAGGTTCCTCAATTCGAATCATCTGATTTTTGACCACATTGTTATCCAGTACAATGACGGCTAACAGGTTCTCCTCATCCACAGACGTGATTTGAATAAATTTTACCCGCTTTGACTGATATCTCGGACCGGAAACCATCGTGGCATAATTGGTGTTTGCCGCCAAAAACTTCGCAACCTTCTGTAAAACATCATCAATTCTGCCAGCCTTTTCCTCTAACTCCTCCCGAAGATTCTGTACTTCACTCTCCTTTGCATCTAACATTGTATCAACATAAAGTCTGTAACCTTTATCGGAAGGGATTCTTCCTGCGGAGGTATGCGGCTGGATAATGTAACCAAGCTCTTCAAGGTCTGACATTTCATTTCGAATTGTCGCCGGGCTGAGGTTCAAATCCGTATATTTTGAAATGGTTCTGGAACCAACCGGCTCTCCGGTTTCCAGATAGGTTCGGATAACCGCCTGAAGAATTTTCAGTTTTCTTTCATCCAACTCCATTTAACCGCTCCCTTCTTTACTTGTTAGCACTCAATAAGATGGAGTGCTAATTTCTATAGAGTAAGATATCACTTGTTAAATTCATTGTCAAGTTTTTTTTAGAAAAAGTTCTCTTTTTTTGGAAACTGCAAGCAGAAAAGTGAAAAATGTGATAAAATAAAGTGATGGATTTACGCATGGTTTAGAACGGCTGTGAATAGTAACATAAAATACTATTATTATTCACGGTTATTTCAGAAAATAGCATGAATAGTAACTATCCTGCCGTTTTTTTAACGAAATTATTTGTATAATAAGAAAGAAGGGGAATTTACTATGGAGCAGAAAATTAACTCACTGCAGTCAAACCAAAGACGTCAGCCGCAGAATAACAACGGAAACATCGCAAGGCAGAGAGCAGCAGGTTCCGGCTCTTCCCCTGCCCAGACGACACGCACTGTTGGAAGCAGGTCGGATTATGGTGTTGCCAGAAACCCATCTGCTATCCATGTTGGGGACGTTTTACGTGGGGAAATCACCGATTTACGCAATAACGAAATTTCGATTACGTTAGAGGATAATACAATTATCCGTGCAAAAATCCCAAACAGTTCTGCCTACTCAATTGGCCAGACTGGTTCCTTCCGCCTGACAGATATCGCAGGGGGTACGATTTACCTTGAAAATATTTCCGTAGGGTATAGTGATACCGAACTTACTTTAATTAATAAGGCACTGGACGAAGCAGGGCTTCCAGCCACAGAACATAATCAGGCAACCGTAAAGGCATTGATGGACAATATGCTCCCTATCAACCGGGCTTCCATACAAAATCTGATGCAGCAGTCCTACGATTTGGGAACGGATGACATGAACACCCTGGCCGTTATGAAACGGCTGATGATGAAGATGGACGCGGATTCTGTTGCCCAGTTCAGCAATTATCGGAATGAGAATTACCAGCTTTTAGAGCGTCTGCAAAACTTTTCAAGGGATATTCCGTCCCTGCTTGGCGCTCTGGCTGAAAATGGTCCTGCGGATGCTGTCGCAAGCTTTGGCAGAAGCCTGCTTTCTATCGGCCTCTCTTCCTCTTCTTCTGCACCGATGGCAACGATTGCCGGGCTTCCGGCAGAGGTTCAGGCGGATATCGCTAAAATGTTAGCAAATACCCATCTTACTGAGGAGCTGGCAGAGCAGCTTGATAAAGGGACCCTGTCTTTACAGGATGCCCTGACACTGATTCGTGACGGTGCACTTTCCGGCAGCCTGTCACTATCAGAAGAAATGTCACCCTCCGCTCTGGCAGAACAGATTAACCGAATCAATCAGGTTTTAGAACCAGCCGCTTCCGATATGCCGCTTGTAACGGAGGATATGTTAAAAAATATCGCAGCGGAAGCAGAGGCAGAAACCATTGTTCCAGAAGAAGCAGCAGCAGATGCCGAGCCTGCGGCGGAGGATGCGTCCAAAGCGGAAGGCCGTTTTGCCTTTGCCGGCAAATTCTTTCAGACTCTGTCGGAAAATGCCAAAACGCTTTCCGACACACTGGGAACACTCCGAAACAATCTTTCTGGAAGTACAGCACCGGAAAACCAGACAATTGCCGCCTTAACCAAATCATATGAAACATTTGCCCGTAACAATGATTTGTTAAACACATATCTTTCTGCTAATGAGAGAAATGATTTGATTGAACATCTGCAAAACTTTCCAATCAGCCGCGATATGCTTTTAAAAATTGCTTCCGGCGAGGCATCTACAACGGAGGTTTTGTCAGTGATTAATAATACATCTGCCCTTACTGACAGTGAAAAAGTGCAGGAACTGTTCCGCTCAGAAGTCTTTCAGAAACTTTTTGCAAAAGAGCTGCAAAGCGCATGGACCCTTACCCCAGAACAGCTTGTAAAGGAAGATATCTCCTCCTTTTACTCCAAGATGCGCCAGCAGATGCAGCAGTTCCATAGTTTAATCCAAAACACCTTATCGGGTTCTGATTCGCAGGAAATGAGCAGCTTTGCACATGATATTGACAGCAATATCTCTTTTATGAAAACATTAAACGAGGCATTTTCCTACTTCCAGCTTCCCCTTAAGCTGCCAAGTCAGGATGCCCATGGTGATTTATATGTGTACTCCAGAAAGGAAAAAATGCGCCAGAATCCAGAAAAAGCCAGCGTTCTGCTTCATCTAAACCTGGAACATCTGGGGCAGATTGATATCAAACTGGATAAAAACCGCAATGACATTGGCGCCAGTTTTTCCCTGAATGATATGGAATCCGTGCATCTGTTCCGAACCAACTCAGAGATGTTAACAGATGCCCTAAACCGTCAGGGATTCCGCTGTTCTATGCAGATTCAGGAAAAGGAAGCACCTTCTCCAACTGTGGATGATTTTATTAATACAAAGGTAAATACACGGGCAACGAACGAAATGAAACGCTTCTCTTTTGATATTCGTGCCTAATAAAAAGGTTTGAAGTTTCACTATCGCATGTAAATACCATGCTAAGTGAAACTATGTCAAACCTAAGAAGAACGCAAAATCGGCGTTCTTCACATCAGATATCCGGGAAGTTTCCTATCCAATAAAAAGGTTTGAAGTTTTACTATCGCATGTAAATACCATGCTAAGTGAAACTATGTCAAACCTAAGAAGAACG
>CANRVD010000056.1 GCA_947643145.1 uncultured bacterium | reverse complement strand
AAGACTTGACAATAAGGTATAATAAAGAGAATAAACATTCATGCGTTTGTCCTGACTGACAATTTTTTTGACTGGACAAAATAGCAGATAGTAAGGTATAATAAAAAATATATGCAATTTGGAAAGGAGTGAAACGGTTTCATGAGGCATGAAAATAATCGCAAGGTTATAAAAATGAAAAGACGAAATTCATATATTATGGGAATTTTTCTTTGCATTTTTGCGGTATATCTGGTGGTTCTTTTCGTCCAGTCATTTACCAGAGAACATGTTTCCGTTTATGAAGTAAATCAAAAACAGATTGCAGAAAATGAAAACCTGCGTGGTATTGTTTTACGGGATGAAGATGTTGTAAAGGCAAAGAAATCAGGATATGTGAATTATTATGTAGGGGAAGGTTCCAGGCTTTCCGCTTCGACAACCGTATATTCTATTGATGAATATGGAAATGTAGCCGGTGAAGCGGCATCCATTGATACGACAAATGTGACGCTTTCAGAAGAGGATACAAGCAGTATCCGAAGTGATATAGCAAATTTCCGCAATAATTTTGATTTATCGGATTATAGTGGGATTATTAATTTTCATTATAATATAGAAAATACGCTTCTGGAGCTTTCGGATATTAACATTGCAAAGAATTTAAGCAAGCTGAAAAAGGAGTCGGGCAATAGTACTTCTTTTGAACTGGTAAAGGCAAAGGAGACAGGAATCATTTCCTTCTGCTCTGACGGGCTTGAAGATTTGACGATTGATAAAGTTACTCCAAAGCATTTTAAAGAAATGACAGACCAGTGGAAGCAGCTTCGGACTGGGGAGTCGATTCAGTCTGGCAGTCTGGTTTACCGGATTATATATGATGAGAAATGGTCTGTTTTGGTGATGCTGTCAAAGGAACAGTTTTCCAAATTGTCAGGGAAGGACAGTGTACCGGTTAAAATCAAAAAAGATAACAGTATGTTAAATGCGACAGTTCGTACGTTTACTTCTGATGGAAATTATTATGCCAATCTATTATTTGATAAATATATGATTCATTATTTGAATAACAGATATCTTGATATTGAAATCCAGTTTGATAATGCAGAAGGACTAAAAATTCCAAATTCATCCATAGTAAAGAAAAAGTGTTATGTTATTCCAGAAGAATATGTGACAGAAGGCGATGGGAAGACAACCTCAGGAAGGAAGGGGCTGGCGGTAATTTCCTATACCAAATCCGGTCAGGAACAAATTGACTTTGTTCCGATTGATATCTACTGGAAGGATCAGGACAACAAGATTTATATTGATGCAGATTTGCTGGAACCAGGTACTTCCATTATTAATGCAGGAGATAACACCCGCACCAAAATGCAGGCAACGGAAATAAAGGAATTAGAGGGGGTTTATAACTGCAATCAGGGTTATTGTAAGTTCCAGTATATTAATAAATTATATGAAAACCAGGAATATGCAATTGTGGAAAAAGGAAATGCATACAGCTTGTCAAACTTTGACCATATCATTTTAAACCCAGAGATTATTGAAGAAAATGATGTGATATATTAAACAGGAGGTGGGTCGTTTGATTCAGAAAAATCTTGCAAAGGTAGAAGAGAACATCGCGCAGGCATGTAAACGCTGTGGCAGGGATTCTAAAGAAGTAACACTGATTGCCGTTAGCAAAACAAAACCTGTTACAATGATTCAGGAGGCAATGGAGTGTGGAAAACGGGAATTTGGGGAGAATAAAGCGCAGGAGATGAAAGAAAAGTATGAAGTGCTTCCAAAAGATATCAAATGGCATTTTATCGGACATCTCCAGACCAATAAGGTAAAATATGTTGTAGGGCGCGCCTGCTTAATTCATTCGGTAGATTCGCTTCATTTGGCAGAGGCGGTTGAAGCAGAAAGTGCAAAAAAGGATGTAATCTCGGATATTCTAATAGAAGTAAATGTGGCAGAGGAAGAGTCGAAATTTGGCTTAAAAATGGAAGAAACGTTGAATTTGGTGGAAAATATTGCAAAAATGCCGCATATTCGGATTAAAGGTCTGATGACAATTGCACCTTTTGTAGAAAATCAAGAGGAAAATCGCGTGGTTTTTCGCAAGTTACGTGAATTGTCAGTTGACATTGCAAAGAAAAACATTGATAATGTGTCTATGAGTGTTTTATCTATGGGAATGACAAATGACTATGAAGTTGCGATTGAAGAGGGCGCTACGTATGTCCGGGTAGGGACAGGAATTTTTGGAGAGCGTTCTTTGCATTAAATATGCCGGGAATGTTTTTAATAATTTAATTAACGGTACTGCAAAGGAATAGCAGTGCAGAAATGAGGAAAATATGGCTGGTGGATTAAATAAGTTTATGAATTTTTTAAAGTTAACCGACGAAGACGATGAATTTGACGATGACTTCTATGAGGAGGATGATGCCTATGATGCCAAGGAGTTAGAGCGGGAAGAAAAGCGCCTGATGAAGGAGCGTAAGAGGGAAGAGAGACAGACAGGTTCCTTCTCTGCCCGGAGAGATAATGCTTATATTGAGAGGGATGAACCGGTAGCGATGCCAAAACGGCCTGCTCAGACTTCCCGTTCTTCCAGCAGCAAGGTAGTATCCATACCTTCTGCGAACAATGATATGGAAGTATGCATTGTTAAACCTGCAAATATTGGTGAAGCACAGCAGGTATGCGACATTTTGATGAATTCCCATCCAGTTGTTGTAAATTTGGAAGGAATTGACATAATGGAGGCACAGAGAATTATGGATTTTATCGCTGGATGTATTTTTGCGATTTCTGGTAATATGTGTCAGGTATCACGTTATATCTTTGTGTTCTCACCAAAAGGTGTAGATATTTCCGGCGATTACATAAAGAGCCTGGAAAATGAGGAAAGCTATAATATCGCTGCTTTTAACAGGGAATTTTAATATGTATCATTATATCGTATATTGTTTAGGGATTTTCTTTGTTGTTTTAGAGTGTATCGTTTTGTTTTATGTTCTCCAGACAATTATTAATATGGGTGGGAGAGTCAGGAAGGTTGCCTTATTTCTGGTAGCTCCAATCCTTCAGCCTATGCAGAGCCTTGTAAGGCATTCCATTATGAATACATTTTCTATGGATTTAAGTCCTTATTTTTTAATGATTATACTTTTTTATCTGGAAAGACTTTGTAATTATCTTTTATCGCTTTGAAAAAGCGCTCCGACTTCGCTGGGCGCTAGAAAGAAAGCCAACGAGCTAAAGTTCTTCGCTTTTTGTTGGCGTACCGTTACATTTCGAGCAGTTTCCTATACAGTAAAAAAGAGGAATACTAATGCCATTTCTCTGGCAAATGCCGCAAAGCGATTTTTGTTGATGGCTATTATATGAAGGCGAACTTTCCTATCACATAAAAAAGGTGGAAATAGAGTATGCATCTTTCCAAAGAAGAACAGATTTTATTACAGCATTTTAATGATATGATTCAATTATCCTATCAGCGCGGAATACCGGTATATAGCCAGTTCGCCGGATTACATGAGACGTCACTGGCATACAGGGCAATGGATGATTTTTACCATGGAAGCTGGCAGGAAGGAAGACAGGCAGTTTTTTCCGGTGGTTATCCGGATGCAGAAAGGAGAATTATTTGTTTTCTGCCGGAGCAGGGAGATTGTTATATTGATAATTTGGACTTTCCGATTGCCTGTGTCCGTATCAAACCGGTAAATAAACGTTTTTGTGATTCCTTAAGCCACAGAGACTATCTTGGTACGGTTATGAATCTCGGGCTGACACGTGACCAGATTGGAGATATTCTGGTAAGGCGTGAGGAAGAGGATGCCTATCAGGTGAGTACCGGTTATATTTTTTGTAAGCGGGAGAAGGCAGAGTTACTGACAGAACTTACAAGGATAAAGCATACTACGGTGGTATCGGAGATGATTTCTGGTGAAGAATTTATTTGGAAGCCGGAGTTTCAGGAGATTTCAGGAAGTGTATCTTCCTTCCGGCTGGATGCGGTTCTTTCTGTGGCGGTGAAAGCGTCCCGTTCACAGGGGCTGCTTCTGATTCAGGCAGGAAATGTTTTTCTGAATGGAAGATGCTGCACGGAGAATGCCAAAAAACTGGCAGAGGGTGATGTATTCTCAGTCAGGGGATATGGTAAGTTTATATTTGAAAAAATAAGTGCCCGTTCGAAGAAGGAACGTTATCATATTATATTAAAACAGTATATTTAATTTATGACAATAGGTTGATTAGCGAAGCCTGCAATCTATTGCTTCGAAGAGGAGGAGTTTTATGCTTACACCAATTGATATTCAGAATCATTCATTAAAAACGGCTGTACGTGGTTACAGCAAAAAGGAGACAGATGATTTCTTAGAGGAGATTTTGAAGGACTATGAAGATCTGTATAAAGAAAATCGGGAATTAAAGGATAAAATTGCCTCTTTAAGTGAAGGAATTCAGTACTATAAACAGATGGAAACTACTTTGCAGAAGGCGTTGGTTCTTGCAGAAAAGACTTCTTCCGAGACGCAGGAGGCTGCAAAGAGCAAGGCAGAGGCGCTGACAAAGGAAGCGCAGGCAAAGGCGGATGCGATTTTAAAGGAAGCGCAGAGTGAAGCAGAGGCACTGCGTAAGGAAATTCAGGCATATTCCGATGTTACCAAGTCAAAGGCAAACCATGAGCTTGAGGATACTAGAAACCACGTCCGAAAGCTGGTACAAAGTTATGAAAATTATCGTCTGCAGTTTAAGAAACTGGCAGAATCGCAGATAGAGATGCTGGAAAGTGAGCACTATTCTATTTTTGTGCCGGAGCTGTCAGAAATGTTAGATGATGCACCGGATGCAGATACGGTCATGGATGCTGAGAAGACAATTCCAATAAACGCAACAGAGGATTATTTTGATAAAGAAGAAGTAGGAGAAGCACAACAGGAGACGGAGGATTTTGCAGAGGAAGGTAAAGAGGATGCTTTAGAGGAAACGGAGGTAGAACCAAAACTTTCCATGAAGGAGGAAACAGATACTGTACCAGAGGAGATGGCAGAAGACGTTGCAGTTGTGGAGAGTCTTTCCGAAGAAAATCCACCACAGGAAGAGCCGGTATTGGAAAATGAGCCTGTGTTTGAGGAAGAAGCTGATAATGGAAAAGAGAATACGGAATCTGCAGAGTCGGAATCTGCTTTTTCTGAAGCGGAAGAAAGAGCAAGGGCAAAAATTAAAATTCCAAATATGCAAATAACGGCTGATACGATTGTACCAGGAATTATACCACTGGAAAAGATGGAAGCAGAAAAGAAGGAAAACGACTGGGAGAGTACGACACCAAAACTTGATGATTATGACCAGATTAAAATATCAAAAACGGTAAGTCCGTCTGCACAGGAGGATTCGCCATTTGTCTTTATTGATACAGACTAAAAGGTTTGAAGTTCCACTAACGCATGCAAATACCATGCGAAGTGGAAACTAAATCAAACCTAGGAAGAACGCAGAAACGGCGCTCTTTAACAATATAAAGGTGTAGAGTATGAAATGGAAGAGAGAGATTATTGGTGCCGTATGGCTTTTGGTTTTGCTGGGGATTGACCAGTTGACCAAATCTTTGGCA
Organism: uncultured bacterium; assembly: GCA_947643145.1. Taxonomy (GTDB): domain Bacteria; phylum Bacillota; class Clostridia; order Lachnospirales; family Lachnospiraceae; genus Butyribacter. The sequence continues at coordinate 13,492 of CANRVD010000056.1, read as the reverse complement.
GCAATGTATTTAAAAGAAAGTAATGCAGTTCCACTGATAAAAGGTGTTTTTGAACTACAATATCTTGAGAATCATGGAGCAGCTTTTGGGATGCTGCAGGAGCAACGGGTTTTTCTGCTTTGTTTTACGATTGTTATTCTTGTTGTGCTGGTGTTTCTTTATTGGAAGCTGCCAGAGGGGAAACGATATCTGCCGCTTCGTCTGATTGGAATCTTAACTGGGGCAGGGGCAGTCGGAAATTTAATCGACCGGATGGTACAAGGTTATGTGATTGACTTTTTCTATTTCAAGCTGATTGATTTTCCAGTATTTAATGTGGCGGATTGCTTTGTCGTTATTGCTGCGGCTTTGTTGTTTTTCCTGATATGTTTTTATTATAAGGACGAAGATTTTGATTTTCTGAAAAAAAAGGTTTGAAGTTCCATCCGTACATGAGAATATACCATGCGCAGTGGAACTTATTACTCTGGAAGTTAAATATCGCAAGATTTTGCAAAGTATAAATTGTGATATTTAACCACCGAAGTGATAAGTGAAACCTTTTACATATTTTGATTCATGATAGAAGATGGGGGCTGGCATGTCAGATACGATACAGGAGATAGAATATGTTGTAGCAGAAGAAGAAAGCGGGACTCGTCTGGATTTGTTTCTGTCCGAGAAATTGTCAGGGGTATCCCGTTCCTTTTTGCAGAAGAAAATTAAGGAAGGAAATGTTTTGGTAAACCAAAAGGCCGCTAAGGCAGGGCTAAAACTAGAGGCAATGGATTTGGTAACGGTTTTTTTAGAACCGCCAAAAGAACTTTCCATAGAGCCGGAGGATATTCCGCTTGCTATTCTATATGAGGATGAGGATATTATTGTAATTAATAAGCCGAAGCAGATGGTAGTACATCCCGCTCCCGGCCATTATTCGGGAACGGTAGTAAATGCGCTGCTGTATCATTGTAAAGGTTCTCTGTCGGGAATTAACGGGGTTTTACGTCCGGGAATTGTCCACCGGATTGATAAGGATACAACGGGGGCCATTGTAGCCTGTAAGAACGATTATGCCCATAACTTTGTTGCAGAACAGTTAAAGGAGCATTCTATTACGAGAACATACCATGCGATTGTGCAGGGCCATGTTGTTTCAGAGGAAGGCACGATAGAAAGCACGTTAGGGCGTCATCCTGTAGACCGGAAAAAAATGGCGATGAATGTCAAAAATGGGAAACGGGCGGTTACACATTATAAAGTGTTAGATGCGCTTAATGGAAGGTATACTTATATTTGCTGCAGTCTGGAAACGGGCAGGACACATCAAATCCGCGTACATATGTCAGGTATGGGAACTCCGGTTCTTGGAGATACCGTATATGGCCCGGGAAAATGCCCTTTTTCCCTGACAGGACAGACACTCCATGCCAAAACACTGGGACTGATTCATCCGCGGACAAAACGGTATATGGAATTTGATGCACCGCTGCCAGCGTATTTTCAAAAACTTTTACAGCAGTTAAAAAAATAGAAGACAGACAAAAATTTTGTGGATTTTGAACAATTTTTCCTTTTGTGCAGGCGAAAACTTGATTGATTTTACCAAATATAGTATAATTTTGACAATAGGTTTTTTGGCGAAGCCTGTAATCTATTGTTTACTATGAGAGTAAACCAAGTGGACGAGATAAAAAATGAAAGGAATGGTCAGAAATGGAAAAAATCAAAAAATTCAGAAAAATTTTTGTCTGCCTTCTTTTTTTTGTCTGTGCTATAACCGTTGTAGCATGCGGAAAAGACAAAACCGAGCAGAAAGAGGACGGAAAAGAAGTATCAGAAGAAACAGGTTTGATCACAGTAGGATATGTCCAGTCTGGAACAGGAGCAGCATGGAGTCATGCAAATGTTGAATCCATTCAGCAAAACTGTACGGAAGAGAATGGGATTAAGCTGCTTTATGAAAATGCAGATGAAAGCTTTGAGAACCAGCTTAGCATTGTCCGCTCATTTATTGAACAAAAAGTAGACCTTATCAGTTTTACGCCAATTGTATCCGAAGGATGGGACGAGGTACTGCAGGAAGCAAAAAATGCAGGGATTCCGGTTATTGTTATGGACCGTATGGTGGATGCTGATGATACACTGTATAATTGCTGGATTGGCTCAAATTTTTTGCTGGAAGGTTATAAAGCGGCTGACTGGCTGATTGATTATATGGATTCGCTGAAAACAAAAAAGAGTACATATAAGGTAGCTCTTTTTCAGGGAACGATTGGTGCGAGTGCAGAGTCAGGCCGTACGCAGGGTGTTGAGGAGATGCTTGGCGCTGAGGGAAATTATAAATTTGTTTATAAAGATACAGGTGAGTTCAGTTATGACGGGGGTGTCCAAAACATGGAAAAGGTTTTGGAACAGAACTTAGATATTGATATCCTAATCAGTGAAAATGATGATATGGCACTCGGTGCAATTGAAGTGATGGAAAAGAACGGGATTAAACCGGGGAAGGATATTGTCATTGTTTCCTTTGACGGAATTCACGATGCATTTCAGGCGATGATAGATGGTAAAATTAATTGTGACATGGAATGTAATCCGTTAACCGGCAAACTTCTGGCAGATGCTATTAAGACGGTAATTAATGGCGACCCGATATCAAAAAAGAATTATATTCAGGAAGAGATTTTTCCAGCTGATACGGCTGCTGATTACATAGACAATAGAAAATATTAAAAGGGGGCTAGAATGTTATGAAACAATTTAATAAGTTAAACAGCATTGCGTTCAAAATGGTTTCAGGCTTTATGGTTGTTATCATCTTTATCATAGTGCTTGGTGCGGTATCTTATAACAGTTCTTCCTCCGCAATGTTAGATTCTTACAAAAAAAATATGGCAGGTACGGTAAATACAACTGCAACTTATCTAAATCTTGGAATGTCACAGGTTAGTGCAGAAGCACAGAAAATTATTGAAAATGGTGATTTTTATAATTATTACAGAGGTGCTTACAAAAATGACAAGCCACATGAATATATGCTGTGGAGTTCCCTTTACAATACGGTGCAATCCGCAGCAAGTGCCAGTGATTTTATTATGGCGATTTCCGTAATTGGCTCCTATGGAGATGGAATTTCTTCTGCCGGAACATTACAGCAGGGATTTTACGAATCCTTCAAACAGTCTTTGAATGCGGATGCAACGGACGGTATCTGGACCAGTTCCCATGATGAGCTGGACGGCCAGCTTCATATCAATAAAGAGCAGTATGCAGCCTCTTATGTAAGGTCATTTACCAATTTTGACGGATATGTAGTAGTGGATATTAACGCAAAGGCAGTAACAAATGTACTAAATGATTTGGAGCTTGATGACGGTACTATCATGGGCTATATTGCTCCAGACGGGGAAGAGATTTTAAATACGGAAACGCAGGAAAGTGTTTTTAGCAGTCAGGATTTTTATAAAGAAGCAAAGCCTGGAAGCTCCGTTTCAACTATGGTGAAGTACAATAAGCAGAATTATCTGTTTATCCGTGTGCCGATTGCAGATACCGGTTCCGATGTGTGCTGTCTGGTGCCGGAAAAGGTTATGTTAAGTCAGGCATATGAAATCCGCAATATGACTGTTGGTATTACGTTTATTGCCATTCTGATTGCGATTGCTGTGGCGCTCTTTCTGGCATTTAGTATGCATAAGGCAATCAACACAGTAGTTGGCGTGCTGGAAAAGGCTGCAGGAGGTGATTTAACAGGCAATGTCCGTCTAAACAGAAAGGATGAGTTTGGTGTCCTTGCCCATAGTATTAATGGTATGATTTCCAGTATGAAAGTATTGTTAAACAAGGTAGACCAAATTAGTAGTCTGGTACAGTCTTCTTCTGATAATGTAAGTAAAACTTCAGAAATGTTAGTTTCCTCTTCTGATGAAATCTACAATGCGATGTCTGAAATTGAATCTGGTACTTCCTCTCAGGCAAGGGAAGCAGAAAAATGTCTGGAGCAGATGGATGGGCTGTCAGATAGAATTAATGTCTTAACGACGAATACCAATGCTATTGAAACCATTTCCCATAATACGAAAGACTATGTCAGTCAGGGTATTAATATTATAGCCGAGCTGAGCGAACGTTCCAAAGATACACAGGATGTTACGGAAGCCGTTATCGAAGGAATTAATAAGCTGAATGAAGAATCAAAGACAATTGAAGGCATTGTTGAGGTAATCAGTTCTATTTCTGACCAGACCAGCTTGCTAAGTCTGAATGCTTCGATTGAGGCAGCACGTGCCGGGGAATCTGGAAAAGGTTTTGCTGTTGTTGCAGATGAAATCCGTAAGCTTGCGGATGAATCTATGCAGGCAGTTGGCGGAATCTCTGATATTATTACAGGAATTAATACACGGACAGAACAGACAGTGGAAACGGCAAAGAGGGCAGAGCAGATTGTTGCAGCGCAGCAGGAAGCATTGGAAACGACCATCAATTTGTTTAATAATATCAATAAATATGTGGAAGATTTGGCATCAAACCTGGATGATATCACGAGGGGAATCGGGCAGATGTCTGTCGCAAAGGAACAGACGCTTTCGGCAATCCAAAGCATATCAGATGTTTCTGACCGGTCTGCAGCTTCTACCTCACAGGTTTCTTCTACGATTCAAAACCAGTTAGAGGCTGTTAAGAATCTGAATGGTAATGCAGAAACATTAAATAATAATTCCGGTGATTTACTTGAAGCGGTAACGCAGTTTAAATTGAATTAGGTTTATATGGCGGATGAGGAATTAGAATGATAAAGTATGAGTTAGATGCGCACATCAGAAATCTTATCAGTCAGGGTAAAATCCAATCAGGAAGTTACTGCATTGCCAAACGTGGAAAAGTGGTTTCCTGTAATGCAATTGGTGATATGGATTTGGGAAATGACATTTATAAACCAGTCAGGCTGGATTCCTTTTTTGAAACGCAGTCGATTACAAAAATGATGACTGCCGCCGCAATCCTTATTCTGCAGGAAAGAGGAAGGCTGTCTTTGAATGACAGGGTAGGAAGTTACATTAGGGAATTTAGCAGACAGCCCTTTGCAGAGATTACAATAATGCATTTGTTAACGCATACTTCAGGGCTGGTAGCTATTGAAGGTTCCCTTTCTAATCTGTTTGGCGCAGGGTGACTGCTGTTGCGGCAATCCGTTTTTTGTCATCATCCAAAGCAGCATAGTGTTTTCTGGTTGTATTGACATCATTATGGCCAAGTACCTCGGCAACGAGGTAGATATCTCCGGTTTCCCGGTAAAGGGAAGTTCCATATGTACTGCGGAGCTTATGCGGTGTAATATGCTTGAATTTTGTAATCTGTCCGGCGTATTCCTCTACAAGGTTTTCAATCGCCTGTATGCTGATGCGGCGGCGCTGGATGGAATAAAATAGAGCATGTTCATGGCCGGGAACCGGTTGTATCTGTTCTCTGGAAATTTCAATATAATTTTTTAGTGCATTACGGACTTCGTTGCCAAAATAAACATATTCTTCCTTGCCGCCTTTTCGGATAATTCGGATGCGGTTATCGCGAAAATCAATATCTTCAATATCTAGTCCAACACATTCTGACACACGGATTCCAGTACCTAAAAATAGCGTAAATATAGCAATATTTCGTAACTTATTTTTTTCGTAGAATGCTTTTTTTCGTCCAGTAAGCTTGTCGCCGGCATGTTCTACTAAATCCAGAAGCTCAGCGACTTCGCCGGAATCCAGCCTGACAATTTCTTTATCATGAAGTTTAGGCATATCAACGACGGTGGTTGGATTATTTGTAATATGGTCTCTTTTCTGGTAATATAAATAGAATTTGCGCAATGCGGACAATTTACGGTGGATTCCGCGTTCATCATTAGAATATGTTTTGCCCTGATAGGTATAAAGCTTTAAATATTCCAAATATTCTTCAATATCAACCGGTTCCAATGCATTTAAATCAGAAAGCCGGATGGCGGAAATGTCGTTTTCCAAGGATGGATTGGCTGATATCAGAAAACGGAAAAAGGTCCGGATATCATATGCATAGCCAATTCGTGTATTAATAGAGGAAACCGGTTCAATGCCGCGGAAAAAATCTTTTGCAAAAGGCGGAAATTCCTTTAGTAATTCACGAAGTTTATTAACATTTGCCATATTTTTGGTCTGATGATATGTCTGATGATTTGATGTTCCCATAAAAAGTCTCCTTTTATAATTTTACAATATATAGATAGGCAATGTAGCATCAGTTTGGAAATAATATTTTTTAACCCTGACATCACGTTGTTTATATTGCAAATAATTTTGCTGCTTATCAACATGTCAGTATATTTATTTACACAATGGCTAAGTTCAATTATAGCAGACTACTTTCATTATTACAATAACTATTTGAAAAACTGGAGTTTATCCAAGAGTTAAAAACACCTCTCCTATTCTTTCAATCACTATTCCGCTTTCTACATTATTGTATCATTATGCAAATTGACATACCGCTACATACCGAGCAGTTTCCTATAAGTTAAAAAAGGGCACAGACTTCGCTTGTGCCCTAGCAAAAATGCTTTAGCATTTTTGCTGACATTTCGCTACACATTGAGAACTTTCCTATACGGTAAAAAACAATAGAAATCCCACAAAACAGGATTTCTATTGTTATAAATTATTTTCTTTGATTTACAATGATACGTTCTAAATTTGTAATATCAGATGGGCTTAATTTTTGGTTAACCAAATAATCTGTAATAAAATTAGAGATGGAGCTGCTATATAATTTATCCAGCAGCGCTTTGGTTTCGATTTCCTGAATCTTTCTTTTCGTTATATTGGCTTTACAAATAAACCCGGGTTCTTCTCTGGTAATAGCCCCTTTATCAATTAGGCGTTTGATTACCGTATACGTTGTGTTTTTTTCCCAGCCAATATATTCCTTGATAATCTTGGAGATGTCTTTAGCGGCCAATTCTTTGTTAGACCACAGTAATTCCATGACATTTAATTCTCCTTCATGTAAACGTATTTCTTTCATACATACTCCTCATTTCTGCAAGAAAATTTTGTGCTTCTTTACTCTTATTCATTGTTTCTCCTGAATGTAATATTAAATATCAATTTTGTGTCAGGCAATGTACAGGCATCTGATTTTGTGATATCAGGAATGTCAATAAATGTACTTTCTATATCTGTAGTGCAATATATCTACCGTTGTAGAGCTTACTGCTTTGGCGTTTTATGGTACTGCATATATAATTTATTGATATAAAAAGCGACACAAAAAATATGTAATATTTCCTTAATAAATTCTATTCTACTAGCAGAGTATGATTTCGTCAATGTAAATAATAAACAATTTTCGTAGTCTTCCTTTGTAGAAAATGCAGTATGGAACGCTTTCGCTGACAGTTTTTACAGATGATGTTTAAAATAGCTGTAATAGTACTGCAAATAACATACAGACTTACTATCGCTCCGTTGGATATTCCTCAAAGGTATCCACAATTCCTTGATAAAGAGCTTTTGCTGCTTTCTTTTGATAAGAAGCTTTCTTCAATTTTTTGGAATCTGTATTTCCGGTTATAAAACCAAGTTCAACCAAAACAGCTGGAACGGTGTTGTACTTGGCTACTACAAATCCAGCCTGCTTTACTCCCCTGTCTTTAGAACCTAAGCTGTCAACTAAGGTATCCAACATATTCCCAGCAAGTTTCTTGCTGGTCAGATTTGAAAATGCTTTACTGTTATTTGCTTTCGAATAATAAACTTCCGTTCCGTTTGCGCTGGTATTACTTGCACTGTTCATGTGTAAGCTGACAAACATATCGGCATGATATGTTTTTGATAGCGCCGGGCGGGTATACAGATTAATAAAGGTATCATCATGTCTTGTCCAATATGCCTTTACCGGGGAGTCAGGACGTTCAAAATACTCTTTTGCATAGGTATAGATAATGGATAAGCATATTTTCTTTTCCACGAGTCCTTTTTTAGAAGCGCCGTTATCCTTTCCGCCATGTCCGGCATCTAAGAGAACAATATTATCATAGATATTTTGCGGTGCTCCGACTTTAACAGTAAAGAACCCGTCTCCTGCTGTTAATTTATAACCCTTTAGTCCTTTTGTATTGACTATAAGTTTTGTATTTCCATCTGCTGTTTTACTGACCGTAATTCCTGTTACGTTCGTGCTGTTGATATATGGGGCATTTGTTTTGTAAAACGAAACATAATTACCGGGAATGGTAATTAGAAAACGGTTTTTCCAATACTGGTCGGTAGTAGTTATTTTAGAAAAATTCACTTTCTCTGGCAATATTACTTTTATGGAAAAACTTCCTTTTGATAATGTAATAGTACAGCCGTTTTCTGTAATCTCATGGGAATATACATACTTCTGCTGGTAGTATATTTTAATAGAACTGGAAAAGTCCTCATCTTCCCATACTTCAATTTTTTGAATAATATCGTTGTTAATTTCTTTTGTAAACTTTCCAAACGGATTATACGTTTTTAAAAAAGTAATAGTTACAGAATATTCTTCTGCATTCTGTGATATCAGGATATTTTCTGCTGTAACAGGATTTAAAGTAATGGCTTGTACAAAGTTTTTTGCCCCGCTGTTATTTTTCAGAATAGAAATTGCAGTTAATGCATTTTCATATTTTTCAGTATCAATCGAAATATTATCCTCTGCCTGCTGAAAAAGATAATTAGACTGAATTTGAATCATATGGCGGATGGTGCCATCTGCAGTACTAATATCCTGAATAAAATATGTATAACCGAGTTGTTTTAACGTAAATTCTAAAGGAATCATAAAATCACTATTGTCGGTAGCTTTCTGTGTTCCAGTGAGGACTTCTATAGGCATTGTCAACTGCTGATTATTCATTTCCATGATATTGCTATTGACAGAATATTTTATGCTACTTTCCCGACCAGGGGTTTTTACTGAAATAGTTTGTTGTTCCTCATTAAATTTGTAATAACAGCCAAGAATATCAGATAATATATTTTTTGCCGGAACCATCCAGATATCATTTACCTTAACAGGGGGAACGGTACAGTTATGTGTTTCGTCCATATATTGTATTTGGACTGGTTCTGCTTCATATTCTGTTACTGTTCCATTTTGTGTAATTAGAACCGTTTGTGTAAGGTTTCCATCGTTTGCCTGTACATAAGACGCATTCTGCCATAGGATACAAAAGATAGCTAAAATGGCAACTAAACGTGAGTATTTTTTTGTGTGTGGGTGTATCATAACTTCTCTCCTCCTGCTTTTGTTACTTGCTTTTTTACACTTATGTATTATAATAGCAGAAGTGGCGTTCAAAAACATGGCAAAAATATGAAATTAGTAAAAATGTTGAAGTTTCATTCATGCACGAAAGAACCAAGCTGAGTGAAATTAAGCCAAATTTAAGAAGAACGCAATTAACACAATTTGTGTCAGGCAGTGCAGAAATGAGGATTGAAATGAAATTACAGCAATTAATGAGTTATACCAGACGTGCATTAGACGATTACCAGTTAATTGATGAAAATGATAAAATTGCAATTGGAATATCCGGTGGAAAAGACAGCCTTGCCCTGTTATATTCACTGGCAGGTTTGCGCAGGTTTTATCCAAAGAAGTTTGAAATAATTGCAATCTCTGTTAATCTTGGTTTTGAAGGAATGGATTTATCAAAAATCCATTCCCTTTGCGAGCGACTGGAGGTTCCCTTTTATGAAGTAAAAAGTGAGATTTCCAAAATAATATTTGAAGACAGAAAGGAAAGCAACCCCTGCTCCCTCTGTGCGAAAATGCGTAAGGGGGCTTTAAATACAAGGGCAAAAGAGCTTGGCTGCAATAAAGTGGCATATGCACATCATAAGGATGATTTTATTGAAACCGTTCTCCTTTCTCTTATCTTTGAAGGCCACTTCTATGTATTTCCGCCAAAAACGTATTTGGACAGAATGGATTTAACAGTGATACGCCCTTTTATCTATCTGGATGAGCGGGATGTTATAGGTTTTTGGCATAAGTATGATTTGCCAGTGCAAAAAAATCCATGCCCTGCAGATGGAAATACCAAACGGGAATATGCAAAAGAACTTGTTCAGCAGTTGAATGCGGAGCATCCTGGGGCGAAAGATAGGATCTTTCATGCAATTCTTACAAGCAACCTAAAGGGATATTGTTAGTATAATGGTGATTTTTAATGTTGGATACCGTATTGTGAAGAATTGGTTGTTATGTAAACAGGCACTATAAGAGAGCTTCCTGCTTTAATATTGTCTGACTGTAGGGAGTTACAACGCTTGATTTCCTGAATATAATCTTTTAGGGAGCCATATTCTTTGGAATAGTTTTCACTTGCAATACTCCAAAGCGTGTCCTTAGGAGTCACCGGAACACTTTTAAAACTTAGCTCTCTTGCAGGGGGTTCCTGCATGGCCGCAGGACGTGTATTGTTATGGTAGATTCCAAAAGAAAAAACCAGAATAATGGATATTATACCAAGCGCCGGAACGGTATAATGTGTTAAGATGCTCGCTCTTCCTATATACATAGCTGACTCCTCCTTTAAGAACATTTGTTTGTATTTGCTGTCTATAATATAACAGACGAACAAATGTTTGTCAATAGAAAAATCGAACAAATTTTCTGTTTTAGCAGCAAAATAGTTACTGTTTACTCCGTGCCCAGTAACACAAAATAAAACAGAGTATTGAATTAACAATACTCTGTTTACATTAAAAATGAGAAAGGTTGAATAAATTTGTATAGTGAAAACAAAACCGGATATGGTGTCTGGCTCTGTTCACTCAGCATTTTGATATGTAGGAACAAAACTAAAGGTGTCCACAACACTTTTTATATTTCTTGCCACTTCCACAAGGACATGGCTCATTTGGATAAATTTTTCTGTTGCCAACCGTACGGTTGGCAGTAAAGATGGATGCTTGATTATTGTTTTGCAACACGTTCATAACATGAGGAGCAACACCAATAATTGGAGTTTTTGGACGTATGGTTTTGATGGTGTCTGGAGGGTTCTCACTGGCAGCGGCAGTTTCAGGTTGATATAAAATTTCTTTTAATTCTTCCGGTAGTTCTACTGTATTTGCATCAATTATCTGTAATTGCGTAGAAACAGCATCTATTAATTCTGCCTTCTTTAACTTGGAATACCCTGTTACACCAGATACTTTAGCTAGTTCCTTTAATTCTCCAACTTTATAACTGTTAAGAATCTCATCTAACTTTATGTTATCACTCATCTGTCCTGCTCCTTACTAATATTATTACACAAATGTCATTATAATGGAAGATGTTAGGAAATACAAGCGTTTACAGGTAATTTTGTGAAACTTAACAATATAACATGATATTTTATTGTATAAAATATAAAAAACAACGAAGAAATATACTATTTAGCAAGAAAGCGCATTGCTGCATCTGCTTCTTCGTCTTTCTTTTTCTGTATTGCAACAACCTGCAGATTCTGTAAGGAATGGCATTCAGGACACGCCACACCAAAAGAAATTGGTTTTCCGCAATAGCGACAGTGTATACCGGAAATGGAATTTATACTATCTCCTTTATATTGGATTCTTCCTTCGCGTATCCATCCTCTGACTTTACGAAGTGGAATATTGAAATGTTCTGCAACATCCTGTTCCTGTACGTCATTTTCTCTTATAAAGTCTTTTACTTCATTAAACAGGTTCTGTTCCATGCATGTAGGACAAAGTTCATGAGGATATGAATCATGAAGCTGACGTCCACATTGTGAACAGTTTTTTATGGAACTATCTGCATGCTCATGATGAACATAATGCATGTTCTTCACCTCCAGTTAAAAATATTATTCTAAACCATATTTTAACACATTTATCGGAAGTCGTCTACTAGTATAATAAATAAAAGTCGGCAGAATTAGGAAAGTGGACGAAACGCTTCTGCCCCATGTTTGCATATAGGACAAATATAGTCGTCGGGAAGATTTTCTCCTTCATAGACATATCCACATACCTCACAAATGTAACCCTTTGGAGAATCATTCTGTGAAAGCTTTGTTTCCGGTTTTGGCTTGATATGTTTCTGATAGTAGTTATAGGTAACAGATGGTTCTTCCGATAGAGATACGGCATCCGTTAACCTTGCAATAAATAAAGTATGTGTAGACAAATCAATCATCCCACAGCTGCTGGATAAAAGTTTATTTTCGTTTTGGCTGCTGCCTGCTGAAGTAGAAGATTCAATTACTTCTGCAGTAAAACAGGCATTGGAATGTTCTGTCAGATAGTAGATTCCGTTTGCAGCGCGTGCAATATCTGTTCGGTTTTCAAATTTGTTTTTTTTCCGGCCGCTTATAAATCCGAAAGCAGAAAAAACAGAAAATGGTGTGCTTTGTGTTAGGACGCTGACATTAAACTGTTTTGTTTCCGCAATAATGTCATGCGTATAATTTGATTTATTTACTGCAATACAGATTTGAAGCGGGTTTGCCGTTACTTGCATAACAGTATTGATAATACAGGCATTATCCTGCTCTCCCTTTGCCAAAAGAAGGTATAAGCCATATTCCATATGAAAAAGTGCATTTGTATCCATAATAAACCTCATTTCTGTGTATTTTTATATAAGGGTATTATGGCAAAAATAGAAAAAAATATACTATTCCATATGAAAATTCATTTGTTTAGAAGCCATAGGATTCCGGCGGCAATTCTCTCCACTGCATTGTTAAAATGATTACCTGGATTGATTTCATATATGGTATTAACTCCCGTCTGCCTAAAATAAGCTTCGATTTCTTCGGTATTATCCTGTACAGTATTTAAATAAGGGTTTCTTGTACGGCATTCTTTGCTACCCAAAGAAAAATATAAATAGTCCGGTTTCCTCATGATTTCATGCGAGAAAAGATATTCCTTAAAATTCGGAAACCATAGGGATGCAGAGATAGCGGCAGCTCTTGAAAAAAGTGTTGTCTGGTACAGAGAATATATGGCAAAAAGGCCGGCAAGGGAATATCCTGCCAGCCCTCTCCATGCAGGAACTGCCTGTATATACCTTTCTGCTTTTGGTACAATTTCCTCTATAAGTAATTGCAGATAGTTCTCTGCACCTCCTGTGCAAGGTGGGGCACCTTTTGAGATGGAAGGAATATCCCACGGAGACATATCGTGTTCCCAATGCAATCCACTTATCGTCACCAGAGTAAAATCAGGACAAGAGGCATGGTATAGCGTATAATATAAGCGACTGCCTTCCTCTTCCACTGTGTTCAGATATATAATTGGTCTGCTGGAATCTGTACTTGGATAAATAGTAATTTTTTTGCTGTCAATATTAAAGGTGTGTCTGTTAAGGTTTTTCTGTTCCATTTCTATAGATCCCTTTTTGTTTTTTGCTGTGTTTATTGCCGCGCGGGGAACACACACAAGAGCGCGAGTGGGGGTGTTGGGGGGGCCAAAAAACAAAAAAATGAGAAATATTT
>CANRVD010000055.1 GCA_947643145.1 uncultured bacterium | reverse complement strand
GTTATCTTTTTCTTTTGTGCAAATTGACGAAGTATATACAAAAATTTACCTTTTGCCCCTAACATCATGTAATTATATAAGACAAGGTGAAAATACGATGTATCTGACTACACAGACAGACATTAGTTCAGTGATAGATACGCAGAAAAAGATGATTGATTATTTCCCAAAAATATATATAGTTATTATATGCATTAGTTTCCCGGTGATTTTTCTGCTTACAGATCTGATTACGACACCAATAAAGAAAGTAAGGAGAGCGGCGAAGAGGATTGCAGGCGGAAGGTATAACGAAAGGATTAGCATAAAAGGAAAAGACGAGATTAGCGAACTGGCACATGATTTTAACCAGATGGCAGAACAGATAGAGGAAAAAATGGTGGAATTATCGGATGCTGCAAGACAGAAGGAGGATTTTGCTGCGAATTTTGCTAGGGTAGAAATGGAATCGCCAGTTCGGACATGGGATAGCTTGGAAAATGATAAAGCAGGTGTAGTGAGTGAAGAGATAGCCAGTGAAAGAAAGGTTCTGAAGATTAAGCAGATAGAAGATGTTATAAAGTGTTGGAATAGTCGTAACAGTTTAATATTACATGAACCAGTGGCAGGACAGATTTCAATGGAAGAAGCTATTAAGGCTGGTGAAAAGTGGCTGATTGAAATGGGTATAGGAGAAGAAAAAGATGCGGCAGCCTATACTATAAATGCGGAGCTGGGCATAGGTGTGCAAACGGAAGAAGCTGGAGAGCAGTTAGAGGCATATTATAGTTTCTGGAAAGTAAAGTATTCCAGTCAGCCCATAAGTGCAATACGATATCTAAATGCCGTCACAGGAAAAGTATGGGGGGCGGAAATTACACTATATGAGGAACCGCAGGAAAAACAGCCTGATGACAGATTGCAGCTTTTTGTGGAACTTGCTGGTCTGAAGGTATCGGATGATGATTCTGTTGTAATTGATTCTGGAGAAACCCAAACCGAAATTGCAATAAAAGATAGTCAGTTGTATGCACAGGAATTGTCGTATGAAATGGTAATCCAATCTGAAAATGGTTATGAATATATTGCTTATCAATTACTGGTAAAGTAAAGGCAAATACACGTATGGATGCGTGCGCTTGGCTCATTGCGTAAGCGATAAAAATTACAACTGTAACGAAACTATATTACAACTTTGACACAACTTAACCGAAAGTAAGTCGCAACACTCAGATAGAATATAAGTATTCCGTCTGAGTGTTTTTTGATGGGAAATAGAATATGGAGGTAAGGGAATGGAACTGGAGATAGAATTGCAGGCAGAACACCTGTGCAAGTCTTATCAAAAAAGTGAAGCATTGAAAGATGTAAATTTTAAGCTGAAACAGGGAGTGTATGGGCTTTTGGGTGAAAACGGCGCAGGAAAAAGTACACTTATGAGGATTCTCAGTACGGTAGATTTTCCGAGCAGTGGCAGTGTTTTGTATCAGGGGAAGAATATCACCCAGATGGATGAGGATTACCGTACCTTAATCGGATATATGCCGCAGGATTACAGTGTATATCCCGGTTTTACGGCAACGGATTTTTTGAATTATATGGGTACACTGAAAGGAATTCCAGCAGACAGATTAAAAGCAAAAATACCGGAAGCATTGGAATTTGTCAATCTATCCGATGTTGCAAATAAGAAAGTGCGGACTTTTTCAGGAGGGATGAAAAGAAGGGTGGGCATTGCACAGGCAATATTAAATGATCCTAAGATTCTGATACTGGATGAACCGACAGCAGGGCTAGATCCCAAAGAGAGGATACCGAAAAGGGCTATGCGGATAAGGAAATAGCAGATTTTATGGATAAGGCAAAATCGTTGTCCGCTTTATCTATGGGATATGCCGAGGGCTGGAAGGCGCTGGAAGAAACGATGGGGAATTTTGTGTTTTTGCTTGTTATCGTTATATCGGTTCTGGTACTGCCGCTGTTTGGGCGTGATCCAGCGGTAAAGATGGAGGAAATAGTACGCTCCAGCAGATACGGGAAGCGGCAGCTTGACAGGGCGAGGATTACGGCGGCTTATTTGACGGCAACCGTTCTTTATGTGTGCAGTATGGCAGTCTGGTTTGTTATAGTCATGCTGCCATTTGGATTTGACGGGATGGAGCAGCCGATTCAGAGCAATGTAAGGACATTTTTTTCCCTTTACAACATAACCTACATGCAGCAATTTTTATGGAATCTGTTCCGGGGTTATGTGGTACTGGTATTCATGGTTAGCCTGGCACTGTTTGTTACAATCCTTTTAAGGAACATTTTGGCAAGTGCATCAGTCATAGCAACTTTTATGGTGATGCTTGTGATTTGTAACCAAATATACGTTTATCCGGTAAACCACTGGTTCACAAATTTCATGCCCGTGAGAATGATTGATTTCTGGCATTTTTATGTAGGAAATGAGTTATACAGAATTTGCGGGTTTAGCATCTCCTGTATGAGCTGGAGTATTGTCGTGTCTTTGACTTTATCTGTGCTCTTTTTGGCAGGTAGTTTGATTGTATTGCATGCCAATCGAAAGAAAGGATTGCCCTGAGCAAACTAAAAAACCAAGCCATGCAATAGGGGCGAAGTATTTGACTTGTAACAGATGATTTGCGATTCTATTTTGCAAGTTCTAACATACGGCTGAGAGGCTTATTTGCTTTCAGGGAAAGATCCTCTGATAAAATAACTTCAGGCGTAAGATTTTGCAGAGCAGTTAAAACCTTATCAAGGGTGATTTTTTTCATATTCGGGCAGAACTGCCTGTGTCCTACCGAATAAAACTTTTTATCAGGGTTTTTTTGTCCAAGTTCATAAAAGATTCCCATTTCCGTACAGATAATAAATGTATTTTTATCACTGGCGGTTGCAAAATCAATAATTTCAGAAGTGCTGCCAATAAAATCAGAAATGGCAAGGACATCTTCGGTACACTCAGGATGTGTCAGCACAAGTGCTTCCGGATGTGCTTTTCTAGCTTCCAGTATACTGTCCTTTTCAATGCTTTTATGTACATGGCAAAAACCGTCATGAAAAATAAATTCTTTTTCCGGTACCTGTGAAGCAACATAGCGGCCAAGATTATTATCAGGAATAAAGAATATCTTTTTGTTTGGCAGGGCTTTTACAATACGGATTGCATTAGAAGAGGTGACACAGACATCACTGTGCGCCTTGATTTCTGCTGTTGAATTGACATAGCAGACAACGCAGACATCGGGATTCTCACGCCGTATTGTTTCAATGGTATCAATTTCTACCATGTGTGCCATCGGGCAGTCGGCATATTCATCGGCCATTACTACGGTTTTTTGGGGATTTAGAATTTTTGCGCTTTCTCCCATGAACTTTACACCACAGAAGATGATATTGGGAGCAGACAATGTTGTGGCAAGTTTGCTAAGATAATAGGAATCACCGACATAGTCAGCAATCGCCTGTACTTCACCATCAACATAGTAATGAGCCAGAATTACGGCATTTTTTTCTTCTTTCAGTTTCTCGATTTCTTCAATTGGATTCATATTTTTCCTCATTTCTGCAAGGTGGACTTTCTTCACCTCGGCTCTATTGCACATAAAAAGAACTAAAGTTCTTGCGATATTTGTGGTTTGAAATTTCATTTAGCATGGTTCTTTCATGCGTTAATGAAACTCCAAATCTTATTATAATCTAAAATAGGAAAATAACAAGAACTTTTTTCATAAAAATCCCAGCAGAAGACTCTTTACATCTCAAATAATTTTGTTATATACTTGTAAATGTTTTTGAAGATAAAAAAATATTCATGACAATAGGTTTTTTGGCGGAGCCTGCAATCTATTGTTGGTATAATGAGGGTTATGATGATGCAGAAAAATATGATAAGTGGAAAGAAAGGTAAAATAACAATAGGAGCAGTAGGAGTTGCAGGCATCTTTGCAGTCGCATTAATCCTTGCGGCAAGCAGGGCAGATTCCCGGTTTGCTTCAGGGACGGAGCTTGGTGGTAAAGATGTATCGGATATGACGGTGCAGGAGTTAAAGAGAGATATTAATAATTATACGCTTAAGGTAGTTTATCGGGATGATAATGGGGAGAGTCTGGAGGAAGTGATTTTTGGAAAAGACTTTGGAATATATGTAGAGGAAGATAAGGCTAGAGAACTTTTGGAAGAGCAGGGTGTTTTAGAATACCTGTCAGGCCAGGGAAAAAAGTATCAGACAGGGGACTGGTTCCGTTATGATGAGGAAAGGCTGGCGAAAGCTGTAAAGAAGTTGTCCTGTTTTGATGCTTCCCGTTTTGAAGTACCCAGAAATGCATATATTTCTACATATGATGAAAAAGAAGGATACCAAATTGTAGAAGAGACAAAGGGAAATATTATTGACGAGAGTAAGGCATATCAAATCATAGTAGATGCAGTCAGTAATATGGAAGAGAAAGTGGATTTGTCGGAAAAGGATTGCTATCAGGAAGCGGAGATTACGGCAGAGAATAAGGCGCTGAATCGAACCTTAAAGCAGATGAATACATATGCCGGTGCGAAAATTACATACCGTTTTGGCCAGGAAAAGGAAGTTGTGGATGGGAAACTGATTTCTAAATGGATTCGTGTTAATAAGAACGGAAATGTTGTCCTGAAAAAGAAAAAGATAGAAGAGTACGTGGCAAATCTGCGAAAGAAGTATGATACTATCTTTAAAAGCAGGAAATTTAAGACCAGCTATGGCAAAACAATTACGATTTCCGGTGGGGACTATGGCTGGTGGATGAACTCCAGTAAGGAGGAAAAGAAATTAACCCAGTTAATTCAGGCAGGCAAGAAAGTAGAGCGGACGCCAGAGTATTATCAGACGGCACAATCGTATGGAAAAAAGGATTACGGCAACTCTTATGTGGAGATAAATCTTACAACGCAGCATGTTTTCCTGTATGACAAGGGAAAAAAGATTTTGGAGACAGATTGTGTTACAGGTAATTCTGCCAGGGGATATGACACACCAGCCGGGGCCTATAGCGTTACGTATACAGAGAGGAATGCAACACTGAAGGGAGAGAATTATGCGACACCGGTAAAATACTGGATGCCTTTTAACAGGAATATTGGTATGCATGATGCGGACTGGCGCAGCAGCTTTGGTGGAGAAATATATAAATATAATGGCTCGCATGGATGCGTTAATTTACCGCCTGATAAGGCTGCAATAATTTTTAAGTATGTGAAAAAGGGGACACCGGTATTTTGCTATAAGCTGGCAGTGAAGAAAAAAGAAGAAAAACCGGAAAAGAAGGCGCAGAGTACCAATACAGTTCCAAAAAGCAAAAATGCGGATACCACAAAGAAAAAGCAAACAAGTGCAAATACCAGTAAGAAGCAGGATGCGGCAATGAGAAATCAGACAGATACAAGTACCAGTAAGAAGCAAAATGCAGCCAAGAAAACAAATACGGATACCAGTAAAAAGAAGCAGGATGTGGTAAAGAAGAACAAAGCGGATTCGGCGAAAAAGAATACAGCACAGAAAAAGGTAACAGGAAAAAATGGAAAGAAAGTTCAGTGAGAAAGGATACCGGAATGACAAAGATTGAGGTAATTGCACAAACAAAGGAGACAGGGCAGGTGAACCCTGAGGAGTTAAATTATGAGCAGACCCTGTTAAGTGGAAAGTTTGCTGGAACCTGCTATGCAAAGGAAGGGTATGCCACAATCCGCACACAGCCGGAAGAGAAGGCGCTGAAACGTGCGGAAGGGACGGCGAAGAGAGGGCATCATTCTGTATTTCAGCATGGTATGGTAAATATGGAAATTATCTGCCCTAAGATGATTGCCATGCTTTTAAATTCCATTGGCGTGTCTAATACGTCGGAAAAAAGTGCGCGATATACGCAGATGAAACCCGATACGCAAGAGGAACAAAGATTATACCAGAAATGGCATGCTATTATTTACAGAGAGATTGAAAGACGGTATCCGAAACGCTTTGCAGAAAAAGAGGCAGACAGGCTTGCCTATGAAAATGCGCGGTATATGCTATCTGTTTTTTGTGGGACAATGATGGTGTATTCCCTTCCGTTCCGAAATATTTTTTATATTTTAGACTGGATAGAAGGGATGCAGGGAAATCTGGAGCATATGGAGGGAACATTTAATGCACGTCTTTATAAAGAGCTGGAGTTTTTGAAGGAAGCACTTTTGGGAACTGTCGGGAAGCCATTGTTCTATGATAATAAAAATGAATATTTTCGCTTTTTGCCAGTGCAGGCAACCGGGGAATATGATGATGATAATATGGAATATTATGGTGATGTGTATACAGCAAAGTTTTTGGCATCTTTTGCGCAGGTTGCGCAGGAGCAGCGGCACCGCACGACGAGGGTAAAAATCAATTTTTCGGGAAGAGAGCCTGGGGAATTTGGATATTATATTCCGCCGATTCTTAAGAATTCGGTTTACGAAAAGGAATGGCTTTCAGATATAGAGAGCATTGGCGAGGTTTATCCACAGGGAATGTTAGTTTCGGTAACGGAGCAGGGGCTTTTTGAAGACTTTGTTTTAAAGTGCAAGGAAAGGATGTGTGGCAGGGCACAGTTAGAGATTATGCAGGTGTCCGAACAGTTGATAGGGCGTTTTGTGCAGAATCAGGATAAACTTTCTAGGGCAAATAAAAGAAGGCTTGGGCAGATAACAGAAGAAGATAAGCCCTGTGCCAGATGCGGATATGTGGATTTTACCTGTCAGGAAGGTTGTTCCTGGGGAAAAGAAGGTGCATTAACGCGTCTGATATAGAAAAGCTGGACAGAAACTGATAATTGATGTAAAATAAAAAATTGTAGCATAAAACGATGAGATGAGGTGAGGGAATGAAGGAGGTTGTGTTTACTGTAGAGAGTGCAGAGTTCAAGGGATGGAAATTTTGGATTTCTGCAAATGTGCAGGGCGAATATGACAACCGTGTTCGAAATCCTAAGGTTACTGTGATTTTTGACAGTGGCACACAAAAAAGAAGGGTTCCATTGCTGGTTCGTTCTTATACGGATCGTAAAGATAAGTTTTTAATATATGCAGAATATGGATATGATGTAAGAGACATTTTTTATAATGAGCATTTGGGAAAGAAGATTACTGTTACCTTTGATGTGATGTATGGAGAAGATTTTATTGAACATATACCATTTAAGATAGGAGAATCTGCAGGTGAAAAAGGTATGGATGATACCGAGGAAGAGGAACCGGATGAAACCGGAGAAGCAGAGGTAAAAAGAGATTATTATGAGATTGCCTTTGCACCGGAAAAAGGTGAAATCGAGCTGCATGCAAAGTTTAAAGAGAAAAAAGTTACGTTAGGACATAAAATCAAGAAGGAGATTCAGGCTTTTATTGCAGGGATATGGCATTTCTTACTTTTGCTTTTGGGGCTTTGCCTTCTTCCGGTATATTTTTGTGATGCTGTGCTGGCGCTGCTTGGCTGTATTCCCAAAAAGGATGAGATTGCTTCGAGCAGGACGGTCATTTATATTATTAAACATGCACGCTGGAAAGTGACCTCTTTTTGCAATTTGAAAATTGGAATCCTGCCAATCAAGCTAAGCTGTATGTCATTTGTAAACTGGCTTGCAGGAAAGTTAATGGTAAAGCAGAACAGGGTAGTGTTTTTCTCAAACCGCAGAAATGATTTAAGCGGAAATTTTGAATTTGTATACAGTATGTTAAGGACAGATCCGGATTTGGATGTACGTTTTGTACTGGATAACAGAAGTGTACGGAACATGAGTTTTCGTAATATGCTTCGTCTGGCTGTTTATTTTGCAAATTCCAGAGTGATTCTGGTAGATGATTATATGGAACTTCTCTTCAAAATGCCACGCAGGGAAGGAACTACATTAATCCAGCTATGGCATGCCTGCGGTGCGTTTAAGACATTTGGATGCAGCCGTATGGGAAAGCGTGGAGGGCAGACCTTAAAAAGCCTGAACCACAGAACATATGACTTTGCAACAGTAAGCTCACAGGAGATTGCAAAATTTTATGCAGAGGGCTTTGGGCTTTCACCAGAAAAAGTTGTAGCTACCGGAATTCCAAGAACAGATATTTTCTTTGATGATGAATACAGGGAAAAGGTGCAGGAGGAGTTTTACCGGAATTATCCAAAGCTAAAGGATAAGAAAATTATTCTTTTTGCTCCAACCTTCCGTGGAAATGGAAAGAACAGCGGTTATTATCCGGTGGAACTGTTTGATGTCAATAAATTATATGAGCAGCTTGGTGAGGAATATGCGATTGTGATCAAACATCATCCTTTTGTGGCAAACCGCAATACCATTAAGAATGATTATAAAGATGATATCGTAGACCTTTCCATGAATTCAGAATTAAATGATTTGCTGTTTGTAACGGATATATTGATTACAGACTATTCATCTGTTGTATTTGAAGCATCCCTGTTAAAGATTCCGATGCTGTTTTATGTATTTGATTTGGAGCAGTACATTGCAACAAGAGGTTTCTACTATGAGTTTGAGACCTTTGTTCCGGGAAAGATTGCAACACATTTTGATGAGATAGCAGAGGCTATATCAGAGGATGATTTAGAGCAGGACAAGATAGAAGCATTCCGTGACAGATTTTTTGATGATAAGGACGGAAGAAGCACACAGAGGACGGTAGAATTGATATATAAATGCATTAAGGTTAAAGAATAGAATGGAGGAAGAAGTATGGGAATGACAATGACACAGAAGATTCTGGCAGCACATGCAGGATTGGAATCTGTAGAGGCAGGACAGTTAATTGAGGCAAATCTGGATTTGGTACTGGCAAATGATATTACAGGGCCGGTGGCAATCCATGAGGTAGAGAAGTTAAAGAAAAAGACTGTTTTTGATAAAGATAAAGTGGCGTTAGTACCGGATCATTTTGCGCCAAATAAAGATATTAAGTCTGCGGAGCATTGTAAATGTGTCAGGGAATATGCAAAAGCACATGATATTACAAATTATTTTGAAGTAGGACAGATGGGGATTGAGCATGCGCTTTTACCGGAGAAGGGACTGATTGTTGCAGGGGAGGTATGTATTGGTGCAGATTCCCATACATGTACATACGGTGCTCTGGGTGCATTCTCTACAGGTGTAGGCAGTACAGATATGGGCTGCGGTATGATTACCGGACAGGCATGGTTTAAAGTACCTTCCGCCATTAAATTTAATTTGGTTGGCAAGCCTTCGAAATGGGTCAGTGGTAAGGATGTGATTCTGCACATTATTGGTATGATTGGCGTAGACGGTGCATTATATAAGTCTATGGAATTTACAGGAGAAGGCGTAGCAAACCTTTCTATGGATGACCGCTTTTCCATTGCCAATATGGCAATCGAAGCAGGCGCCAAGAATGGTATCTTTCCGGTGGATGAAAAGACAATTGCCTATATGGAAGAGCATTCTTCAAAGAAATATACAGTTTATGAGGCGGATGAGGATGCCGTCTATGATGAAGAATATACGATTGACTTAAGTAAATTAGAGCCAACGGTAGCTTTTCCGCACCTTCCTGAGAATACAAAAACAGTCCGTGAGGCAGGAGAAGTTAAAATTGATCAGGTTGTGATTGGTTCCTGTACAAATGGACGGATTGAGGACTTACGTACGGCAGCAGAAATCATGAAAGACCGTAAGGTGGCAGAGGGTATCCGTGTGATTGTAATTCCGGCAACACAGGCTATTTATATGCAGGCCATTGAAGAAGGGCTGGTACAGACCTTTATCAATGCAGGAGCGATTGTGAGTACGCCAACCTGCGGGCCTTGTCTGGGTGGTTATATGGGAATTCTGGCAGCGGGAGAACGTGCTGTTTCCACAACAAACCGAAACTTTGTTGGACGTATGGGGCATGTGGAATCAGAGGTGTATCTGGCAAGCCCGGCTGTTGCTGCAGCAAGTGCTGTAACAGGTAAGATTTCACAACCATCGGAACTGGGATTATAAGGAGCAGCTTAGAAAGGAGATATAATCATGAAAGCATATGGTAGTGTTCATAAATATGGTGATAATGTAGATACTGATGTTATTATTCCGGCAAGGTATTTGAATTCGTCTGACCCGGCGGAGCTTGCAAAAAGCTGTATGGAGGATATTGACCCTGATTTTGTGAATCGTGTGAAAAAGGGTGATATTATGGTTGCAAATAAAAATTTTGGATGTGGTTCTTCCAGAGAACATGCTCCGATTGCGATTAAAGCAGCTGGAATCAGTTGTGTTATTGCGGAAACATTTGCACGCATTTTTTACCGGAATGCAATAAATATCGGGCTTCCGATTATTGAGTGCCCGGAGGCTGCAAAGGAAATTGAAGCGGGAGATACCGTTGAAATTGATTTTGACAGTGGGATGATTTATGATAAGACAAAGGGAACCGAGTATAAAGGGCAGGCATTTCCGCCGTTTATGCAGAAAATTATCGAAGCAGAGGGCTTAATTAACTACATTAATGAGAATAAATAGTGGGAGGAAAGAGTGAAAAATAAATTTTTCACTCGGCAAGTTTGTGACTACGCGTTGCTTGCACAAACATTGCATTATGCGCAAAAGCAGCGCAGGAATGAGGTAAAGTATGGTATTTGGAGTAATTCTTGCAGGTGGAATTGGCAGCCGTATGGGAAATGTTGAAAAGCCAAAGCAGTACTTAAAGGTTGGGAATAAGCCGATTATTATTCATACGATTGAAAAGTTTTTTGTGCATGAGGCATTTACGAAGCTTTTGGTGCTTTGCCCAAAGCAATGGGTAGAAAATACAAGAAATCTTGTTAAGAAATATCTGGGTGCTGGTGCAGAACACGTTGTTGTGCTGGAAGGTGGAACGACCCGCAATGAAACAATTATGAATTCAATTGCCTATATTGAGAAAGAATATGGTGTAGATGATGATACACTTATCGTAACACATGACTCGGTAAGGCCATTTCTCACATATCGTATTATTGAGGAAAATATTAAATATGGACTGGAATACGGTGCAGTTGATACAGTGATATCAGCAACGGATACCATCGTAGAGAGTGTAGATGGCAAGGCAATTACTTCCGTACCGGACCGTAAGAAGATGTATCAGGGACAGACACCGCAGACCTTTAAGGCAAAGAAACTAAGAGAGCTGTACCTGTCACTTTCCGAGGAGGAAAAGGAAATTCTTACCGATGCATCCAAGATTTTTGTCATTAAAGGAGAAAAGGTTTATCTTGTGGAAGGGGAAGTCTTTAATATTAAAATTACGTATCCATATGACTTACGAGTAGCAGAATCCTTGATTCAGGACCAGAAATCCGGTAAGTAATGTAGTAAGGGGCAAAATATATGTTAAATACAGTATATCGTTTAGTAGCACCAAGACGTTTTGAGGTAGAATTTAATGATATTGACCTGCATTCCGGGCAGATTGTTGTACGGCCGACGCATTTGTCAATTTGTCATGCTGACCAGCGTTATTATCAGGGAATCCGTCCGGCAGAAGTGATGCGGGAGAAGCTTCCTATGGCATTGATTCACGAAGGGCTGGGAGAGGTAGTTTATGACCCTGCCGGAACCTTTCAGCCTGGGGAAAGTGTTATTATGATTCCGAATACCCCTGTGGAGCAGGATGATATTATTGCAGAAAATTACCTGCGTTCCAGCCGTTTCCGCGCCAGTGGTTTTGATGGATTTATGCAGGAGCATGTTGCTTTGGTACCAGACCGCGTCGTTCCATTGGATGCTTCTGTTGATAAGATAGTTGCAGCATTTACGGAATTAGTTTCTGTCAGTGTCCATGCTTTAAGACGCTTTGATTCTATCGCACATGAGCGGAGAAATGTAATTGGAATCTGGGGGGATGGCAACCTTGGATATATTACTTCTATTTTCTTTAAGGCGATGTTTCCACAGACAGAGCTTTATGTATTCGGTGTTGATCAGGAGAAGCTGTCGCAGTTTTCGTTTGTAGATGAGACATTTTCGGTTATGGATATTCCAAAGGGACTGAGAATTGACCATGCGTTTGAGTGTGTAGGCGGTGCGGCTTCCCAGAAGGCAATCAATCAAATGATTGACCATATCCAGCCGGAGGGAACGATTTCACTGCTTGGTGTATCGGAGTATCCGGTGCCAATTAATACCAGAATGGTATTGGAAAAAGGACTTCGGCTTTATGGAAGCAGCCGCAGCGGAAGAGAGGATTTTTTAAAGACCGTAGAACTTTATAAAACACATCCGGAAATCATTGGTTATCTGAGCAATATTGTGGGCGCACAGATAGAAGTACGTTCGATTGCAGATATGAACCGGGCGTTTGAAACAGATATTCATAAAAGTATTGGTAAAACAATAATGCTTTGGAATAAATAAGGGGAATGCAAAACCAACGTTCTTCTCATTATCTGTATATTGAGAATTATCCTATAATAGCATGGTGGCCGGAGTGCCACCATTAATCATATGTATAGAGGCAATGCGTAGAAATGGAGAACTTTTATGAAAACATCGGATTTTTATTATGATTTACCGGAAGAACTGATTGCGCAGGACCCGCTTACAGACAGGGCGTCCTCACGATTGATGCTTTTGGATAAGAAAAGCGGAGAGCGCAGGCATACCGATTTTCATCATATCATAGATTATTTGCAAAAGGGTGACTGTCTGGTAATTAATGATACAAAGGTAATTCCGGCAAGGCTAATTGGCGAAAAGGAAGGGACTGGCGGTAAAGTAGAGGTTCTGCTTTTGAAACGGCGGGAAAATAATCAGTGGGAGACTTTGGTAAAACCCGGAAAAAAGGCAAGGCCCGGGGCAAGAATTGTCTTTGGAGGAGGTCTTTTAAAAGCGGAGGTTTTAGAGGTGGCAGAGGAGGGAAACCGAATCATACAGTTCTCCTATGAGGGGATTTTTGAAGAGATTCTTTATAAGCTTGGACAGATGCCGCTGCCACCTTATATTACGCATGAATTGAGGGATAAAAACCGTTACCAGACGGTTTATGCAAAATACGAAGGTTCTGCCGCTGCACCGACAGCAGGCTTGCATTTTACAGAGGAGCTTTTGCAGGAAATAGAAAGAAAAGGGATTCAGATTGCAAAAGTAACACTTCACGTCGGTCTTGGAACGTTCCGTCCGGTAAAAGTAGAGGATGTCACAAAGCACCATATGCATACGGAATATTACCGGGTGACAAGGGAAGCAGCAGATATGATAAATGGGGCGAAAGAAGCCGGAGGCAGGGTAATCTGTGTTGGAACAACGAGCTGCCGTACGATTGAATCGGCGGCTGATGAAAGTGGAAGAGTCAGGGAGATGGATGGGGATACTAACATTTTTATCTACCCGGGATACCGGTTCAAGGTGTTAGATGGACTGATTACTAATTTTCATTTGCCGGAGTCTACGCTTTTGATGCTGGTATCGGCACTTGCAGGAAAGGAATCCGTTATGGCGGCATATCAGGAAGCAGTGGACAGGGAATACCGATTCTTTTCTTTTGGGGATGCTATGTTTATTATATAGGCAATGTGTTTGGAATAGAATTTAGATAATAGAATCGATACATGGGAAGGAGGCACCTGTGGGTATGAAAAAAATGCTTTTTGTTTACAATCCTATGGCCGGGAAGGAGCAAATAAAAAACAAGCTGTCAGATATTATCCAAATCCTGTGCGCAGGTGGTTTTGAGATTACGATTTTTGCGACACAGGGAAAAGAAGATGCTACCAGGATTGTGGCAGAGCGTGGTACAGAATATGAATATATTGTCTGTTCCGGCGGGGATGGGACATTAAATGAAGTGACAGCCGGTTTAATGCATTTAGAAAAACATCCGGTTTGCGGATATATTCCGGCAGGGACGGTAAATGACTTTGCTTCCAGTTTGAAGATTCCAAAGATAATGAAAAATGCTGCAAAATTAGTAGTAGAAGGAAGCGTTTTCCACTGCGATGTGGGGCAGTTTAATGACAGGTACTTTACATATGTTTCAGGATTTGGAGCATTTACGGAAGTATCCTATCAGACGCCGCAGGAGTGGAAAAATGCCCTGGGCAAAGCAGCATATTTTATAGAAGCATTAAAGCATATTCCGAATATTAAGACGCACCATATGCGGATTGAATACGATGGAAACGTAATAGAAGATAATTTTATACTTGGGCTGGTCAGCAATTCTGTGTCAGTGGCAGGCTACAAGGCATACAGCAAAATGAATATTATGATGGATGATGGTATGTTTGAAGCACTTTTTATCAAAGAAATCAGGAATCCGCTTGAACTTCAGGCAGCTTTAAATGCATTGATGACAAAAAAATTCGATACGGAAAGGATTTTTCAGTTCAGCAGCAGTAAAATTAAGATTAGCAGTGATGACGATGTTCAGTGGACGCTTGACGGGGAAGACGGTGGGGTATTTCGGGAAGTGACAATGCGTAACCACCAGTATGCACTGCCAATTATATGTGATAAAAGTGTCTCTGAAAATGTCTCCCAAAAATATATTGGAAAATGTGAATGAAAAGACCATTCACACAGGAAGAAACACCCGCAAAACGGGTTTGCTGCAAAGCAGCATTCTTCCTCTGTTTGTGCCGCTAAGAGCGGCATGGGAGGAGTAGTGTGATAAAGGGAGGTTGTTATGGGAAAATATAATCGTATTTTTGTTGTAGTTTTAGATTCCCTGGGTGTTGGGGCGATGTCTGATTCTTTGCAGTATGGAGATGACGGAGTAGATACTTTGGGACATATTAGTGAGAAAATGGAGAAGTTTGAAATTCCAAATCTGCAAAGGCTTGGTCTTGCCAATCTGCATCCGGTCAAAGGGGTAGGGTCGGCTGAACATCCGATGGGAGTTTATACAAAGCTTTGTGAAAAAAGTCTTGGAAAAGATACCATGACTGGTCATTGGGAAATGATGGGACTTTATGTAACAAAGCCTTTTGTTACTTTTACGGAGCATGGTTTTCCAAAAGAATTAATTGATGCGCTTGAGAAGGAGACAGGCCGTAAGGTGATTGGAAATAAAAGTGCAAGTGGAACGGCGATTTTAGAGGAGTTAGCAGAAGAGGAGATTGAAAAGGGGCATCTGATTGTTTATACATCAGCAGATTCCGTATTGCAAATTTGCGGCAACGAGGAGACAATGGGACTGGAAACGCTATACCATTATTGTGAGATTGCAAGGCGTCTGACAATGAAGGATGAATGGAAGGTTGGCAGGGTGATTGCCCGCCCTTATACCGGAAAGAAAAAAGGAGAGTTTGTAAGAACCGCGAACCGCCATGACTATGCTTTAAAACCATTTGGCAAAACAGTTTTAAATGCCTTAAAGGAAGCAGGCTTTGATGTGATTTCAGTTGGAAAGATTTACGATATTTTTGACGGGGAAGGACTGACAGCTTCCAATAAGTCAAAAAGTTCTGTCCAAGGAATGGAGCAGACGATTGAAATTGCGAAGAAAGAGTTTAACGGGCTTTGTTTTACCAATCTGGTTGATTTTGATGCACTATGGGGGCACCGCAGGAATCCGGTTGGATATGGGGAGGAAATTGAGCGTTTTGACAAAAAACTTGGGGAGCTGCTTTCGGTATTAAGGGAGGATGATCTGCTAATCCTGACAGCCGACCATGGAAATGACCCGACGTATACCGGGACAGACCATACTAGAGAGAAAGTTCCGTTCCTTGCCTATTCTCCGTCCATGAAGGAAGGAAAAGAAATTCTAGAGCAGCAGACTTTTGCTGTAATTGGTGCAACGATAGCTGATAACTTTGGGATTAAGATGCCAGAAGGCACAATCGGCAGTTCAATATTAATGGAACTGTAATGGTATTTTGTTACTTTTCGCACTGTAATCGTTGGAAACATCTTTTTTTATCATCATAAGATAGTAAAAAAGATTGTTATTCTGTAACAGTGGAGTTTGTGTGAAAAATAATTTTTCACACAGCAAATCTGTGCTTGCGCCCAAATTCGCGAGTTGAGCAGGAATAGGGGATTTATATGTGTGGAATCGCAGGTTTTTTTAGTACAGACAGGGAGTATACAAAGAACATAGAGCAATATGGAAAGATTTTAAATGGGATGCGGGATGCGTTGGTGCCAAGAGGGCCAGACAGTAAGGGGACACTGCTTTATAAAAAATGTGGTATGGCGCATACAAGACTTTCCATTATTGATTTGAGGGATGGAATGCAGCCTATGGAGCGGAAAATTGCAGGATATTCCTATGCCATTGTATACAATGGTGAATTATATAATACTAAAGAGCTAAGGGATGATTTAATTGCAAAAGGATGGCAGTTTCAAACTACTTCGGATACAGAAGTAATCCTGCTGTCCTTTTTGCAGTATGGCAGTGATTTTGTGGAAAGGTTAGATGGCATTTTTGCTTTTGCGATTTATGATGAGCGTCATGGAAAGCTTCTGCTTTACAGGGACAGTTTTGGGATTAAGCCGCTTTTTTATACGATAAAGGATGAGGAAATTCTTTTTGCTTCTGAGCCAAAAGCGCTTTTTGCACATCCTGGCTGTAATCCAAGAGTTACGATGGATGGACTGCGGGAAATTCTTGGAATGGGACCTGCAAGGATTCCAGGTTCTGGAGTATATGACGGGATCTTTGAACTGGAACCTGGCTGCTATTTAAGCTGCAGCAAATACGGAATCAGAGAGAATGTATATTGGCGTCTGAAAAGCCATCCACATGAGGATTCCTACGAGAAGACAATTGAGAAAACAAGAGATTTGGTAGACAGTGCTGTGACAAGACAAATGGTTTCAGATGTGCCAATCTGCACCTTTTTGTCTGGTGGTATCGATTCCAGTCTGGTTTCTTCTATTTGCAACAGGAACCTTCGGGAAAAGGGAGAACGTCTGACTACTTTTTCTTTTGATTTTGATGGAAATGAAAAGTATTTTCAGGCAAATGCATTTCAGCCTTCCCAGGATAGGCCGTATGTCGACAAAATGGTTTCTTATATGGGAAGCGACCACCATTACCTTTCCTGTGATTATGAAACACAGGCAGATTTGCTGAAGGAATCAGTAAAAGCACATGATATGCCGTGTATGGCAGATGTGGATTCCTCCCTGCTATATTTTTGCAGGCTGGTCAGCAAAACACATAAAGTTGTTCTGACCGGAGAGTGTGCGGATGAAGTATTTGGAGGCTATCCATGGTTTCATAAGCAGGAGTTTTTTGGAAAAGAGACTTTTCCGTGGACACCGGATTTGATGCCAAGAAAAGAATTGTTAAAAACAGACTTTACAAAGGCATTGGATTTGGAAAATTTTGTGAGTGAGGCATATGCCAAAGCAGTCAGTAAGATTGAGGCTTTACCGGAAGAGAATGAAACAGAGACAAACAGGAGGCAGATTGGTTATCTCAATATCCGATTTTTTATGCAGACGCTTTTAAACCGGATGGACCGCACCAGCATGCACTGGGGGTTGGAAGCCAGAGTTCCTTTTGCAGACAGAAAGCTGGTGGAATATATTTTTAATGTGCCGTGGGAGATGAAAGCGAAGGATGGCGTGGTAAAAAACATCCTGCGCCAGAGCAGCGTAGGAAAGCTACCGGATGATATATTGTTCCGAAGAAAAAGCCCATATCCGAAAAGCTATAATCCATACTATGAGCAGCTGCTTGGCGGACGCCTGCGGGAAGTTTTGGAAGATTCCAGTTCACCGCTTTTGCAGATTGTCGATAAGAAAAAAGTACTTGCTTTTATTGACAGTGTAAAGGATTATGGAAAACCGTGGTATGGACAGTTAATGGCAGGTCCACAGATGCTTGCGTATCTGCTGCAGATTGATTTCTGGCTGCGGGAATATAAGGTAGAACTGGTGTTGTCTTAAATTGTACTAATTACTGGCAATCGTTTTCTGAAGAAGCCTGCAATCTATTGCCATAAGTTAATGGAAATATGAAGATTGACATATACATGCAGGGCAGGTAGAATGAGATTATGATAAAAACATTTTCATGATGCAAAGATTGGGTAGAGCAACAGGAGGATATAAAAAGAAGTGAGAAGAAACTGGCGGATAATTGCTTTTTGCAGTGTAGCGGCTGTTGTGTTTTTAGGGATAATTATTGGTGTTGCCATATTTGAAAGGCGTGCGCATGAACAGCCAAAGCAGAAGGAGAAAATAATTGATGTGACAGAAGAAGGAAAGCCGTCAGATACACGGCAAATGGAGGAAACAAAGAAACCGGAAGTAATGGATATCCGGGCAGAAAAGGATAAAACGGGTGCTTTGAAATTCTCGATTTCCATTGAAGATTTTATTGATTGCTATAACGGATATTACAGAAGGGATAATGGGATTGATTATATACAGCCATATACGGAGTGGGATTCTTATGTGCAGGATTTTGGAAAATATAAGGGTGATATGCATTATGAATTTTCCGCAGATAAGAAGAAGTGGACGTTGCCGACGATTACGGTTTATACACCGGAAAGTGAAAAGACAATCAGGGGATTAACGGTAAATTTTGATGACCACAGTTATACAGATATCATGTATGGGCAATATGAAGAATTGTGTTTTTATACTTTAAAAGTATTTTTTCCAGAGTTAAAGAAACAAAAAATTATTACATTGTACAAAGAAATCAACCAGTCAGCGTATAAGAATATATTTCAAAAGGGACAGGGGTTTCATAGCGGCAATCCACCTCATGATTTGTATTATCAAAAAGGGATAGGAGTGTATCCATATTTTGCATATGGAGAATGCGTCCGGCTTTGTATTATTCCTGTAACATCTAAGGAGATTAAGGCTTTTAGGGAAAAGGGGACTTTGGTTCATCAAATGTAAAGGGCGGTTTCGTATCCCAATGACAGACTGTAAACAGGACACCATAAATGGTGTCCTGTTTAAAAATTCAGGAAGTTATTTTTTCTTTGAGCGGAAGCGAAGGGTTGAATCTAAAATCTTCTTTCGAATACGCAGATTCTCAGGTGTGATTTCCAGCAGCTCATCGGTGTCAATAAATTCCAGTGCCTCTTCCAAACTTAAAATTTTTGGTGGAACAAGCTTTAATGCGTCATCTGCGCTGGAGGAGCGTGTGTTTGTCAGGTGTTTTGTCTTGCAGACATTTAATTCGATATCTTCTGCCTTGCCGTTTTGTCCTATTACCATACCGGCATAGACTTTTTCTCCGGGACCGATAAAGAGGGTACCGCGGTCCTGAGCGTTAAATAGGCCATACGTAACACTTTCAC
>CANRVD010000054.1 GCA_947643145.1 uncultured bacterium | reverse complement strand
CTTATTTTTTAAAGGGCGAACATGAGACAAATGCAGATTTGTATGATTATTTTATGTTTTGCAAATGCTTATTTTTTAAAGGGCGAACATGAGACAAATGCAGATTTGTATGATTATTTTATAGTTCTCAGCAGATAGAGTTACATATTACCTGATGATTTGCCGGGTTAATGGAAGAAATAAAGATAAGGAGAAAATGTAAAAAAGATGGCAAAAAAGTATTTTAAAATCATATCCAGAGTGGGTTCAGGCATAATGATTGCTGCAATTTGCCTGGCGCTGAGTTTTTCAGTGACAGGATGTGGGAAAACAGAAACAGGAGACGCAGGGAGCAGCAAACAGACCGGGACGACCGAACCGAAGGCAACTGTGGGAAGTGATACGATAACAGGGCTTGTGGGTACGCCGTCTGATTATTCCGAAAAGGATAACTGGATGGCAATACCGGAAATTACCCATGAGGTAGATACTTTTTATCTTTATCCTACCTGTTATGCCGATGATTCGGAGACAGCAAAGGCAATCTGTGATATTGACAATGAAGAGGTCAGGGGAAAAGCACAGGACATTTATGAAAACCAGGCAACGGTTTTTGAAGAGTCAACAAATGTTTTTGCCCCATATTACAGGCAGAGTAATATTTATCATGTTTTAGGCATGGACAATAAGGAGCTGGAAGAGTTCCAGATGAATGAGCAGCGCACAGATGTCTATGCAGCGTTAGATTATTATTTTGAGTATTACAATAATGGCAGGCCCTTTATTATTGCCGGACATTCCCAAGGTTCTATTATGACAAGAATTGCTCTTGGGGAATATATGAAAGTACATCCGGAATATTATGAGCGCATGGTTGCTGCGTATGTGATTGGGTATTCCATCACATCGGACTGGCTGGAAGAGCATCCCTATCTGAAATTTGCCGAAGGTGCTGATGATACGGGGGTTATTGTTTCATGGAACACAGAGGGACCGGCCAATAAGGGGCAGAATAACATAGTTGTAGAGGATGGTGCGATAAGTATCAACCCGATTAATTGGAAAAGGGATGATACCTATGCTTCTGCTGATGAAAATATTGGAAGCCGGATATTAAATAAAGAGACGGGCGCTTATGAGATAAAAAAGAAAATTGCAGATGCGCAGCTAGATACTGGGCGCGGCGTCGTCATTTGCACCACAGAAGAGGTGGAGTATACTGCGGCAGGAGAGCTGTTTGGACCGGGAAGCCTGCATAACAATGACTATGCCCTCTATTATGAAAATTTAAGGGAAAATGTAAAGGCAAGGGTAGAAAGTTTTCTAAAATACAAATAAAACTTTCTGCCAGCAAAAAGCTGGGAGCAGTTTAGAAATAACTGTAAAGATGGGCTCAAAAAAGGTAAAACTTACTGTTAAAGTGAGATAGACAGATATTAGGGTAACAGGCATCCATAAGAGTGTGGCAGAAAGGAGATTTCAAAGGTGGAAGCGACTGGTTATATTGAACTGACCATTGTATTTGTCACGCTGATATTCAGTGCAATCAGCATTGCGGGAAGTGTAGTTTACAGACTGCACTATCACAGGAAAATTGACTTGGAATATTTGGGCTGGGGGATTTTGCTCGGCGCCGTATGGAATATTACAAATTCCCCGGCGGGACTAATGTTGTTTAACAATGCTCCGGCAGTGGCAGATTTTGCTTTCTTCGCAATTCTTCTGATGCCATTACCCTTTTTGTTCTATATGAATGAAGTACAGAAGGGGCGGTATTGCAAATGGTACAGAATAACAGAAATCTTTTTGGCCATCGAATGTATTGTATTCATGGGATTATATTATTTCCGTCTGTATGATTTCAGGAACCATTTTTTACCTGTTGCAATCTGTTTTTTGCTGTTTGTATTGGCAGTGGCAGGCACAATTTTGTCTGATATACTTCATGGGTATATCAGAGAATATTTTATCGTTGCCGCCGGAATGGTATGTGTTTGGATTACAGTGTTTATAAGGATTGTTTCCTATATTCAGAGAAATAATGTGACAAGTGCCGGGGTGCTGCCGGCAGGGTTAATTATTCTCCTGCTGCTGGCAGTCGCCAATACGATTCGTGGGCTGGTAAATATGGAGAGAAAGCGGCAGCAGGCTCTTATGGCAAGCGAGGCGAAGGGCAGGTTTCTCGCCAATATGTCCCATGAAATCAGGACGCCCATCAATGCAGTCCTCGGTATGGACGCAATGATTCTTCGAGAATGTACGGATGCGGCAATCCGTGAATATGCCATGGATATCCAGAATGCGGGACAGAGCCTTCTGGCACTGATTAATGATATTCTGGATTTGTCAAAAATAGAATCCGGCAAACTGGAAATTCTTCCTGAGGAATATGATTTAAGCAGCCTGCTTCATGACATTATGAATATGATTTCCATGAAAGCAAAAGACAAAGGTCTTGCGGTGAATTTGTCCGTTGATGAAAACCTGCCTTCCAGATTATGGGGTGATGATATCAGGCTTCGCCAGATTTTGGTTAATATTATGAACAATGCGGTAAAGTATACAGAGAAGGGAGGCGTGACATTAACAGTAAAAGGCGCAGAATCCTCCAGTGGTGCTTTCGATAATGACTCTGTGTACCGTGGCGTATCCGATAGCGGCACACTGTCAGATGGCACTGTTTATTCACTGACATTTCAGGTTCAGGATACCGGCATTGGCATACGGCAGGAAGACATTGCAAAGTTATTTCAGGTGTTTCAGCGGATTGAGGAAGATCGGAATCGAAATATCGAGGGAACTGGTCTGGGAATGAGTATTACCACACAGCTTCTGGAACTGATGGGGAGCAAATTGGAGGTGGAGAGTGTTTATGGGGAAGGCTCCACATTCTCTTTTACGCTGGAGCAGAAAGTCATGGATGCAGAGCCTATAGGGAATTTGGGGGAGAGAATCAAAAAAATGGCGCTGGAGTATTCTTATCAGGCGGCGTTTACTGCACCGGAGGCACAGGTGCTGGTGGTAGATGATAATGCTGTGAACCGCAAGGTTTTTGCAAATCTTTTGAAGGAAACGAGGGTGATGATTGATGAAGCGGCAGGAGGCATGGAATGTATCAGGCTGGTGGGAGAGAAGCAATATGATGTTATTTTTTTGGATCATATGATGCCTGACTTAAGTGGGATTGAGACATTGCACAGGATTAGGGAAAATAAGGACTGCCCCTGCCATTCCACCTCAGTGGTTGCACTGACTGCGAATGCAGTTTCCGGTGCAAGGGAAATGTATTTGAAGGAGGGATTTGACAGTTTCTTATCTAAGCCCATTATCCCGGAAAAATTTGAAAAAATGTTGATACAGATGCTTCCAGAGGATAAGATTATATATGAAGATATATCAGAGGATTTTCCAGACGGTGATGGGGAAAATGCTGTGTCCCAGTTGGGGCAGGGCAGCCAGGCGGAGGAACTTCCACAGTTAGATGGGATTGACTGGGAATACGCTTTACTGCATTTAAAGGACATTGACATTTTGAAGGAAACAGCAGACACTTTCTACTTGGCAATGGACAGGGAATCAGAGGAACTGGAGCAGCTTTTCCAGATATTGCAGGAGACATCGGGAGAACAGCAGGAGAAGGCATTGGAGCAGTTTGAGATAAAGGTACATGCGATGAAAAGTAATGCTGCGATGATTGGGGCCGTGCCGCTGTCCGGCGTGGCAAAAATGTTAGAGTATGCCGCAAGGGGCGGGGAAACGGAAGTACTTCAGGCGGTGACGCCGGTATTCCTGAATGAATGGAAGAAAATGAAAGTAATATTGGGAACATATACGAACCATGCCGGAGAAAACGAGGAGGCAGGTAAAATTCAGGCGGATTGGAGCGAGGTGCGCCGATATACGCAACAGATTGTAGATGCCATGAAAGATATGGATATTGATACGGCAGACGAAGGAATGGGACAGATGAAAAAATATCAGTATCCGGAACAGATGAGTCCCATTGTGGAAAAGCTGAGCCTTGCTGTCACTGACATAGATGTGATGCAGGCAGAGAGATGGGGAGGAGAATTGGCAAAGATGATTGATGAAATGGAGAGATCGGAACATGAAGAAACCAGATAAGAAAATCATGCTTGTAGATGATTCACCGGTAATGCTCAGAAATATTAAGAATATTTTGGATAGGGAATATATGGTTTTTATTACAACTTCCGGGAAGCAGGCGCTCAATGCCATTCCAGAGAAAGAACCGGATTTGGTGGTACTGGACTATAAAATGCCGGAGATGGATGGGAGGGCTGTGTTTGAGGAAATGCAGAAGGACGAGTATATGAAAAAGATTCCTGTGATTTTTCTGACAAGCGTTTCTGACAGCAAAACGATTCAATCTATATTAAAATTAAAGCCTGCCAATTATATTTTAAAACCACCTGATCAGGATAAGGTGCTGGAAACGATTCAGGAGGCTTTGAGGAAATAGCACACATCTGGAACGATATTGTTCCGGACTGGAAAGGGAAAAATTATGTTAGGCGGTTCTGTATATATAGCACTTATACGGTTTGCGATAAGTCTTGTGGGAGTAATTATATTTTTCACCCAGATAAGTCAATCAAGATTTCAAAGGAAAAAGACAATCCTGTATTATGGGATTTTTTGCATGGTTGTGATTGTCATTGGCTGTATTTGGTATCTGGCAGACTGGGAAAGCTGTGTGCGTATGGTGGCATTTTCGATGTATATGGCTTTTACGGTTTTTTCCATTTGGATTAGCAGGGATTCCTTTTATCTGGCAGTTTATAAGCTGGCATTGGTATTTTGGCTGATGGCGGTTTTCGTGATCGGCGGGCTGGAGGTTTCCATTCTCTTTTTTCATAGAAATGTATGGGCAGATATCATTGCGCGTATTTTGCTGATTTTGCTGTTCGCATATCTGATTGACAGATATGTACGCAAATCTATTCAGGGATTTGGAGATTATATTGAGAAAGAGACAGACAGGTTTAGTGTTGCTGTTATGATTATCTGTATTTTACTGGGAATCGGCTATATTATGAATCCCGTCCTGAACAAGCAAATGCCACCGATTCGTTTTTTTCAGATTGCCACTAACTTTATCCTGACAGGAACCCTGCAGCTGCTTATCTTTCATTTTTATTGCCATGTTGGAAATGAGAAAGAATATGAGAGGGAAAATCAGATGATGCAGATGAACTACAGGCTTTTGGAGCGTCAGATAGAGATTCTGGAAGAGTCTGTGGAATTGGGCAAGCGTATCCGCCATGATGCCAGACACCATAATGCTGTCATAGCGGAATATGTACGCAGGGAACAGAAGGAGGAACTGCTTCAGTACCTGAAAGAGTACGAAAAAGAAACGGAGCAGGGAACACCGGAAATGATTTGTGCCAATGTAGCAGTAAACAATATTCTGTCAGCCTATACAAAGAAGGCGAGAAGGGAAGGAATACAGGTTTCTTTGGAGGTAGAAATCGGAAAAGATTTGATGATACCCAGTATTGATATGGCAGCAATTCTTGCTAACGCTTATGAAAATGCGATTTATGCCTGCATGGAAGTGAAAAAGCATCCGGATGAAAGGAATTGCTTCATACATTTAATGATTAAGAAAAGAAAAAGAAAATTGGTAATCTGCTGCAGTAACACCTGCAGGAGAGAAGCAGAGTTAAAAGATGGAAAACCGAAGTCGGAATTTACCGGAGGCATTGGAGTTACCAGTATTATCAGGACAGCAGAGAAGTATGGGGGAGAATATGATTTCAAAAATGAGAAGGGTGTGTTTGTGTTCCGTTTGGTTATGAACATAGAGCCGATGGAAAAAATGCAGTCTAATTAAAAATGGAGGATTCGTATGACAGTTCAGATTGCGCTCTGTGATGATGAAACAGCAGATATAGAAAAAACAGAAAAATTATTGAGTGCCTATGAGCAGGAAAATCCCGATTTAAATTTTGTGATTCAACGCTTTGAAGATACGGGCGAATTACTCAATATGGTCAAAGAGGGTAGCTATATACCAGAATTGTTATTTCTGGATATTTATTTGCCGGGGGAGCAGGGAGAAAATATTCCTCTTGGAATGGAGGCAGCAAAAAAACTCCGTGTCATGGGAAGTGAGACAAAAATCATTTTTCTTACTACGTCCCGGGAACACGCCCTGGAGGCATTTGAAGTGGAGGCTTCCTGTTATCTGGTCAAGCCGGTATCGGAAGATAAATTATTTTCTAAACTGGACAAGTTTCTGAAAGAGACAGAGCGGGAGCGCAGGAAATATATTCTTCTAAAAGAGAAAGGGAAAACCATAAAAGTGCCATTAAATGATGTGTTATACTGTGAAGCTCAGGGGAAACGTCAATGTATCTATATGGCAGATGGCACAGAATTGATTCAGAATCTGACGATGGCAAAGATTTATGATATGTGTTCTGTCTGTCAGGAATTTGTGCGGGTGGGTGTTTCTTATATCATTAATCTGGAGCATATAGACAGCCTGAATGCCCAGGAGATGCAGTTGGATAATGGACAAAAAATTTATTTGCCCAGAGGGACTTACCGCTGTCTGCGGGAGAAATATTTTGAATATTACTGTGGGAAAGAGTGAGAAATAATTTTTATGACAAGGAGGAAAATATTATGATTATCACTAAGAAAAAGGATGGGACATCATTAACGCTTGTGCTGGAGGGAAGGCTTGATACAATGACGGCACCTCGGCTGGAGTCGGATCTGAGAAGTAGTATT
Organism: uncultured bacterium; assembly: GCA_947643145.1. Classification (GTDB taxonomy): domain Bacteria; phylum Bacillota; class Clostridia; order Lachnospirales; family Lachnospiraceae; genus Butyribacter. The sequence continues at coordinate 13,290 of CANRVD010000054.1, read as the reverse complement.
GACGGCATAGAAAAGCTGGTTTTAGACTTTGCATCATTGGAATATATATCATCGGCAGGATTAAGGATACTACTTTCAACGCAAAAAATAATGAATAAGCAGGGCAGCATGGTAATAAGAAATGTAAATGAAGATGTGATGGATATATTTGATATCACAGGATTTGCTGATATTTTGACGATTGAGTGATGGAAAATACATTGTTAAAACAGGATACAGACTTTTTGAAAAATATGTTTCAGAAAGCCGTATTTCCATGTATGCTGACAATTTTAAGCGCCAATATCAATGTTTTTGTGGATGGAATACTGGTTGCAAACCGCATTGGCGCAGATGCGCTGGCGGCAATCAATTTAAGTCTGCCCCTGTATCTTGCGCTATGCGTAATCGGCTCGTTTATGGCATCTGGTACAGCGATTAATGCGGCACAGGAAATCGGCGGAAATAACAGTGAGGAAAGCAATCGGTATTACAGTGACTGTATGATAGGCAGTTTTTTTGCCTCTGTAATCATAACCGTGACAGGATTGGCATGCAGGGAGGTGCTTGTTGACTTTTTATGCAGCAATGCATCAATTCGCCCTTATGTTAAGGAATATGTGGTGATTACACTGATTGGCGCCCTGCCGAAGATTATGATTTATGTACCCTTTTGGTATTTAAGGCTGGATGGGAAAAATGCGGCGGTGACAGTGATGATGTCTGTGATGTCTGTGGGAAATATCATATTGGATGTCTTGTTTGTGTATGTTTGGGATATGGGCGTATTTGGCGCAGGGCTTGCCAGTGTCCTTGCAACTTTGGTAGCATTTGCGATTGGCCTTATCCGGCTGTTTGCAAATGACTGCTCTTTTGCGTTTTCTCTGGCGATACATAAAAATATCAGGCATTGGAAGTCATCCGCTATTGCGGGAACACCTTCTGCGCTGAATAATTTATTTTCAACCGTACGTCTGCTTATGATTAACAGCCTGCTTATGCGTGATGGCGGCGGTACAGCAGTGGCAGTGTTTACTGCGGTCAATGGTATTGCAGGTTTTGGGGAGTGTATTACGCTTGGCATTCCCCAGGCGGCGTCTGCCATGCTTGGTGTATACAGCGGGGAACGGGATAATGGAAGTTGTGCGCTTTTGGTGAAGCTGGAATGGACCTTAGGCTGTATCTATACAGGCTTTTTCTTTCTGCTCTGTATGGCTGGAGCGGATATCATCCAAAGTATGTACGGGTTGTCAGTTCCGCTCCGGTATCCGTTGTTTTGGATGGCAGCAGCGGTGTTTCCCGGACTTTTGTGCAGTATTCTTTCGGGGTATTACAACATGGCAAAAAAGAATTTGTGGGCAAATGGGATTATTTTTCTCAGGGTGATTGCAATGCCCTATGTTGGATTGCTTTTAAATGTCAGGTTTCGTCTGCCAATGTGTTCATTTCTGCTGTTTGCAGAGCTTATGACCCTCGCTGTATGGCTGTTTGCGACGGGGCTTTTTCACAGAAGGCATCCGGAAGATACACGGTATCTGCTGATGGATTTATCGCTTGAAAAAAGCGGAAATGTTTTGAACTTTTCCGTATCGTCTGATGCGGAGGAAATCTGCAGTGCAAGCGAACGGATTAGGGGCTTTTGTGCTGCCAATGGAATGGACGGGAAAAAGACCATGCGGATACAGCTTGCGCTGGAGGAAATTATGACATTGATTACACAGGTAAACGAAGGAATGGAGGAGGGACTGCTGAAATTTGACCTCCGCGCATATTCTCTGCAGGGGGTGTCGGGTATTCGTATCCGTTATGCAGGACTTGCATTCAATCCATTTCAAAGAATAAAGAAGGGAAACTCGGATTTTGCTTTGCAAAACAAGGAAGAAGATGAATTGTATATGGGAATTTCAATGATTCGGAAGATGGTGGAGGATATTCATTATCAGAGAACCCTTGGCGTAAATACGCTGCAGGTGATTATAAGAGAGGAACAGGGTGATGGGAATAATTAGAGAAGCGGAACAAAGAGACCTTGTGGCAGTGAAGAATATGACAGACGAATATATCGGTAAAGATTTTTATACGATGTCCGACCTGGAGAGTATCCTGAAAAATGAAAATGAGCATCTGTATATCTATGCAGATGCCGGGGATATGGCAGTAGCATATCTATATATTTTAGAGATGAATTTTGGCGAGGCGATAGATTTTTTGCATATTCCTGATGGGATGTTAAGATTTTCGCACAATGTGCGGGTAGGCATATATAAGACTGCCTGCACAAAAAAGGAGTGGCAGAGAAAGGGCATTCTGACGTTATTTTTAAATAAGATGGAACAGATATTGGAACATAAGACGTTGCAGTGTATTTTGTTTACAGCATTGCAGAAACCGGATGGAACGGTGCCTGTGCATAAGGCGGTGACAGCGATGGACTTTTTGCCTGTTGGTATGCTGAAACAGCCGTGGATTCATACCCACGCTTATTGCCCGTACTGTAAAATGGAGTATTGCGTCTGCGATGCAGTTGTATATGTAAAAGAAAGGAAAAATATTATTAAAAATGAAGACATTACGAAAAAGCCTAAATAAAAAACTGTTGCTCAGTATTGTCCTGCTCTGTGTGATTATCAGCACGGTGTCCTGCGTCATTGGTTTTCTGCAGTATAGCAACACGATTCGTAAGCTATACAATAATAACGGCTATACCCTTGGCCACCTTATCTTAGAGCAGATTGACGGTGATAGGATTGCAGGTTATACGCAGACATGGACGACGGATACATATTACAATGAAATGGAAGACTATCTGAAAGAGGTAGAGGAAGCTTCGGGTGCGGCGTATATCTACATTGTCGTACCCTGTAGAAATGGGAAAATGCGCTATATTTATGATTCTTCAGGTATGAATATTGGCGATTACGATCCGATATCTTCTTACTATGAGGATGTATGCAAAGTGTATGAAACAGGTGAAAAGCCGGAAGGCTATTTTGTCAGGCAGAGCGAGAAGTACGGTTATCTGACGTCAAGCATTATGGCGGTTAAGGACAACAATGGCAATATCGCTGCACTGCTCTTTGTAGATATTCATATGGAAGTGATTGTGTCCACGCTGGTATCTTATGTACTGCGGGCGGCGCTTATCTGTAGTGGGCTGTTGGTGCTGTTCTGTGTGTTTTACTGGTTTTTGCTGAAGCGGATTTTATTAAAACCGATTGCCATTATCCGGCAGAATGCGTATGATTTTGCGAATAATGATGCACAGCTGACGGATACGCTTGAGCAGATACAGACCGGAGATGAATTACAGGAGCTTGCGCAGTCTGTTTTGACGATGGAAAATGTCATTATCCAGTATATTGCCCATGTCCAACGGGTGACGGCTGAAAAGGAACGTATTGGGGCAGAACTTGACATTGCCACCCATATTCAGTCTTCCATGCTGCCCTGTATTTTTCCGGCATTTCCGGACAGGAAGGAATTTGATATATATGCCAGCATGAATCCGGCAAAGGAAGTCGGCGGCGATTTTTATGATTTCTTTATGGTGGATGACAGGCATCTTGCTATCGTCATGGCAGACGTGTCAGGAAAAGGAGTTCCAGCAGCTTTGTTTATGGTAATCGGAAAGACACTGATTAAGGATCACACACAGCCGGGGGTTTCCTTGGGAACGGTTTTTTTCGATGTTAATAATCTGCTCTGTGCTTCTAACAGCGAGGGAATGTTCATAACTGCTTTTGAAGGGGTTCTTGATTTGGTAACAGGTGAATTCTGTTATGTGAATGCAGGACACGAACTGCCTTTTCTTTATCGGGAAGGGAGATTTCAGGCATATAAGATTAAGCCCGGATTTGTTTTGGCAGGAATGGAGGATATACGGTACAGCGAGGGCGTTCTGACTCTTGAACCGGGAGATAAGATATTCCAGTATACAGATGGTGTGACTGAAGCAACAAATGCACATAACGAACTGTACGGAATGGAGCGGCTTGACGCTGTTCTTAATGGAAACAGTAAACGACTGCCCGATGAGATTATTGATGCCGTTAAAGAGGACATTGATAGTTTCGTAGGCGATGCACCACAGTTTGACGATATCACAATGCTTTGTCTTGAGTACAAGGTGAGAATGGAGGCGAATTGATATGAAAGAGCTTACGATTGACGCTACAGTAGAGAATATTGCTACTGTTACCGATTTTATAGACGAGCAGCTTGAGCAACGGGGCTGCCCAATGAAAACAAAGATGCAGGTTCATATAGCGATTGACGAATTATTCGGCAATATCGCATACTATGCCTATAATCCCGAGATTGGCATAGCGACCGTTCGTGTTGAAGTTACGGACAATCCCCTTGCGGTGGTGATCACATTTATCGACAATGGCATTCCATATGATCCGCTCGCAAAAGCCGATCCCGACATCACACTCTCGGCGGAGGAACGCAATGTCGGCGGGTTGGGCATTTATATGGTGAAAAAGACAATGGATGACATTTCATATGAATACAAGGACGGACAAAATATTCTTCGGATAAAAAAGAAGTTTTAGGAAACAAAAGTTCTGAATTTCCTTGACTGGCTGTTTTTCCTAATCTTTGGATTATCACAACCGTGGTGGAGATTGGTCATGCGGGAAAGGTGCAGTGTGGGCTTGTGGCAAATCATCGGTCATAAGACAGGCAGCACTCCTAATAAAATGATGTTAGGGAAAAATGTTTTCTGCCACGTTATTCTATGGGGAAGAGAAAGGAGTGGCGTTTCAGTGACAATGGAACAGTTATCTGAACTAAAGAATATTCCAATTATGGAGCTTCGGAGGGAAGAACTGTCAGATGCAGAAGAGGTTGTGATAGATTCGTCAAAAAGCCAAAACCAACGGGTACAGTCCTTTTTCGGACAGATGAAGAATCCCTTTGCACAGAATGTAGGGGAATATATATTACAGATCGGATATGCGGAGGGTGTGAAGGAAACACTGGATGACCGCATGGTGCAGCTTGTCAGAAAGCAGACTGCCATCTTGTAAAAAAGATGGGAAGTTTTATCAGGCTTGAAAATACCTCGCTCTTTTGTCAGGACTAAACCAGTAGGAATCCTGATAAAACGTTAAAATATTAAGCAGATATGTTTTAATGCCGTTCATACCCTGTAGGACGGGGGATGCTGACGAATAATAAATCAGGAGGAATGCAGAATGAAAGCGAAAGATTTTTATAACGTGGCAGTCTATCTCCGCCTGAGCCGTGATGATGTTGCAGGCGGCAGTGCAGAGAGTAACAGTATCCGTTCCCAAAGGGATATGATACGTTCCTATATCCGTAAGCAGCACGACATGGAGATTTACGACATCTATGTGGACGACGGATGGTCAGGGGCAAATTTTGACAGGCCTTCTTTTAAGCGGATGATGGAGGATATTGAGGCGGGACACGTTGACTGTGTGATTGTAAAGGACTTATCCAGATTTGGACGGGATTATATTGAAGCCGGGCGGTTGATTCAGAAAACCTTCCCGGCTTTTTCTGTGCGGTTTATTGCATTGAATGACAACTTTGATTCGCTGACGGCGGATTTCAATGAGAAAACGCTGGTGCTGCCGGTCAAGAACTTTGTCAACGATGCCTATTGCAGTGATATTTCAAAAAAAGTCAGGAGCCATCAGCAGGTAAAAAGGGAAAAGGGGGATTTTATCGGTGCCTTTGCCGTGTATGGCTACCGCAAGAACCCGGAGAATATCAACCATCTGCTTGTGGACGAATATGCCGCAGGGATTGTGAAGAAGATATTTGCATGGAAAATCGCAGGGCTCAGTAATCTTGCTATAGCGGAAAAACTGGATGGGATGGGAATCCTTTCTCCGATGGAATATAAGAAGTCGCAGGGAGAAAAATTTTCTACTGGGTTTGTCACCCATGTAAAGGCAAAGTGGTCAGCGGTGGCGGTAAAGCGTATTCTGACCAATGAGCTGTATACGGGAATGATGGTGCAGGGGAAAAATGAAAAGGTCAGCCACAAAGTGAAACGCTCAGTGGAAAAACCCAGAGAGGAATGGGTGCGTGTGGCAGGTACCCACGAGGCAGTGGTATCGGCAGAAGATTTTGAAACTGTCCAGAAGTTGCTTGCAGTAGACACAAGGGCGTCTGCCGGGAAAGCGGGATGTCATATGTTTACAGGTTTCCTCTACTGTGGGGACTGCGGGGAGCCGATGATACGGCGGGTAAACCGCTACAAGGGAACAGAAAAGGTGTATTTTATCTGTCCTACTAGAAATAAGGGGCTTGGCTGCACAAGGCACAGTATTCAGGAGGAAGAATTGAAACATCTTGTGCTGGCAGGCCTGCAGCAGCAGCTTGCCCTGTTTTTGGATAAGAGCCATGTACTCACGCAGATAGAAACAATGGAAGTGCAGTTTGATGAATTGGAGGCATTTAATAAAGAAATTCAGAAACTTCATCAGGAGCAGGAAAAATACGTATCCCTGCGTACGGGACTGTATGAAGATTTGAAACAGGAAATCATCACAGAGGAGGAGTTTAAGGATTTTCGGCAGATTTATGAAACACAGCATCAGGCAGCAGAGGAGGCTATCAGGCAGCAGGAGGAGGCAATTAAGGATTTGTTTAAGGCAGGGGTGTCCGCAGGGGCAAATCTGGAAAGGATGAAATCTACTTTGGATATTACGGAATTGAACCGAGACATTCTGGTGACTTTCGTAAGCCGTATCCTTGTGTATGAAGATAAGCGGGTGTTTCTGGAACTTCGGGCAAAGGATATGTTTGCAAAGGTTCTGATGCTGGCAGATTATATTGGGAATAAAGAGAATGGGCAGAGTCCATTGCTACAACAGGCTGGTATGGCAGACAGTGTGGATACGGGCGGTGTTGTTACTGATGATAATTGCTGCATAAATGTAAACGCATCGGTAATGGCACAGGGAAGAAAGGAGGTATCGTAATATGGCACGTACTTCTAAAAAGAAAAGAACGGAGCAGATGCCTCTTTCCAGACGTTTCCATGTGGGGGTTTATGCAAGGCTTTCCGTTGATGGGTCAAAGGCTTGCGGACAGGAGGATACTTCGCAAGCCCGAAAGAATGCGTCTATTGACACACAGATTGCAATGGCAAAGCAGTATCTGAAGGAACACCCGGAAATGGAGCTTTATGACTGTTATACAGATTTAGGCAGAACTGGAACGAATTTTAAGCGGGAAGGTTTTGAGCGTATGATGCAGGATGTAAGGAAGAAACGAATTGACTGTGTGATTGTCAAGGATTTATCCCGTTTCGGCAGGAATCATATCGAGACGGGGAATTATATCCAGAAGATTTTCCCTTTTATGGGTGTCCGCTTTATTGCCCTTGCGGATGGGATTGATACATTCGAGGAAAAAACTGGTACAGATGAGATGGCGTTGAACCTCAAAAATCTTGTGAATGAGATGTATGCGCGAGATATTGCCGAAAAGGTAAGGTCCAGCAAACGCAGCTGTCAGGAACAGGGGAGTTATACAGGGGGAATCCCGCCTTATGGGTACCGGGCAGAATGGCTAGAAGGGAAGAAATGCCTTTTTATCTGTCCAGAAACGGCGGGGATTGTCAAGGATATTTATGGGATGTATTTATCCGGCAAAAATATGCGCCAGATTGCCGGGGAACTGTATGGGCGCGGAATCCACCGTCCGGGGATTTATAAAAAGACGGGGCATGTGTATCGGCAGGAGGGGGAGGTTCTGGAACAGTGGAACACTGGAACGATAAAACTGATTTTAACAAACCCCGTATATATGGGCTGTCTGGTGCAGGGGACAACCTGTGGGAAACCGTATAAAATCAGAAACCGCCATGATGTAGATAGCGGGGATTACAGTATGAAATGGGGAACTCATGAGCCACTTGTCAGTGAGGATGTGTTTTTTCAGGTGGCTGCCATGTTTGAAAAGTCAGCGGCAAAATATTGTAACAGAGACGGCTTTTCTAAAAAAGTGCCTCTGGAGGAGGACATTTATGCCGGGGTGCTGTTCTGTGGGGACTGTGGAAAGCGGATGGCAAGGGTGGCAAATGCAAAACAGTTTAGTTCCGGGGACAGGGTGCGTCATTATGGGTATTATTGTCCGTCCTCCCGCAGAGTGGATGATTTGCAGTGCCCTTCAAAGAGTATAGGCATGAGTGTGTTGGATGAACTGGTAAAAGCTGCGCTGCATCAGGAGTTTGCCCTGTCAGATTTACGTCCGGGCAGACTGGTCAAGGAGTATGAAAGGCAGGCAGAGGAACAGAAACAGCGGATTATGCAGGAAATGGTTCCGTGTGAAAAGCAGCAGGAGAGCGGAAAAAGGAGAGGAAGTGAGCTGTATTTGAAGTACCGTTCAGGCAGTCTTTCTTTGGAAGAATTTCAGCAGATGAAAAAGGAAAATGAGAAGTCCATGCAGGCGCTGTCAGAAAGGAAGAAGGAATTGGAATGCAGAATGGACGGAATGGGACGGGAGATGAAGGAAAAGGGAAAGTTTCTGAGAAACCTTATGAAATGCAATGAAAAGACGGAACTTACAAAAGATGTCATACATACCCTGATTAGCCGGATTGATGTGTATTCCAGCCATCGGGTGAAAATTACGTTTGCGTTTTGCATGAATGAATTACTATATGCAGATGAAAATGGCAAGTCAGGGAAAGGAGGCAGGTGTGAATGAGACCATTCACACGAGAAGAAACGTCCGCAAAAGCGGACTTGCTGCAAAGCAGCATTCTTCCACATATTCAAAAGTATGATTAAAAAGATGGAAAGAAACAGGCAGACTGATAAAGAAAAAGTGGTAACGTATGCTGCCCGCATTGCGGTCTATATGCGTCTTTCTAAAACAGACGAAACAGTGCAGGAGGAGAGCAACAGTATCTCCATGCAGCGTATTCTGATAAGGAAATATATTGCCACCCATTTTACTTCCTGCCAAATTATGGAGTATAAAGATGACGGTTTTTCCGGGACGAATTTCAACCGTCCGGGGGTACAGAGACTATTGGAAGATGCCAGAAATGAGAAGTTTGACTGTGTGGTGGTAAAAGATTTTTCCCGCTTTGGCAGGGATTATATGGAAGTAGGTTCTTATTTGGAGCAGATTTTCCCCTTTTTAGGAATCCGCTTTATTTCCATTAACGACCATTACGACAGTGCCAGTGTTCAGGGAAATACCGCCGATTTGGATGTGAATTTCAAAAATCTTCTCTATGATTTGTATAGCAAGGATTTATCGCAGAAAGTGAAGACTTCGCTGCGGGCAAGAAAGGAGAGTGGGCAGTATGTCAGTGCCAATGCCCCGTTTGGCTATGAAAAAGCCCCGGATGACAGGCATATGCTTGTTATCTGTGAGGAGGAAGCGGCGTTGGTGCGGGAGATTTTTTCCCTTGCCCTGCAGGGGATGACATCTTCTCAGACAGCAAAGAAGTTAAATTTAGAAAATGTTCCTACACCGGTGGAGTTTAAAATCAGGAAAGGCGCAACTTCCCGCAAACCAAAGGGAGATAAGTTTTATTGGAGCGGCAGTACAATATGCAGTATCTTACGGAATCCGGTGTATGCCGGGGATGTGGAGTATGGCAAGACAGAGAGGGGACAGGTGGGAGGCCGCAATTTCTTGAAGGCAAGGGCAGAGTGGAAGATCATAAGAAACCACCATGCCCCTATCATTGCCAGGGAAGATTTTGAGGAAGTCCAGAGAAGCAGGGGGAAGAGCAAAAGGAAAGGAACAGGGGGAAACAGACATCCATTTATTGGTAAGGCAGTATGCGGATGCTGTAAGCGTAACTTGGTAATAAAGGAAGGACAGAATCCTTATTTTACCTGCTATAATCGTTATGTGACGGGGCTGGAGGGTTGTGTCAGCGAAGTCAATGTGATGTTTTTGGAACAGGCGGTTTTGTTCCGTCTGGAGGAATATCAGGAAAGAAAATCTTTCCTGATAGATGAACACATTTGCAACGCTGAATCGGAGAAATTCATTATGGATGGAGATGTGGAGCTGACATCTGAAAAGATGGAGCAGTATGTTGATAAAATACTGATATATAATGAAGAAGATATTGAAATCAAATGGAAAATGTCATTCTGATATCACCACAATAGGATTTTGCAATGATTTAACATGGCAGACAGGATTTTATGGCAATGATTTAACAGAACGCCCCTAAAATGGGTGGTGTTTGGTGGGGAAACCGCTAAAATAGGGGAGTTAGGGAATAAAAAAAATTACCCCCTTTTTTGCAACTACTTGACATAAGAGGGAATAGACTATTCCCATCCGGCATTTATTGGAAGTGATGGAAAAACCAGGATTTTGTCTATTTGGGATCAGACGGTGCAAGAGCTTGGAGAGGGGGAGCATGCACCGGAAATTTTTGATTATGGGGCGGAATACACGATGGAGGATATTAACAGGGCTTTAGAAAGTGACAATCCTTTAGAGATTGTGCCAAGTCAGGATGAAGATGGGCATGGGACCTTTCTTGCCGGGGTGGCATGTGGAAATGACATGCCGGAATCAGAGTTTTCAGGAGTTGCACCACTGGCTGGCATCTGTATGGTGAAGTGTAAGGAAGCAAAGCAAAATCTTCGCAATTACTATTTTATTAATAGTGATAATCCCTGTTATGCAGAAAATGATATTATGCTGGCGGTACGTTATCTTGCAAGTCAGGCAGCAAAGTATGATTTGCCGCTTGTTATCTGCATTGGCCTTGGAACTAATCAGGGCGGGCACAACAGTGGTGGTGTATTAGGTGGACTGCTTCAGAATTATGGGGACTATCGGGGAACTATTGTGGTCACAGCAGTGGGAAATGAAGCAAATACATCACATCACTTTCAGAGTACTTCGTTAAGTAAAGGGGAAAGCGTGGAGGTGGAAATAAGAGTAGGGGAGAATGAATACGGTTTTATGATGGAACTTTGGACGGATGCTACGGAGTTGTACTCTGTGGGATTGATTTCACCAGATGGAGAGTATTCGGGAAAGACGCAGGCAAGACTTGGGGAACAGCGAAGGATTAGCTTCTTGTTTGCGGGAACAATTGTATATATAGACTATTTGCTGCTTTCTTACGAAAATGGGGATGAATGTATTCGCATCCGTTTTAGAAATCCAACAAGCGGAATATGGAAATTAAGGGTATTTAATGAACTTGGAGATTCCAGACGATTTGATATATGGCTTCCTATGCGGAATTTTATCGGGGAACAGACATATTTTTTGAGGGCAAATCCTGATACAACGATATGTGATCCGGGTAATAGCAGAGGAGTTATTACAACAGCATTTTACAATTCGATAACCAGAGGGATTGCAGTAGAATCAGGACGGGGTTTCACGCGGGATAATGGGATTAAGCCAGATTTTGCAGCGCCGGGAATAAATGTATATGGACCGATTCCATTTGCAGGTAACTATCCAGTCAATGAGGAGGAGAGAAGGGAACGGGCGCGTTTTGATTTTCAAAGTGGTTCCAGCCAGGCTGCGGCAATTTCTACAGGTGCATCTGCATTGCTTGCTGAGTGGGCGTTTATCAAGGGGAATGATATTTCAATGGATACTATGAAGGCAAAGAAATATTTGATTCGTGGAGCAGACCGGACTGGTATTTCTATTCCTAGCCGCACTTGGGGCAATGGAACTTTGGATTTATACGGAGTATTTGACAGCCTGCGCCCGCCAGTATCAGATTGAAGATTTATGGTTCTGCTGGGATTTATAATCACGCAGTATGACCTGATACCGAAGATTTGCAGCATTTAATTCATAAATATAGCTGTCAATCAGTTCGGGTTCATTGACATTGGCAAGTCCGTCATATGCATCCTGCAGGCTTCTTTGTGCGTCTAACAGGGCCTTTTTCAGAAAGACTTCCTTTTTAGGAAGTTTTTCTTTTTGTTGTTTACGGAGAATTTTCATGGCTAGTCCCTCCCAAAACATTTATACAATATGTTTAGTATAAGTATAGACAAAAAATTCCATATTTATGCAAAGAGTTATTTAATTAAAAGAAGATATCAATCTGTAACATTAGTTGGGGTAAAAGCGGATTGCAAATGAAGAGGGAACGGAAAAATGGCATGAAAATTTTAACTGCTGCATAATGTTATAAAGAAATACTGCTTGTCATTTTCTGCTACGGGGAAAAGACAAGTGTAATTATGACAGATATAAGGGGGCATACAATGGAAAATACCATTTTTATTGTGTTGTTTATAGGTGGTTTTTTGGTTTTTCTTGCAGCGATGGGTGTAGACGTGGTGAAAGTGATTATAAATTTTGTGACAAGAAGCCTTCTAGGCATTGTAGTTATTTATGTTGTGAATTCTGCAATTCAATCACTGGGCGGAAATGTGTTCGTCAATATCAATGAAATTACAATAGGTGTTTCAGGAATTTTGGGGATTTGGGGGGTTATTCTTCTATACGGATTACAGTACTATTTCACAGTGACATAGGAAAAATTTTGTGAAATAGTTACAAAAAAGGGCAGGCTTGACAGGAAAAAAGAGCTTTGTTATATTGGCGGCACACTTTTGGAAGGGAGGTGCCGTTCATGAGAGAAGTTGTTTTGTCAATGCTTTTAGCAGCAGCCGCTTTTTATGATGCGAAGCAGAAAAGAATACCCAATCGTATTATTTTAACCGGGTGGGGAACAGCGTTGCTGTTTAATTTCTGGCAGTCCGGTGGCAGTGGTATCTTTTTCAGTGTTTTGGCAGCAGCAATAACGATTGCGGCTTTGTTTCCTCTTTTTTGCATACACGCAATGGGAGCAGGAGACATAAAGCTGTTATCTGTTATTGGAGCTGTGCATGGACTTTCGTATCTTTTCAAGGTGGCAGTTGTATGGCTGGTTTTAGCAGGTATTCTTTCTGTGGCAGTGTTGATTCGGAAGCATCTGATAATCAGCCGGCTGCGTTATCTTTGGTTTTATGCGACGGCAGGGAGACTGTCAGGAATGCCCTATTACGACGGGGAAAGAGATGGGGGAGAGTGTACGATTATTCTGGCACCAGTGCTGGCTTTGGCATATGTGCTGGTACTGACAGGAGAGAGAGGAGGAGTTTGTTGAAAAAGATACGGATTGCTTTATATGACAGAGACGGCTATATGAACAGTCTGGCGGATTACCTTTGTCGAAAAGGGCACAATGTGCTTGAGACGAGGTTGTTTACCAAACTGGATATGCTGAAAAAATCTGTGGAGGAAGGGAAAATTGATGTACTTTTGGCAGGAGAGGAGGTCGAAAATGAAATCAGATGTTTTAAGGATAAGATTACCCGG